>JAUXRN010000114.1 GCA_030681835.1 Actinomycetota bacterium
TGCGCGTGCGGGTCGGGCGGCGAGATGCCGTCCCGCAAGGCCCGCACCATCCGATCCCGCTCGTCGCGCAACCGCACCGACGCCAGCCGTGCACCGCTGACCCGCCTCTCCTCGGCCTCCAGGGCCCTCACCTCCGGAGCACCGGGAGGCAGGCCCGCTGCCCGGGCGGCCAGGCCGTGGCGGCCACCCTCCGCGGATTCGTCAAGCACGACAAGCTCGGCATCGATCTCGTCGAGGCGCTGGGCAACCAGTTCGAGCTCCGCCTCGCGATTCGGAGCGACCTTGGCAAGGCCGGCCCAGCCGACCGGATCCCCCCACGATGCCCGCACGCTGGCGTCTCGCTCGTAGCGGGGGCCGGCCGGCCCCCGCTCGCCGCCCAGCCGGTCCCGCGTGTCATGCCCCCAGAGACCGCGATAGTCGCGCACCCACGGCGTCTCGTCGTCGATGAGGACGGGCGACCACGAGGCGGCCTGGCCAGGTCCGATGCCCAGGCCGTCGCCGCGCGCGTAGTCGATGTACGGGATCCCCAGGCCCGATCCCTGCGCTGCGCGCGTCCACGGAGTCAGCACCTTCGCGGCCCGTCGCAGGGCCGGCACGATGCCGCCGAGCCGGGGTGGCACCACGGTGATGAGGTAGTCGCCGGCGAGGTAGGCGCCCGAGTGGGATCCGGCCCCCGCGAAGACCACCGGGTGCCGGCCCTCGACCAGCATGAGGTCGGGATCGTCCCATCGCCGACGCAGGTCGTCGCCCGTCTCGTCATGCGCCGAGAAGACAACCCACCTCGGATACGGCAGCCCGTGCTCGTCCACGGGGCCCATGCCGTCGAGGTACACGGTCACCTGCTCCCAGTCGGCCTCGTGCTCGTTGACACCTGAGAAGCCGGAGCGCCAGTTGTTGAATGCGTAGAAATACCAGTACTGGCACACGATGTAGCCCCCGTACCGGACGACGCGGCCGTGGTAGGCCGGCACGTCCGGGCGAAGATGCTCCTGCTGCATCTCGAGGGAGGCCAGTGCGCTGCCGCCCGGCACCGCACCCCGAATCAGAAGGGACAGCCGGCTGAGCGTGTCGATCACCCGGGCGAACAGGCCGACCTCGGCCAGCCGGTTGCCCGCGCGGAACGTCGGCCGCACCGTGCGTCGCCAGCCCTTGATCCGCTGCCACCGCGAGGCCTGCACGGACACTGCGCTGAGCGACTGCCCTGGACCGTCAAGTGCCGCCCCCCACTGCGCCAGTAGGCCTAGGTCAAGCGCGCCGGGATCGGCGACCTTGGCGAGCACGCCGTCCGGTCCCTGCGTCCACAGGCTGCACCTGCGGACGTACTCGTCGACCCTGACCGGGACGAAGTACTCCCCCTGGGTCAGCCGCACCACCGGCTCGAAGGCCCTCAGCAGGCGAAGGTCGTTCTGGGCCTCGGGGCTCATGGCGGAAGCCTCGCACGCCTCCGGCGGTACCGTGCTCGGGTGCCCCGGCCCGATGTGCTGGTCCAGCCCTCCTGCTTCCTCGGTGAGAGCCCGCGGTGGGACGCGGCTGGCCGCAGCCTGGTGTTCGTCGACATCGTGCCGGGCGTGCTCTACCGCCTCGACCAGGGCGCGCTGCGGGCAACCTCCATCGGCCAAGAACTCGGCTCGGTCAACCTTGCGCCAGGCGGGGCACTCGTGCTGGCCCTGCGTGATGGCATCTTCCTGACCCATGACGGCGGGACGACGCTGGAGCCCGTCGCCCCTGTCGAGGCCGCTCTCCGGACGAACCGCATGAACGATTCACGGTGCGATCCCATGGGCCGGCTGTGGGCGGGGACGCTGGCGTTCGACGAGGCCCCGGGCGCGGGGTCGCTGTACCGGATCGCCGCCGACGGATCGGCCGATCGGGTCATCGGCGGCCTCACCATCCCCAATGGCGTGGACTGGAGCCCCGACGGCTCGCTCATGTACTTCGTCGATTCGCCCACCGGCCGGATCGACGTCCTCGACTACGACGCCGACGCTGGGCTCGCGTCCTCGCGCCGGCCCTTCGCCACCCTCGATCGCGAGATCGGGGTACCCGATGGGCTCGTGGTCGACGCCGAGGGCGGAGTATGGGTGGCGGCCTTCGGCGGCGGCCAGGTCCGCCGCTACCAAGGGGACGGCTCGCTCAGCGAGGTGATCGATCTCCCGACGACACAGGTCACCAGCCTGTGCTTCGGCGGCGACCTCCTCGACGATCTCTACATCACCACGGCCCGCAAGCACCTCACGGACGCCGAGCTCGCGGACCAGCCGCTGGCCGGCGCGGTCTTCACCTGCCGGCCTGGGGTGCGCGGGCACGTCGAGGCGATCTTCGGCGGATAGCACCTCGTCGTGGGCAATCCGCGGCCGGAGCGGCTCCGAACAACTGGTGTGCACACCCCGGAAGGCCAGACCACCCGACGCCTGGGCGACGTCGCAACGGCGGGCGCTGCGGGGATCGCGTCCGTCGGAGCGGGTGTTGCATCAGCGCATCTCCTCGCGTCCGTCCTTGCCCCGGCCGGATCTCCTCTCATCGCGGTCGGCGGGACGTTCATCGACCTGACCCCTGCGTGGCTGAAGGAGTTCGCCATCTCGACCTTCGGCACTGCCGACAAGGCGGTGCTCCTAGGCGGGATCGCTGCCACGCTCCTGCTGGTGGCCGCCTTGTGCGGCCTGCTCGCGCGGCGCTCGCGCGCAGCAGGCTGCGCAGCCGTGGCGCTCGTCGCCCTCGTGGGTGCCGTCGCGGCGCTCTCCCGGCCCGCTTCTTCCGCCATCGATGCCGTCCCGTCCCTCGTTGGCGCCGTGGTTGCCGCCGCGGTCCTCGGCTGGCTGACCAGACCGGCTCCGCCAGCCCTGACGCCTGTGCCAGGCGGTGGTGCCCGGGGTGCGGCGCCGACGCGGCGGTCGGTGCTGGTTGGCTCGCTCGCCGTCGCTGGCGGGGCCGTGGCGGTGGCCGCGCTCGGGTCTGCGATCGGAGGTCGGCTCCGCGACGTGACTGCTGCACGCGCCTCGGTGCGCCTGCCCGCGCCGAGCGAGCCCGCGACAGCCCTGGCCGACGCCGTCGACGTGCGCATTGACGGCGTCACGCCCTTCCGGGTGCCCAACGATGACTTCTACCGGGTCGACACGGCGCTGGTCGTACCCGCCATCGATCCGTCGGGCTGGCGCCTGGACATCGGCGGGATGGTGCAGCGGCCCTACTCGCTGTCCTACGACGAACTCCTCGCGATGCCCCTGGTGGAGCGCGACCTGACCCTGACCTGCGTCTCGAACGAGGTCGGCGGCCCGTACGTGGGCAACGCGCTCTGGCTGGGAGTCCGCCTCTCGGACCTGCTTGCCCGGGCGGGCGTCGACCGGGCAGCCGACCAGCTCTTCTCGCGGTCGACCGACGGATGGACCGCAAGCACGCCGATGGGTGCCGTCACTGACGGGCGGGACGCACTGGTGGCCGTCGCGATGAATGGAGAGCCGCTCCCCGCCGAGCACGGCTTCCCTGCGCGCATGATCGTCCCCGGGCTCTACGGATTCGTGTCGGCCACGAAGTGGCTCGTGTCGCTCGAGGCAACGACGTACGCGCAACGCGAGGCCTACTGGACCGAACGCGGATGGGCGACCGATGCCCCGGTGCGCACGATGGCCCGGATCGAGGTGCCGCGCCCCCTGTCCACCGTCGCACCGGGAGCGATCGCGATCGCCGGGGTGTGCTGGGCGCAGCACAGAGGAATCGAGCGGGTCGAGGTGCAGGTCGACGACGAGCCATGGGTGGCGGCTCGCCTCGGAGCCGCCCCGAGCATCGACACCTGGCGGCAGTGGTGGATCCCGTGGTACGCGACATCCGGCCGGCACGTCCTGCGCGTTCGGGCGACCGACGCCACCGGGGAGGTGCAGCCGCAAGCGCGCCTCACGCCATTCCCGAGCGGTGCCCAGGGCTGGCACGAAGTCGTGGTCAACGTCGGTTGAGCCGCCGCCGGTGTCCGTCGCCGACACCAGTAAGTGGCGTCACTCCGCCGGCTCGGGAATGACGCTAGCGGCTGGTGTCGGCGCACCGGGCGTGGGGCCCACTGCGCCGGTAGCGCATCTCCTCGAGCGGCGCGCCGCCTACGTCCTCGACCTTGACTGTTCCATCGGCGACAAAGCCGGACCGCTCGTAGAAGGCGCGGCCGCGGGTGTTACCCGACAGGACCCACAGCACCACGTCCACGTCGGGCGGCAGTGCATCCTCCACGGCAGCGAGCAGCGCCCGGCCCACCCCGCGGCCCCACACGTCCGGCACGGCATAGATGGCCAGCACCTCGTAACTGCCGAGTGCCCCCAGGTCCGCGTCACGGGCCGGGCCGAACGTCGCGAAGGCGACCACCGTGCCCGTGCCGTCGAGGGCCACCAGGGTCCGGTAGCCGGGATCACCAGCGTCATCGAGTTGCGCGCTCCACCGGGTCAGGCGCGCCTCCCAGCTCAGCGCGTCGAGCTGGGCCTGGGGCACAAGGCCGGCGTAGGCCGCCTGCCACGACGACACGTGCACCCGGGCGATGCCCTCGGCGTCCTCGGCAGTCGCCGCCCGAACGGAAAACCCCATGTTCCCAAGGGTGGCACCAATCCGCCGCCGCACCGGCCACGAATGACCATTGACAGCCGCAACAGGCGGCGAACCCACGAGATCAGGAGATCCGATGAACACCACGCGTACCCGCCGCCGTGCCGGCCTTGCCGCGGCCATCCTCGCCGTGCCGCTGGCGCTGGCCGCCTGCGGCTCGTCCACCAGCAGCGAGTCCACCATGCCCGCGGAACCGGCCATGGAGTCGTCCGCGATGGCGACGGCCGAGATGATGGCCGGCGACCAGGTCTTCGGCGCCGCCTGCGCCACCGTGCCGACGGACGGCCCGGGCAGCTTCGATGGCATGGCCACCGACCCCGTCGCCACCGCCGCATCGAACAACCCCGCCCTGTCGACCCTGGTCACCGCGGTCTCCGCCGCCGGCCTGGTCGACTCACTGAACTCCGCCGACGGGATCACCGTCTTCGCGCCGGTCAATGACGCCTTCGCGGCCATGGACCAGGCGACGTTGGACAAGGCGCTGGCCGACCCGACGGGCCTGCTCACCACCGTGCTGACCTACCACGTCGTGGCAGGCCAGCTTGCTCCCGACCAGCTCGCCGGGACGCACGAGACCCTCCAGGGGGGCACGCTCGAGGTGATGGGCTCAGGCGAGGACTTCACCGTGAACGGATCCGCGACGGTCGTCTGCGGCAACGTGCCGACGGCCAACGCCACGGTGTACCTGATCGACGGCGTCCTGCTCCCCTCCTGATCGTGGAGCGTGCCAGACTCACGGCGATGGACGCCTCGCCTGCCTCCCCGCCCGGCATCACGCCGGGCGGGGACGCGGCTGCCGAGCTCGCCGCACTGCTCGCCAGGTCCAGCCGCGGCGACCAGCAGGCGTTCGCCGACCTGTACGACCGGACCAGCGCGCGCGTCTACGGACTGGTCAAGCGGGTCCTGCGCGATCCGGCCCAGGCGGAGGAAGTCGCCCAGGAGGCCTACCTCGACGTGTGGCGGCAATCGGCGCGCTTCGACCCCTCGCGGGGCGGGGTGCTCGCCTGGATCCTCACCATCGCCCATCGGCGGGCCGTCGACCGGGTGCGCTCCGCCGAGAGCAGCCGCGAGCGGGACACCCGGTTCGCGGTGCTGGCCGAGGTCCCCGAGTACGACGTGGTCGACGAGGCAGTGATGTCGTCGCTCGACACCGCTCGGGTGCGCAAGGCCCTCGCCTCGCTCACCGACGTGCAGCGGGAGGCGCTCACGCTCGCGTACTACGGCGGATACACGTACAAGGAAGTCTCCGAGCTCCTCGGAGTACCGCTGGGAACCATCAAGACCCGCATGCGCGACGGGATCATCCGGTTGCGCGACACCTTGGGGGTGGAGGAATGACCGAGGAAGCCCCGGACATCCACGCGCTGGCCGGCGCCTACACGCTCGATGCGCTCGAGCCAGAGCAGGCGGCCGCGTTCGAGCGACACCTGGAGTCATGCGAGCCGTGCCGCGAGGAGCTGCGCTCATTCGGCGCGGCCGTGGCCGCCATGGCCGATGACGTCGCCGTAGCGCCGCCTGAGCGGATGCGCGCCTCCGTGCTTTCCGCGATCTCGTCGGTGCGACCCCTTCCCCCCGTCGTCCCGGTCGACGAGCTCGCGGTCCGTCGTACCCGCCGGGCGTCCACGTGGCTGATGGTTGCCGCTGCCGTGCTGGGAGTGGCGATGGTCGGAGCAGCCTGGCGCTCGGTGACCCTGCAGGACCAGGTAACCCAGCTGACCGCGAGCGCCGCGGACCTCAACGCCGTGCTCACCGCGCCCGACGCCATCACCGTGACCGGCTCGGCGGACACGGGGGCCCGGGCTGCCGTGGTCGTGTCGCAGGCCCGCGGGGAGGCCGTCCTCGTCACGGAGGGCCTGGCTCCCGCGCCACCGGGGCAGACGTACCAGGTCTGGTACATCACGCCCGGCGGCACGATGGCATCCGCCGGTTTCCTGCCACAGGGCGAGCACGCGGCAGCGCTCCTCAACGGCGACCCGGGCACCGCTGCCGTGATCGGGGTGACTCTGGAGCCCGAAGGCGGGTCAGCCCAGCCCACCACGACACCCGTGCTTGCCCTGGAACTGCCCGCCACCACCTGACCCCTACGCCGAGTGGGCAGTCGTTGCTGCTCGCACGGCCGGCAACAACTGCCCGCTCGCGGAGTGACGCCTAGACCCGGAGGGTGTGCATCCCGCCGTCGACGCCGAGGATGGTGCCGGTCGTCGACCCCGACAGCGGCGAGGCCAGGTAGGCGATGGCGTGCGCCACTTCGTCAGGGGTGACCAGGCGGCCCATCGGCTGTCGCTTGCGCAGCGCCTCGGCCATGGCCTCGGCATCGTCCCCCGACGCCTGAAGCAGTCGCTCGACCCACGGGGTATCCGCCGTCCCGGGCGCGACGGCGTTGACACGGATGCCCTCGGACACGTGGTCGGCCGCCATGGCAAGGGTCAGCGCAGCGACGGCGCCCTTGCTCGCGCTGTACAGGGCCCGGTTGCGGACGCCGACGACCGCGACTACCGAGCCGGTGTTGACGATGGCCGGGTGCGCGGACACCCGCAGGGACGGCAGGGCAGCCCGGGCCACCCGCGCCATGCCGACGACGTTCACGTCCAGCACCCGAAGCCACTCCGCGTCGTCGTTTGCCGCGACGTCGCCGGCCGCGCCGATGCCGGCGTTGTTCACGACGACGTCGATGCCGCCGAGCCGATCCACGACGGCCGCCACGGCGGCATCGACACTGGCGGTGTCGGCGACGTCGCACACGACGGGCAGGTACGCGGGTGGGACGGACTCCGTGACGAGGTCGAGCACCGCCACGGCGGCTCCACGCTGGTGCAGCAGTCGCGCTGTCGCGGCCCCGAGCCCGCTCGCCCCTCCGGTCACGATCGCGACGAGCCCGTCGAAGTCACCCATGTCATTCCTCCTGTGCTGCTACGCGGCGCGGGTCAACGTGGATCTTGGGTCCATCACCAGCACCCGCGGGCCGCTGCCCACCGAGCACGGAAGCCACTCCGTCGAGCCCGACCGTCGCGGCGACGAGCGGCCGCGGGTCGACGACCCCGGAGGCATAGGCGTCCACCGCTCCGGCCAGCCCCGGCGAGCCGCTGAGGATGCCGACCGCCGTGACGTCCTTCAGGGCAAGGATCCGGGTGTCGATGTGGCTGTGGCTGCCGGCCAGGCCGATATAGACGACGCGCTTGCCCGGCTCGACCAGTTGCAGTGCGAGGGCCGGCAGGTACGCAGCGTTGCTCGCGTCGATGACCGCATCGAACGGCAGCGCCGGCAGGGCGGGCTCACGCCACGCATGGTCGAAGCCGAGGGACCGGGCGAACTCCAGCGACTGCTCGGTCTCGCCGAGCAGGTGGACCTCGGCACCCTGGGCGCGCGCGAACATGGCCGTGAGCAGGCCGATCGTCCCCGGGCCCAGCACGAGGACCCGGTCGCCAGGCGCCAGCCCCGCAGCCATCGCCGCGCGCAATGCGTTCCCGCCCGGCTCGACGAGGGCGCCGGCCACGTCGTCGACCGAGTCCGGCAGCGCATGCAGAGACGTCACCGGCACGGCCACCTGATCGGCGAGCGCCCCGGGCCGGCCGTTGCGGATGCCGACCTCGCTGCGCTGCTCGCACACGTGCTGCTGGCCCCGCGAGCAGCGAGGGCACGCGCCGCAACCCAGCATCGTGTCGCCCACCACTCGCCGGCCCACCCAGCGGCCATCCACCCCGGCCCCCGTGGCGGAGACAGTGCCGCACCACTCGTGGCCCAGCCGGAGCGGGTAGTGCGCGAAGCCGTCGTGCAGGTACTGCATCTCCCCGGTGAAGAACTCAACGTCGGTGCCGCAGACGCCGACGCGGGCGACGTCGACGACGACCTCCCCGGCCGCTGCGCCCGGCCGCTCGACTTCCTGCACGCCGGCCTCCCCCGGGCCCGTGACGATGAAGGCGCGCATTGCCTCCGTCACCGCGGCCCGACGACCTGCTGCCGCTGGCTGCCAAGCCCGGTGATGCCCAGTTCCATCACGTCACCGGGCGCCAGGAACACGGGCGGCTTGAGGCCCAGGCCCACTCCGGGCGGCGTGCCCGTGTTGATGAGGTCGCCCGGCTCGAGCACGAGGAACTGGCTCAGGTAGTGAACGAGGAAGAAGGGGTCGAAGACCATCGTGGACGTCGATCCGGTCTGGCGGCGCACGCCGTTGACGTCGAGCCACATATCCAGGGCAAGCACGTCGGGTACCTCGTCCGGGGTCACCAGCCAGGGGCCGCAGGGGTTGAACGTCTCCGCCGACTTGCCCTTCGACCACTGCCCGCCGCGCTCCATCTGGAAGGCACGCTCGCTGACGTCGTTCACGACGCAGTACCCCGCGATCGCTGCGCGGGCATCGTCGACCGAGTCCAGGTAGCTGGCGCGCCGGCCGATGACGACGCCGAGCTCCACCTCCCAGTCGGTCTTGGTGGATCCGCGGGGGATCCGCACGTCGTCGTCCGGTCCGGCCATGGTGTTCGGCGACTTCGTGAAGAGGATGGGCTCGTCCGGCACGGCCTGTCCGGTCTCGGCAGCGTGGTCGCTGTAGTTGAGGCCGATGCACAGGATCTGGTGCGGCCGCGCGATCGGGGAACCGATCCGCACGTCCCCCAAGGACAGCACCTGCCCCACCTCGATACGCGCCGCTGCGACCTCGTGGAGCCGGTCGAGGCCACCGCTGCCGAGGAAGGCCTCGTCGAGGTCCGGCACGACATCCGACAGGTCGACGTACTGGCCCTCGTCGACGAGCGCCGCCGGGCGCTCCTGCCCGGCCGCGCCGATGCGCATGAGTCTCATGCTTCGGATCGTAGGCCCCGTCTTCGGTGGTGGGATGATCGCGCCATGACCGAGCTGCGCACCGCTCAGTGGTACGGCGGGGACGACCGCAACGGCTACATCCACCGGGCGTGGATGAGGCGAGGGCTGCCCGCGGACGCCTTCACCGGCCGCCCGCACATCGCCATCGCGAACACGGCCTCGGAGCTGACGCCCTGCAACGCGCACCTGCACGAGGTCGCCGGGTCCGTCCGCGAGGGCATCCTCGAGGCGGGCGGGATCCCGCTGGACCTGCCCGTGATGTCGCTCGGCGAGACGCAGGTGCGGCCGACCGCGATGCTGTGGCGCAACCTCGCGGCCATGGCGACGGAGGAGATGCTGCGGGCCAACCCGATCGACGGTGTCGTGCTGCTCGGCGGCTGCGACAAGACCATCCCTGCGCTCCTCATGGCCGCCGCCTCGGTCGACCTGCCGGCCGTGGTCGTGCCGGGCGGTCCGATGCTCACGGGCACCTTCCGCGGCACGGCCCTGGGGTGCGGCACCGATGTATGGCGGCTGTCGGAGGAGGTGCGCGCCGGAACCCTGTCGCAGGACGACTTCCTGCGGTCGGAGTCGGCGATGATCCGCAGCCGCGGCCACTGCAACACCATGGGCACGGCATCGACGATGGGACTGCTGGCCGAGGCCTTGGGCACCGTGATCCCCGGCATCGCGGGCATCCCCGCCCCCGACTCCCGGCTGCTGGAGGCCGCCCGCGGAACCGGGCGCCTGTCCGTCGAGCTCGTGGCGCAGCAGCGCACCCCGAGCCAGGTGCTGAGCCGTGCGTCCTTCCACAACGCGGTCGTGG
>JAUXRN010000122.1 GCA_030681835.1 Actinomycetota bacterium
ACCGGCAGGACCAGTTGCCGTCCACCCACCCGATCGCGGCAGACATGGTCGACCTCGACGCGGTGCGGGTCAACTTCGACGGCATCACGTACGCCAAGGGCGCATCGGCCCTGCGCCAGCTTGTCGCGTGGGTCGGGGAGGAGCAGTTCCTCGCGGGCGTGCGCAACTACTTCACCAAGCACGCCTGGCAGAACACCGAGCTGCGCGACCTCCTCTCCGAACTGGAGGCCACGAGCGGCCGCGACCTGTCCGGCTGGACGCACGAGTGGCTGCAGACCAGCGGCGTCAACCTGCTTCGCCCCGTCGTCGACGTCGCTGACGGCCGCTACCTGTCCGTCAGCATCGAGCAGGAGCCACCGTCGTCGCCCGAGGGCGTCGCGGCGACCCTCCGCTCGCACCGCATCGCGCTTGGCCTGTACGACCTCGGCGCCGAGGGCCTCGTCCTGCGCGAGCGCATCGAGCTGGACGTCATCGGTGCCCGCACCGAGGTAGCGCAGCTCGCCGGAGTCGCACAGCCCGACCTGCTGCTCGTCAACGACGGCGACCTGACGTTCGCCAAGGTGCGGCTGGACACCCGCTCGTGGCTCACGGCCACCGAGCACCTCGGCGACCTCAGCGACCCGCTGGCCCGTGCCCTGATCTGGGGGGCGGCCTGGGACATGACCCGCGACGCGGAGGCGTCCACGGGCGACTTCCTGCGCCTCGTCCTCTCGGGGATTGGCCGCGAGTCGGACGTAGGCGTGGTGCAGGGAGTGCTGCGGCAGCTCCGGCTGGCCATGGACCAGTTCGCGGCGCCGGAGAACCGCACCGGGTACCTGTCCCGGCTGGCGGACGCCACCCGGGCGCTGGCCGAGGCCGCGGCGCCGGGCAGCGACCACCAGCTGGCCTTCGCCCGGGCATTCGTCGGCGCGGCCACCGACGGCGCCCAGCTCGACGCCGTCGCCGCCTTGCTCGACGGCTCCCTCGTCTGGGAGGGGCTGGCCATCGACACGGACCTGCGCTGGTTCCTGCTCCAGCGGCTGGCCGCCACCGGCCGCGCCGAGGTGGACGCCATCGAGCGCGAACTGGACTCCGACGACACCGCCACGGGACGGCGGCAGGCAGCCCTTGCCCGTGCGGCCCGGCCCACGGCCGAGGCGAAGGAACTGGCGTGGGCCGACATCGTCGATCGCACCGACCTGCCGAACGCGATCCTCGAGGCCACGATCGGCGGGTTCGTCCAAGGCGACCAGCTCGACCTGCTGCGTCCGTACCGCTCCCGCTACTTCGAGTCGCTGCCGCGGGTGTGGCAGGAGCGCACGACGGAGATGGCCCAGGACATCACGGTGGGCATGTACCCCATGCTCCTGGTCGATGACGAGACCATCGCGGCGACGGACACGTATCTGTCTGGCGAACTCAACGCCGGGCAGCGGCGGCTGATCGGCGAGGGCCGCGACGGCGTACTGCGGGCGATGCGCGCCCGCGCCCGGGACGCCCAGGGCTGACCCCCGATGCCTCGTCACTCGTGGCCGCAATCCATCGGCGTGGCGCGGCCACGTGTGACGAGGCATCGGGGTTGGGGCGAGGTCGTCGGAGGGCGCACGGGACCCCTCCGGGGTAGCGTGGCAAGGTGCCCTGGCGCCGACGGATCCTCCTGCTGCTGGCCGCCGCTGCGCTGTTCGCCATGCATGGCGCGACGGCGAGCAGTGCGTCGGCCGCCGTGCCGTGCGGAGCAGTGCCCGGGCATGTCGACACCGGCGTCGCCAGCCCGGCCGCGCTTGGCGGCCCCGCGCTTGTCGCCCCGACGGGCGCCGAGGGCGATGCGGCGATGGCCTGCATCGTCATGCTCGCCGCCGGCCTTGCCCTCGTGGCCGGCATGCGTCGCGTGGGCCGGACCGACACCCCATCGGAGCCGTCGGCCGGGCCTGGCCTGCTGGCCAGCCGAGGTCGATCGCCACCCCTGCCTCTTCGTGCGTCGCTGTGCGTGTGGCGGACCTGAGTCGACCTAGGTCGCCTCCGTCCGCACGCCCACCGCACGCACGACTTCAAGGAGCATCCATGTACCGACGCATGACCCTGACCATCGCCGCCGCGGCCTTGGCCATGACCGGCCTGGCCGGCTGCACGACGATCACCATGAATCACGACGGCGGCCCGACCGTGCCGGGATCTGCCGCCGGCCAGATGATGGGCAATGACGACGCGAGCATGAGCGACGTCATGTTCGCCCAGATGATGATCCCGCACCACGAGCAAGCCATCGAGATGTCCGCGCTCGCGCCGGCGAACGGAGCGAGCCCCGAGGTGCTCGAGCTGGCCGCAGCCATCTCGGCGGCGCAGGCACCGGAGATCAACCAGATGCGAGCCATGCTCGAGCGTTGGGGCGTGCCCATGACGATGGCCGACCACTCCGGTCATGGCGGCATGGCGATGACGGGGATGGTCAGCGACGAGGACATGGACCGGCTGCAGGCCGCCCAGGGGGCCGACTTCGACCGGCTGTACCTCGAGCTGATGATCGCCCACCACGAGGGAGCCATCGCGATGACACAGGACCCGCTGGCCAACGGCGATGATCCCGAGCTGCGCACGCTGCTCGAGGCCATCGTCACGTCCCAGACGGCCGAGATCGAGAAGATGAGGCAGATGCTGGCCCAGTCCTGACCACCGACCTTGAGGTTGGCGTGGATTCCAGCGCGGTGTTCCCACGCCAACCTCAAGGTCGCGCGAAGGAAGGCGGGCTAGGCCGTGTCGTCGAGGTGCAGCACCTTCGGGTGCCGCGCGTGCTCGGCCAGGAGGGTCACGCCGTCGCGCAGGCCGTTCACCAGGTCGTCAGCCGCGAACGCGGACTTCATCGACAGCGCGGCGAGCTCGCAGGAGCGGGTACTGAGGTCGATGGCCACGGTGCTGCCCAGCACGATCTCGATGGCCCGTGCCGCCGGGTCGACCGCGACGAGGACGGCCGAGCGCGGATCCGGCAGCGAGCGATGGTGCGCTACCGCCGAGACCCGCCCCTCGGGAAGGGGTCCGACGAACACCCCGAAGCAGTAGCCACTGATCATGCGGGCCCGCTGCACGATCCGGGACAGCTCGCGACGCTGGCCGTCGGACAACGGGCTGGACGCGTCTGCCGGGAACCCGTAGCCGGCCACGACCTCACCAGTGGGCACTGACGCCACCCCCCGCTACTGCCGCATCCGGGTTGTCGCTGGGCACGATCGACGGGTTGGGAACGGCGACATCGCTCACCACGAGGAATGGCCCGGCGGCATAGTCCGCGCTCGCCCGGCCGCTGCGCGTCCAGCCGGATGCGGAGACGAGGCCGAAGGTGACCACGGCCAGTGCGACAGGGATTCCCACGAACACCAGCAGCGCTTGGAGGGCGGACACGGCGCCAGCCTAGTCGACGGTCCCGCGCACGGCACCGACGATTCTGTCGAGCAGATCGGGCCGGTCCAGGACGTCCTCGAGCAGCACCGGCGTGCCCTGGGCATCGGTCATCGGCACCCGCCAGTTGGGGTACTCCTGGTCGGTGCCCGGCTGGTTCTGCGCCCGTCGGTCGCCCATCACATCGGGCAGGGCCACCCCGATGAGCCGTGCGGGTGAGCCGGCCACCGCGCGATGGAGCGCGACGACGTACTCCTCGATCCCCGCATCGGTGCTGAGATCGACATCCTGGCCAAGCCACCCGTGCGCGCGCATGACCTCGGCCCAGGCCGCGCGCTCACGGTCGGCGTGTGCGCGCTCCACGGGCTCCGGCGTCGTGAGCAGACCGAGCTCGCTGCGGATCCGGACGTGCTCGTCGCGCAGGTAGCCGGCGGTCGGCGGCAGGTCATGGACCGTGACGCTGGCCAGCACGTCGCGGCGCCACGTGGGCGGGTCCTTGATCACGCCGCCCTCGGCGGTCTCGAACCACAGGATGCTGGTCCCCAGGATCCCGCGCTCGGCCAGCGCCTCCTGCACCCATGGCTCCACGGTGCCGAGGTCCTCGCCCACCACGATGGCGCCGGCCCGGTGCGCCTCGAGCATGAGCACGCTCAGCATGGCGTCGTAGTCCAGCCGGACGAACGTCCCCGCGTAGGCCGGGAAGCCGTCGGGCACCCACCAGAGCCGGAACAAGCCCAGGACGTGGTCGATGCGCAGGCCGCCGGCGTGGTGGAGGACCGTGCGGAGCATGTCCCGGAACGGGAGGAACGCGGCCTCGGCGAGTGCGTCGGGCCGCCACGGCGGCTGGTGCCAGTTCTGGCCCATCTGGTTGTACATGTCCGGCGGCGCACCGACCCCGACGCCCGCCGCGAGCACGTCCTGCAGCGCCCAGGCATCGGCACCCTCGGGGTGCACTCCGACCGCGAGATCGTGCATGACCCCGATGGCCATGCCGGCGGCTCGAGCCGCGGACTGCGTCATCGCGAGCTGCTCGTCGACGAGCCACTGCATCCACGAGTGGAAGGCGACGGCCCGCTCATGCGCGTCCCGGAATGCGGTGACCGCGGGCGACGTCGGATGGCCCAGATCCGCGGGCCAGGCAGACGGATCGGGGCCGTGGACGTCGCTGAGCGCGCACCAGGTGGCGAAGTCGCGCAGCCCGGGGCCCTGCTCGGCGAGGAACTCGTCCAGCGCGGCCTGGCGCTCGGGGGTGCGGCCCGCGGAATGCACCGCCTCAAGGGCTGTCCGCTTGGCTGCCCAGACGGCATCGCGGTCAAGCAGGTCGTCGGTGGGGTTGAGCCGGCGCAACTGCTCGGCCAGCTGCCCGATGCGCGCCGCGACGGCCGGGCTCAGGCGGCTCGTCTCCGGGATGTCCTCGATCCGAAGGTACATCGGATTCGCGAACCGCCTGGTCACGGGAAGGTACGGCGATGGCGACATCGGCGGCACCGGTGACGCGGCATGAAGGGGATTGATGAGGACGAACCCCGCGCCGAGCTCCCGGCCGCTCCACGCGGCCAGCGTGGCGAGGTCGTCGAGGTCTCCCATGCCCCACGACGATGCCGACCGCATGGCGTAGAGCTGCGTCATGAAGCCCCACTGCCGCTCCCCGGCGATGTCCGCCGGGTGGAGGTGGTTGGGGGCCACGACCAACGGGGTCGTTGCCTCGGCGTCGGTGGATTCCGCGACGATCGCGTGCCAGCCCAGCGGTAGGTTGGCGGGCAGCGTGAAGCTGGCCTCACCGACCCGCTGCCCGTCGACGTCGACCGGATCGACCCACCAGTCCATCTGGTCGAGGTCGATCCGGGCACCGTTCTCGGTCGCTACGTGGACTCGCACGGGGGTGCCATCCGGCACGTGCACCCACAGCCGGCGGTCCGCGCCTTGCCGCATGACGTACACCGGCGGCAGCATGCGGCGCCAGTCGCGCAGCCGCAGCTCGTCCAGCGCGGCCTGGATCGACTCCGGGGTCGAGACATCGACCCGAAGAGCGCGCAGCACCGCCGCGACGGTCGCCTCGCCGACATCGACGTGGTTGCCGGCCTGGTCCCAGTACTCGGTGGCAACCCCCAGGGCTGCGGCGAGCCGGGCCATGTCCTCAGGGACGGGCGCCCACGCGGGGGCGTCGGGCTCGCTCACCAGACCTCCGGGTACCTGTGGGCCCACGGCTGGGCCCGTTCCACCTGCGCAGCGAGGCGCAGCAGCGCGGCGTCGCCCATCGGACGCCCGACGAGCTGCACGCCGACCGGCAGCCCCTCGTCCGTCCAGTGCACAGGCAGACTAACGGCAGGCTGGCCGCTGATGTTGTACGGAGACGTGAAGGGCGTGAAGGCCTTCTGCGCCTCGAAGTCCGCGGCCGGATCCGCGTCGTCGCGCAGGTGGCCCAACGGGGTGGGCAAGGTCGCCAGCGTCGGCGTGAGGATGGCGTCCAGGTGAGCGGTCGATGCCACCATCGCGCGCCCGGTCTCGGCCATGCGGTCGACCTCGACCATGACCTCCTCGAACGACATGGCCCGGCCCCGCTCGCGCAGCCAGCGGGTCAGCGGACGCAGCCGGTCCTCATGGGCGAGGTCGATGGGGATGGATGCCGCCCCGGCGGCCCACACCCGCTCGAAGTGCGGCACGGCCGAGAGCGGGAACGGCACGTCGATGTCGACCAGGCGGTGGCCGAGCGCCTCGAGCAGGGCCGACATGCCTTCGTACGCCGCCAGGCACTCGGGGTGCACGGCCACGTCGGCGATGACCGGCTGGCAGTAGCGGCCGATCAGCAAGGGCCCGGGCTCACCGTCCAGCGCGCGCAGGTGCGCGTCCGCTCCGCCCCGCCCGGTCATGGCATCCAGCAGGGCCGCGGCATCGGCGACGGTGCGGGCGAGCGGCCCGTCGACGGCGAGGCGGCCCAGCCCTTCCGGGAGGGGGCCGGACGGCACCAGGCCCCGCGAGGTCTTCAGGCCGACGAGACCGCAGGCGCTCGCAGGGATGCGAATGGACCCGCCGCCGTCGGATCCCTGGGCGACGGGCGCCATGCCGGCCGCGACTGCTGCTGCCGCTCCCCCGCTCGAGCCACCGGCCGAGCGGGTCAGGTCCCACGGCGAGCGCGCCCACGGCCCGACGTCGGGCTCGGTGTACGCGGGCAGCCCGAACTCCGGCGCGGAGGTCTTGCCCGTGAAGACGGCACCCGCCGCGCGCAGCATGGCGACCACGGCGTCATCGACAGGCGAGACCACGTCCACGACGGCCGATCCGAAACGGCAGCGCACCCCCTTGACCTGGTTGAGGTCCTTGATCGGCACGACCACCCCGAGAAGCGGGGGCAGGTGGTCGTCGGCGCGTGCGGACCTGACCGCCTCGTCGGCAGCACGCGCCTGCTCGAGGGCGAGCTCGCGGGTGATCTCGATGAACGCGCCCACGGAGGGATTGCGCTCCATGGTGCGCTGGAGGTAGTGCTCGGCCAACTCGACCGCCGTCACGTCCCCGCGCCGGATCGCGGCGCCCTGCCCGATCCCGGTCAGGTGATGCAGGTCCACGTAGCCACACTAGGTGCCGCCGCCACGAGGGCGCGCGCCTAAGGTGGACGACGTGACGCCTGACACCCCGCCGGCCTACCCGGATGCCCCGCGGCTCGACCTCGTGGAGGACTTCCACGGCACGCCGGTCGCCGACCCGTACCGCTGGCTGGAGTCCTCGGACGACCCACGCACGGTCGAGTGGCTGGCCGCCCAGTCCACGCTCATGCAGGACGAGCGCGCTTCGTGGGTGAACCGCGACCGCTTCGCCGAGCGGGTCGCTGACCTGCTCGGCGCAGGCAGCATCTCACCGCCGTACCACCGCGAGGCGCGCGTCTTCCGCACCCGCCGCGAGCCGGGGCAGCAGTTCCCCGTGCTGTACGTGCAGGACGACGGGTCCGCGGAGCGCGTGCTCATCGATCCCATGGCCCTGGATCCGTCCGGCCTGACCACGCTCGACAGCTGGCAGCCCTCCAAGGAAGGCGATCGCCTCGCCTACCAGCTGTCCGTCGGGGGCACCGAGGAGTCGGAGCTGTACGTCATGGACGTCGCGACCGGCGACGTCATCGACGGCCCGATCGACCGATGCCGCTACTCCCCCATCGCGTGGGTGCCCGGCGGCAACTCCTTCTACTACGTCCGCCGCATCGCCCCGGAGCTGCTGCCGGAGTCGGAGCGCAACTTCCACCGCCGCGTGTACCTGCACAGGGTTGGCTCCTCCCCAGAGTCCGACGACCTCGTGTTCGGGTCCGGCATGACCGCGACCAACTACTACGGCGTCGAGGTGAGCCGTGACGGCCACTGGCTGCAGGTCTCCGCCAGCGAGGGCACGGAGCCACGCAACGACCTCTGGGTGGCCGACCTCGCCAGCAGCCCGCATGCCCGCCCCGCGTTCACGTTGGTCCAGGGCGACATCGACGCGGAGACCGGCCTGGAGTTCGCCCGGGACGGGCGGGTCCTCGTCTCCACCAACCTCGGTGCGCCTCGTGGCCGGCTCGCGGTGACCGTGCCCGGGTCATGGTCACCGGACACGTGGACCGACCTCGTCCCCGAGCATCCCGATGCCGTGCTTGAGTCGGTGGGCGTCCTGGACGGTCCCGAGCTGGACGAGGACCTCCTGCTCGTCGTGCGCACGTCGCACGGCGTCGCGCACATGGCGCTCCATCGGGCGGCCGACGGAGCGCACCTCAAGGACATCCCGCTCCCCGGTGCGGGCACGATCGGTGGCCCGGTCGAGCACATCAATGGCGGGCCGATCGCCTGGTTCGTGTTCACCGACCACACGACCGTCCCCACGGTGTACGCCTATGACGCTCGCACCGGCGAGGTGTCCCTCGAGGCGCGGCCGCCCGGTTCGGTCGACGTGCCGACGGTGCATTCGCGCCAGGTCGAGTACGAATCGGCCGACGGCACGGTCGTGCGCATGTTCGTCATCTCCCCGACCGCGCAGCCGGACCGCCCGCGCCCCACGGTGCTGTACGGGTACGGCGGCTTCGGCATCCCGCTTGCGCCGGGCTACTCCGCGGCCATCCTCGCGTGGGTCGAGGCGGGCGGCGTGTGGGCGATCGCCAACCTGCGCGGCGGTGGCGAGGAAGGCGAGGACTGGCATCGGGCCGGCATGCTTGGCCTCAAGCAGAACGTCTACGACGACTTCCACGCCGCCGCCCAGTACCTGGCCCACCAAGGATGGACGACGCCCGCCCAGCTCGGCATCTACGGCGGCTCGAATGGCGGCCTGCTCGTCGGCGCCGCGATGACGCAGCGGCCGGACCTCGTCAATGCGGTCGTCTGCGTCGCCCCCCTGCTCGACATGATCCGCTACACGACGTCCGAGCTCGGCCCGACCTGGACGGTCGAGTACGGGGATCCGCAGGTCCCCGAGCAGTTCGGCTGGCTGCACGCGTACTCCCCATACCACCGCGTCGTCGAGGGAACCGACTACCCGGCCACGATGTTCGCCGTGTTCGCCAACGACACGCGCACCGACCCGATGCATGGACGCAAGATGTGCGCAGCCGTGCAGCACGCGACGAGCGGGACCAGGCCGCTGCTGCTGCGCACCGAGGGCGACGTCGGGCACGGGGCGAGGTCGCTGGACCGATCGGTCGACGAAGCGGCCGACACGCTCGCCTTCCTGGCCCGCTGGACAGGGCTGGAATGACCCATCTCGGCATCGCGCCGGCCACCAAGGACGAGGCGCTCTGGGAGACCGTCCGTGACTGGCTGCTGGGCGTACCCCTGCAGGTCATCCTCATCATCGTCATCGCACTCGTCGTGCAGGTGGTGTTCTCGCGGGTCATCAAGAGGGTCGTGCGGCGCGCGAGCGAGCGCGCCAAGGTCGAGCGACTGGCGCAGATGCGCAAGGTCACCCGGACGGCCGAGCTCTCGGACCTGCTGCTGAACCAGCGAACCGAGCAGCGTGCAGCCGCCATCGGCTCGCTGCTCCGGAGCATCCTGGCCATCAGCGTCTGGACCATCGCGTTGCTGATGATCCTGCCGCTCATGGGTGTCAACGTGGCGCCGCTGATCGCCAGCGCGGGCGTCGTCGGCGTGGCCCTCGGGTTCGGCGCGCAGACGCTCATCAAGGACTACATCTCGGGCATCTTCATCATCATCGAGGACCAGTACGGCGTGGGCGACGTGGTCGACGTCGGCGAGGCCATCGGCACGGTGGAGGAGGTCTCGCTGCGCTACACCCGGCTCCGCGACCTGACCGGAGTGGTCTGGTACGTGCGCAACGGCGAGATCCTGCGGGTCGCCAACCGCTCGCAGGGATGGACTCTGGCCATCGTCGACATCCCCATCGCCTACAACGAGGACATCGAGAAGGTCCGGGCGATCGTCGACCGCGTCGCGATGGACATGGACGAGGACCCCGACTACGACGACCTCCTCCTCGGCCGGCCGGCCTTCGCCGGCGTGGAGTCCATGTCGGGCGAGGCGGTCGTCATCCGCATCACCGCGAAGGCGGCGCCCGAGAAGCAGGTCAGTGTCGCCCGGACGATCCGCGAGCGGATGAAGCTCGCCTTCGACCGGGCCGGCATCGTGGTCCCCGTCCTCGTGCGCCAGCTCCCCAACATGCCGGGAACCCAAGGCCCCCCGAAGATGGGCCCATGAGCACCTGCCTGGTCACCGGGGCGACGGGCTACGTGGGCGGGCGCCTCGTCCCGCAACTCCTCGAGCACGGCCACAGTGTCCGGGTGCTCGCCCGGCACCCGGAGCGCCTCCAGGACCGACCGTGGGCAGCGGACGTCGAGATCGTCGCCGGTGACGCACTGGACAGCGAGCGGCTGAGCGAGGCGATGAGCGGTGCGGACGTGGCCTACTACCTCCTGCACTCCATCCAGCACGGGACGGATCTCGAGGAGTCCGAGCGCCGCATGGCGCGCATGTTCGCCGATGCCGCTCGCGCCAGCGACCTCCGCCGCATCGTCTATCTCGGCGGCCTGGCACCCGAGATCCCGACAAGCCAGATGTCGGCGCACATGCGATCCCGCGTCGAGGTCGGCCAGATCCTGCGCGACTCCGGCGTGCCGACGGCTGAGTTCCGGGCGGCCGTCATCATCGGCTCGGGATCGGCATCGTTCGAGATGCTCCGCTACCTCACCGAGCGCTTGCCCGCGATGATCACGCCCCGTTGGGTCCGCAGCCACACCCAGCCAATAGCCATCCGCGACGTCCTGCGCTATCTCGTCGGTGCGGCCGGGCTCCCGCCGGAGGTGAGCCGCTCGTTCGAGATCGGCGGGCCCGATGTCCTCACGTACCAGGAGATGATGCAGCGCTACGCCGCGGTCGCCGGACTGCGCCCCCGCATCATCCTGCCGATCAACCTGCTCACGCCGAGCCTGTCGAGCCACTGGGTCAACGTCGTCACTCCCGTGCCACGGGCCATCGCCCGGCCGCTCGTCCAGTCGCTGCGGCATCCATCGGTGTGCCACGAGCACCACATCGGCGAGTGGATCCCGGACCCGCCCGGCGGGCTGCTCACCTTCGACGAGTCGGTGCGACTTGCCCTGACGCGCGTGCGCTCCGCCGAGGTCGTGACGCGCTGGTCCGACGCGTCGGTGCCGGGTGCCCCAAGCGACCCGCTGCCCAGCGATCCCGACTGGTCCGGCGGCTCGATGTACGAGGACGTCCGGGAACTCCACTGCGACGCCCCGCCCGAGCAGTTGTGGGCTGCGGTGGACCGCATCGGCGGCGATCACGGCTGGTACTCGGCGCGCATCCTGTGGGAGGTCCGCGGGCTCATCGACCGACTCGTCGGCGGCGTGGGCCTGCGTCGGGGCCGACGTGACCCCGACGTGCTGGCGGTCGGCGACGCCGTGGACTTCTGGCGGGTCGAGGAGCGGGTGCCGCCCCGACTGCTGCGGCTCCGGGCCGAGATGAAGCTTCCCGGCCTCGCCTGGTTGGAGTTCTCCGCCGGACCGGAAGCAGGAGGGTCGCGGCTGCGCCAGCGCGCCGTGTTCCTTCCGCGCGGCCTCGCGGGACACGCGTACTGGTGGGCGGTGGCCCCGTTCCACGCCGTCGTCTTCCAGCCCATGATCAGGCACATCGTGAGGCGCGCCGAGACCAGTGAGCCACGATCGACGAGGGCCGCCGCGTGACCGAGGACGCGCCGGGGGGCCCGGCGAGCCCGTATGACCTGTTCGGCGGGGCAGCATTCTTCGAGTCCCTCGTCGCCGCGTTCTATTCCCGGGTCGGCCGGGACCCCATCCTGCGGCCGATGTACCCCGAGGAGGACCTCGCCGGGGCGCAGCGGCGCCTGACCCTGTTCCTCGGTCAGTACTGGGGCGGCCCGGGCACCTACAGCGAGGAGCGTGGCCATCCGCGCCTGCGCATGCGGCACGCAGACTTCGCGATCGATTCCGTCGCCCGCGACCGCTGGCTCACGCTCATGCACGACGCCGTCGTCGAGCAGGCCTTGCCTGAGGACTCCGAGCGCGTGCTCTGGCAGTATCTGGTCGGTGCTGCGTTCGCCATGCAGAACATCGCGGACGATGCCCCACCCGCCCACGCCATCGACGTCACGGAGGCCTGACGATGACCGCGACGGCACGCGAGTGGTGGCGCGATGCGGTGGTGTACCAGGTCTACCCGCGGTCGTTCGCGGACAGCGACGGCGACGGCATGGGCGACATCCCCGGCCTGATCAGCAGGCTGGACTACCTGTCCGGCCTCGGCGTCGATGCGATCTGGATCTCGCCCTTCTACGAGTCACCCCTCCACGACGGCGGCTACGACGTCTCGGACTACCGGTCGATCGACTCCCGGCTCGGCACGATGGCCGACGTCGACGTCCTGATCGCACAGGCCCATGAGCGCGGGATCCGCATCCTCATGGACATCGTGCCCAATCACACGAGCAGCGAGCACCGCTGGTTCCAGGAACTCCTGCGGGCCGCACCGGGCTCACCCGCGTGGGACAGGTACATCGTGCGGGAGGGCAAGGCGGACGACGGCCCGCCGAACAACTGGAAGAGCGTCTTCCACGGCCGCGGCTGGTCACGGATCCGGCAGGGCGACGGCACGCCCACCGGCTACTGGTACCTCCACCTGTTCGACACCACCCAGCCCGACGTCAACTGGGACAACGCCGACGTGCACGAGGAGTTCGTGAGCACGCTCCGCTTCTGGTTCGACCGGGGCATCGACGGCTTCCGGATCGACGTCGCCCACGGCCTGGTCAAGGAGGCGGGCCTGCCCGACTTCGCCTACCCCGATGCGGCGGACGACGCCGACGCGACGCCGGCGATGTTCGACGAGGACGTGGCCCACGCCCCCTTCTGGGACCAGGACGGGGTCCACGAGATCTACCGCGAGTGGCGTCGCGTGGCGGACGAGTACGACCCGCCCCGCGTGTTCTGCGGCGAGACGTGGGTCCCGAACGCGGAGCGGCTGGCCCGCTACCAGCGCCCCGACGAACTGCACACCTCCTTCAACTTCAACTACCTCGAGGCCGGCTGGGACGCTGCGGCCATGCGCACGTCCATCGACGAGACGATCGCCAACCACGCCAGGGTGGGCGCACCGCCGACGTGGGTCCTGTCGAACCACGACGTCATCCGGCATCGCACGCGTATGGCGCCACTCGGCAGCAACGGCCGGCCCGACCTGGACAGGGGCTTGCGCCGGGCCCGTGCCGCCACGCTGTTCACGCTCGCACTGCCCGGGTCCATGTACATCTACCAGGGCGAGGAACTCGGGCTGCCCGAGGTCGTCGACCTGCCGGCCGAGGCGCGGCAGGACCCGGCGTGGCTGCGCAGTGGGGGGACGGACGGCACGCGCGACGGCTGCCGGGTCCCGATCCCGTGGTCGGGCACAGGGCCGTCCTACGGCTTCGGCCCGGGCGAGGCGACCTGGCTGCCCCAGCCGGACGACTGGCGGGACATGTCGGTCGAGGCGCAGCAAGGGCTCGAAGGATCGACCCTCGAGCTCTATCGACTCGCCCTTCGGGTCCGCCGCGAAGAGCCGTCGCTCGGCGACGGCCCTCTGGAATGGCTCGATGCCCCGGAGGGCGTGCTGGCATTCCGCCGGACCGGGGAGGCGGGCGCGGACGTCATCGCGGTCGTGAACGTGGCGGAGACTCCGGCCCACCTGCCGGCCGACTGGGGGACCACGATCCTCGTAGCGTCGGGGGACGACGTCGCCGAGCTGAGCATCGATGACGGCGGGGCCGCGCTAGCGCTCGGTCCCGAGACCGCGGCCTGGGTGCGCGGCTGACATGCGGGTCGCGTTCGAGCCATCGGCTCGCAGCACGCTGGGCGTCGAGGTCGAGATGGCCATCATTGACGCGAGGACCGGAGGACTGGCCAGCCGCGCACCTGAGGTGCTGGCGGCGCTGGCCTCTCCAGACGGAAGCTCGCATCCCAAGGTCAAGCAGGAGCTGTTCGCCTGCACGATCGAGGTGATCACGGGCATCTGCGGAAGCGTGGGCGAGGCACGGGCCGACCTCGAGGCTACGCTGGCCGAGGTGCGGAGCGTTATCGAGCCGCGCGGACTGGACGTGCTGGCCAGCGGCATGCACCCGTTCTCGCACTGGGCCGAGCAGAGCCACACGGTCGACCCGCGCTATGCCGAGCTGCTCGATCGGCTCCAGTGGCCGGCGCACCGGCTGCTCAGCCACGGGGTGCACTACCACGTGGGCGTGCGCTCGCCGGGCAAGGCGATCGACATCACCAATGCCGTGACCGGGCAGCTGCCACTGTTCCTGGCCCTCTCGGCGTCAAGCCCGTTCTGGCACGCCCGGGACACCGGGCTGGTGTCCGTGCGCAGCAAGCTGATGGAGAGCCTGCCCCGCACCGGCCCGCCGCCGTACCTGGCCGACTGGGCGGAGTTCGAGTCCCTCATGGGCGCTCTGGTCACGGCCGGGGCGATCAGCACCGTCCGCGAGGTGTGGTGGGACATGCGCCCGCACCCCGACTTCGGGACCGTCGAGCTGCGCATGTGCGACACGATGCCGACCCTGCGCGAGGTCTGCGCGCTGGCAGCCATGGCCCAGAGCCTCGTGGAGCATTGCGACCGGCGCCTCGATCGCGGGGAGTCGCTCGCGACGCTCCCCGACTGGGTCCTGCGCGAGAACAAGTGGCGGGCCGTCCGCTACGGCATGGAGGCTCGGTTCATCGTCGATGCCTCCGGGGGCACCCGCCCGTGCGTCGAGCTGATCCAGGATCTCGTGGGCGAGCTTGGGCCGGTTTCCGAGGACCTCGGCTGCGCACGTGAGCTCGCCGATGTGCTGCGCATCCTCGATACCGGATCCAGCGCCGACCGCCAGCGTCGCGTCCTGGCCGAGACCGGCTCGGTGCGGGCCGTGGTCGACGCCCTGCGCACCGAGCAGGCCACCGACACGGTGACGGCCCGGTGACCCCAGAGGGGCTCCTGCCCATCGTCGCTGCGCACGAGCATGAGCTCATCGCGCTGCGCCGGCTCCTCCACGCGCAGCCCGAGGCCTCGGGGCAAGAGCACCTCACCACCGAGGTCATCCGCGAGCGGCTCGCCGTCGAGGGCCTGCAACCGGTGCTGCTCCAGCGCGGCACGGGGCTCGTCTGCGACATTCCCCTGGATCCCGCGCGCGATCCGGCCCTGGGATCCCGGCGCACCGTCGTGCTGCGCGCCGACATCGACGCCCTGTCGATGGACGACGGCGTGACCGCGCCCTACCGATCGCAGCATCCCGGGCTGGCCCACGCATGCGGGCACGACGTCCACGCCACGGCCCTGCTCGGCGCGGGCCTGGCCCTGCTCGAGCAGAGCCGCACGGAGCGCCGTGCCGGCCTGGTTCGGCTGGTGTTCGAGCCTGCCGAGGAGCAGGTGCCCGGCGGTGCCGTCGACGTCATCGCCGAGGGCTGGCTCAGGGACGTCGAATCCGTCTTCGGCCTGCATTGCGACCCC
>JAUXRN010000126.1 GCA_030681835.1 Actinomycetota bacterium
GGGCCGCGAACGCGACGAGGGCGGAGTGATCCAGCCAGCGGCGCATGTTGAATGCCCCGGTCGTCGTGTCGTCGCGCAGGCGCATGCCCGTCCAGATGGCGTTGGCTAGGCCTGCCCCCTCGAGGTCGCGGTCGAGGACGGTGACCATGAGCTGGTCGCCGGACCGCGTGGTGGCCTCGTACCGGCGCCCTCGGCTGGTGGACTCGCGGGCGCGCAGGAGCGTGACCGGGTAGCCGCCGCGCGTGAGCGCCTCGGCGACCTCCAGGCCGCTGGGGCGCGTGGTCGGGGTGCCTGCCACGTAGCGGGTCGTGAGCCCCACGCCCCATCCGACGGCCAGGGAGAAGCCGACTCCCGCGAGGGCGATGCCCGAGCTCAGGGTGGTGACCACGATGAGTGAGCCGATGACGATGACGGTCAGCACATTCCAGGGGCGCCTGCTGAGCAAGCGCGCGACCGTGGCGAAGGCCACCAGGCCGCCGAGGATCGGTGCGGTAGCCACGCTCTGCGTGCTGGTCGACCCGGCGAGGGCGGCCAGCAGCCGCGGGGCTTCCAGCGAGGTCAGCGCCCACGTGAGGAAGGCCAGGAAGACGATCGCCACGAGGAGTGCGACGAGCGCATCGAACAGCTGGCGCGGCCGCCCCCGCAGGATGAGGGAGACGGCTGCGGCGATCGGCAGGCCGAGCGTGCCGATGCCGCCGACGACGTTGAGCGCGAGCACGATGAACGACGGCAGCAGCCGGGCACCCGTCTCGATGTCGGTGTCGAGCCCCGCGGCCGTCTCAGTGGCGATATAGGCGAGTCCGACGACCCCCGCGGCGACGAGCATGGCCACGACGAGGCGGGCAAGGTCCAGCGGCCGGCGCAGCCGACGCGGAATGACGCCGTCCTCGATGACCAGCGTGTGCTCGGGGGCGACCGCCGCGTTGGGGACGGTTGCGGGGTCGCTCACGTGGCTGATCGTGTCAGACCCCCTTGGCCGTGTCAGATACCAAGGCCCCCGTCTGACCCTGATGGTATCCATGCACCATGCAATGGCGCCTCGATCTCGCGCCGGTCCCGCCCGCGGCACCGGCCGAGCTCGATGCCGACCAGAGGCGGGTGGTGGAGCACCGGCATGGCCCCCTGCTCGTGCTGGCCGGCCCGGGCACGGGCAAGACCACGACCATCGTGGAGTCCATGTGCGCACGGCTCGGCGACGACGCCGACCCCCTGGACGCGGCGTCCGTCCTGGCGCTGACGTTCGGCCGCAAGGCCGCCACCGAACTGCGCGAGAGGGTGACCCATCGCCTCGGCGGCGGGATCGTGCCCACGGTCGCCACCTTTCACTCGTTCGCGTATGCACTGCTTCGCCGGTTCGCGCCCCCGGATGAGTACCTCCACCCGCCGCGGCTGATGTCAGGCGCGGAGGAGGATGTCCGGATCCGCGAGCTCCTGCGGGGCGCGGTGGCCGACGGCACCGTCGACTGGCCCGACGATCTCATGGGCGCCCTGCCCACCCTGGGCCTGGCCAACGAGGTCAGGTCGGTCCTCGCCCGGGCGCGCGACCTCGGCATGGAGGAGGACCGGCTGCGCCGGGTCGGCGAGGCGTCCGGTCGCCCCGCGTGGGTGGCGATCGGGCAACTGGCCACGCAGGAGCAGGAGGTCATGGCCCTCGAGAACGTCATGGACTATGCCGAGCTGCTCTGGCGGGCCTGGCTGCTCGCGCGGGACCCGGAGGTGTCGGCTGTCCTGCACCGGCAGTACCGGGCGATCTACGTCGATGAGTACCAGGACACCGATCCGCTCCAGGTCGACCTGCTCAAGGCCCTGGTAGGCCCGGACTGCAGCATCGTGGCCGTCGGCGACCCCGACCAGGCCATCTACGCATTCCGCGGGGCCGACGTCGGCGGCCTGCTGCGTTTCCCCGACGACTTCCGCGCGCCCTCCGGCGATCCGGCCCCCGTGGCGGTGCTGCGCGAGGCCCGCCGGTTCGGCCCCGTGATCCGGGCGGCGGCCGGGTCGGTGCTCGGCCGCATGACCCCCCGCTCGATTCCCGCGGCACTCATGGCCCAGCACCGCGCGCCCACGTGCGCGCCGCGGCCGGCCGGCAGCGACGTCGTGGCCGTCCACGAGTACGACCATGAGGGCTCGCTGGCGGCCCACGTGGCCCATGGGATCCGGCTGGCCCACGTGCAACGCGGAGTGCCCTGGACCCAGATGGCCGTCCTCGTCAGGTCCGGCCGCCAGATCCCGCCGCTGCAGCGGGCCCTCTCGGCCTCCGGGGTGCCCGTTGTGGTGGCGGCCGATGAGATCCCGCTGCGTTCCGAGCCAGCCGTGGCCGCGCTCCTCGGTGCCCTTCACGTCGCCACGAGTCCTGCCAGTGCCTCCGCAACGGAGGTGCTCGACCTGCTCACCGGCCCCGTCGTCGGCCTCTCCGGAACCGACCTGCGCCGGCTCGGCCGGGCCCTTCGGCAGCAGGCGCATGCGGCTGGGTACGCGAGCCCTCCGTCCGACGACCTCATCCGGGACCTCGTCGTGCGGGATCTCGCTCCGCCGCTGCCCGCCGACGATCCGGTCATGGTGGCCGTCGATCGGCTGCGGTGCCTGCTCGCGCAGGTGCACGACCGCATGGTCGCGGGCGACGCCCCCGGCGAGGTCATCTGGACCCTGTGGACCGGGGGAACCGTCCCGCACGGCTGGCCGGCCCGGCTGCGCGCCGCGGCCCTCGCAGGGTCCCGTTCGGCCGGCCACGACCTCGATGCCGTCACTGCCCTCTTCGACGCAGCCGAGCGGCTCAGCGACCGCTACCCGGGTTTCGCGGGCATCCGGATGTTCCTCGACTCGCTGGCGGTCCAGGAGATCCCCGCCGAGCCGGTCGCCGACCGTGGCACCGACGCTGACGCGGTACGCATCCTCACCGCCCACCGGGCCAAGGGCCTGGAGTGGGACGAGGTCTGGGTCGTCGGCGCCCAGGAGGGCGTGTGGCCCGACCTGCGCCAGCGCGGATCGACCCTGCACGCCGAGGAACTCGCCGCCGATGGGGTGGGCGATGGCCTGCGCCCCGCCGACCTGCTCGACGAGGAGCGGCGGCTGTTCTACGTCGCCTGCACCCGTGCCCGCCTTCGCCTGCACGTCGCCGCCGTGTCCGAGCCCGGCGACGGGGGCGAGCGGCCCAGCAGGTTCGTCGCCGACCTGCTCGGCGGACTTGCCGCGGCGGGGCACGCGGTCGCTACGGGCACGGTCCACGGCCGCCCGCCCCACCCCCTGACCCTCGACGGCCTGGTGGCCGAGCTGCGCCAGGTGGCCCAGGACCCTGATACCCCCGGCGCGCTGCGAACCGCGGCGGTCGAGCGCCTCGCCGTGCTGGCCGCCCAGCGTGACGAGGATGGCGAGCCCCTTGTCCCCCTCGCCGACCCGTCGGCCTGGTGGGGCCTGCGCGCCCCGACCGTGGGCGTGCGCCCGGTACGCGACCCCGATTCGCCGCTGTACCTCAGCGGCAGCGGGCTGGACTCCGTGCTCGACTGCCCGCTGAAGTGGTTCCTCGAGCGTGAGGTGCACGCAGAGACCCCCCGCGGCACGGCCACGGCCTTTGGCAGCGTGGTCCATGCCGTTGCCGACTTCGTGGCCAAGGGCGACCTTCCCGCCGACCTCGAGGCGATGGACGCCGAGGTCGACCGGATCTGGTCCGAGCTGCGCTTCGAGGCGGCCTGGCAGTCGCAGTCCGAGCGCCGCGAGGCCCGAGCCGCACTGGCCCGGTTCTTGGCGTACCACCTGCGCGAGGAGCGTTCCCTCCTGGCCACCGAGTCCTCGGTCGGGGTCACCGTCACCGTGCCTACGGCAGCCGGCACCGACGAGGTCCGGCTCACCGGCTTCATCGACCGGGTGGAGCAGGACGACGAAGGCCGGCTGGTCCCCATCGACCTGAAGAACATGCGACGGCCGCATTCCGACAAGGACGTGCCCGAGCATGGCCAGCTCGGGGTCTACCAGCTCATCCTGCGCGAGGGTGGCCTGACCGCCACCCGGGAGGAGCCGGGTGAGCCGCGCGAGGTCGGGGGTGCCGCGCTCGTGCAGCTGCGTGCCCCCGAGGGCAAGGGCTCCGACGCCGCCAAGGTGCAGTTCCAGCCCGCCCTCGAGGCGGGTCCGGACGGCGGGCCGAGCTGGGTCGAGGTCCGGCTGGGCGAGGCTGCCGACGTTCTCCGCCGCGAGGCCTTCGATGCGGTACCCGGTCCGGCGTGCCGTTACTGCTCGTACGCCTCGACCTGTCCCACCCAGCCTCGCGGGCAGCAGGTCCTGCCATGACGCTGCCCAAGTCCACCGTGGACCAGGTCATGGGGTTCCCGCTCAGCGACGAGCAATGGGCGGCGGTCTCGGCCGGCCTGGACCCGGCTGTCATCGTGGCCGGTGCCGGGTCAGGCAAGACGACGGCCATGGCGGCCCGGGTGGCCTACCTGGTCGGCAGCGAATTCGTCCGTCCCGACGAGGTGCTCGGCCTGACCTTCACCACGAAGGCGGCCGCCCAGCTGCTCGGCGAGATGCGGGCACGGGTCGAAGGACTGATCCGCAGCGGCGTCCTGCCGCCAGCAGCCGAGGACGCCGATCCCGCGGGCGAGCCGCAGGTGCTCACCTACCACGCCTTCTCCGCGCGCATCGTGTCCGAGCACGGGATCCGGCTCGGCATGGAGCCGGCCGCCCGGATGCTCACCGACGGCCTACGCCACCAGCTCGCCTATCGCGTGGTGTGCCGCACGACGCTGCCGTTCGCGCCGTTCGGCCTGCCCCCCGGCAAGCTCACGTCGGCCCTTCTCGCCCTCGACGACGAGCTGGTCGAGCTGGCCATCCCGACCGACGAGCTTCGTGAGTTTGACGACGCCCTCGTGACCCGGCTGGAGGGCTACCGGAGCGAGCACGGCTCGCTTCAGGCGATCGGCGAGACGATGCTCGCTGCGTCCTCGCAACGCGCCGTCCTCGCCCGGCTCGTCGACGAGTGGCGGGCCGAGAAGGCGGCCCGCGGGGTCATGGACTTCGCCGACCAGATCCGGCTGGCCGGCGACATCGTGGCGCGGTATCCCGACGTCGTCGCCGGACTGCGCACGCGCTACCGCGCGGTGCTGCTGGACGAGTACCAGGACACGTCGATCGCCCAGCGACTCCTGCTGCAGCACGCCTTCGGCGACGGGCACAGCGTCATGGCCGTCGGCGATCCGTTCCAGGCCATCTACGGCTGGCGTGGGGCAAGCGTCGACAACATCGACAGCTTCACCCGCCACTTCCCGCCGGCCGACGCCGGTCGCAAGGCCATGCGGATCGGACTGACGCAGAACCGCCGGTCCGGGCCGGTCATCCTCGAGGCGGCCAATCGCACGGCCGAGCGACTGCGGCAGGCCCATCCGGGTGTCGAGCCGTTACGTCCCGGCGACACGACCACGTCCAGCGGCGTCGTGTCGTGCGCGCTCTTCGACACCTACTCGGCCGAGCTGGACTGGCTCGTCCAGCAGGTGGCGGCCACCCTGGGGGCACCCACCAGCGACGGCCCTGCTGGGTGGCGCGACGTCGCGGTCCTGTGCGCCACCGGCGCCGACGTCATGGCCGTCGATGCCGCCCTTCGCGGCCGCGGGATCCCGACGCAGGTCGTCGGCGCCGCTGCCCTGCTCGAGCAGCCCGCGGTCGTCGAGGCCCGGGCCATGCTCGAGCTGATCCACGACCCGACGGCGAACCCGGCGTTCGTGCGGGTGGCCGCGGGGCCGCGCTGGCGCGTCGATGCCCGTGACCTTGCCGCGCTGGGGGACCGGGCAGCCGGCCTCGCCGGGGGCCGTGGACATGGGGCGACGCAGGACCTCGCCGCCGCACTGGACGAGGCGGTCGCCGGCGCCGACGTGGTCGACTCCGTGTCGCTGACCGAGGCCCTCGGCGACCTCGGCGACCTCGACCGCTACTCGGCGGAGGCGGTCGAGCGGTTCGCTGCCATGGCCCGGGAGCTGGACCTGCTGCGACGGCACGTCGGCGAGCCGCTCCCGGACCTGATCCTGCGTGTCCTGCGCATCACCGGCCTGGAGGTTGAGGCCTCGCTCGGGCCGCCGGGCCTGGCCGCCTCGCAGCGCCACGCCATCGCCGGTCTGCTCGACCTTGCGGCCGAGTTCACCGAGCTTGACGGCCGCTTCACGCTGGGCGCCTTCCTGTCGCACCTGCGCGATGCCGAACGCTTCGACGTGAGGCTCGACCTCGAGGTGACGGGTCCCGACGATGCGGTCCGCCTGCTGACGGTCCACAAGGCCAAGGGCCTGGAGTTCCCCTACGTGTTCGTCCCCTTCGTGTCCGAGTCCGCTTTCCCCGGCGGCCGGGGCCGCCCGCAGTGGCACACCAGCGCGGCCACGGTGCCGTGGCCGCTGCGCCAGGACGCCACCGATGCCCTGCGCGCCTATCCCGGCCGCACCGAGCCGCCGCGCTCCATCCACAACAAGGCCTACTGCGATGAGCTGCGGGAGCTCGCCGAACTGGAGTCGGAGCGGCTGGCCTACGTCGCCTTCACCCGCTCCAAGCGCGGACTGACGGTCAGCGGCCACTGGTGGGGCCCGAAGCAGAAGAAGCCGCGGGGCCCGAGCCGTTTCCTGACGTGCGTGCACGAGGTCTGCGAGGAGCAGGGGACCGTCGCGTTCTGGGCCGAGCCCCCTGCCGACGACGCGACCAACCCTGAGCCGGCGGCCTCGGCGATCCCGATGGGGTGGCCGAAGCAGCCCGCCGAGGACCGGGCGGCGGCGGTCCGATCCGTCGCCGAGCAGGTCCGGTCGGTGGCTGCCCACCAGCCGTCGCTCCCCGGCCTGGCCGCACCGGCCGCTACGGGACGGGGCACCGCCGACGTTCATGCCGACGTCGTCGAGCACTGGGACCTGCTTGTCCCTGCCCTCGTCGCCGAGGAGCGCCAGCGCACCACGCACGAGCGCGTCGTGCGGCTGCCCGGCTCGGTGTCGGCCAGCCTGCTCATGCACGCGCTGAAGGATCCCGAGCAGGTCGCCCAGGACCTCGTCCGCCCAATGCCGCGACCGCCGGCACCGGCAGCGCGGCGCGGCACCGAGTTCCACGCGTGGGTGGAGTCGCGCTACGGCCAGCAGGCCATGCTCGATCCCGATGACCTGCCCGGCTCGGCCGACGCGGGGATCGCCAGCGACGAGGCCCTCGCCGCCCTCAAGTCGGCGTTCGAGCGGTCCCCGTACGCCCGGCTGTCGCTGGCCGCCATCGAGGCGCCCTTCGCGGTCGTGGTGGGCGGTCGCGTCGTCAACGGCCGCATCGACGCGGTGTTCGAGGACGGCGGCAGGTACGACGTCGTCGACTGGAAGACCGGTTCCGCCGGACACGTCGACCCCATGCAACTGGCGCTCTACCGGCTGGCGTGGTCGAGGCTGGCTGGAGTGCCGCTGGAGCAGGTCGATGCCGCGTTCGTCATGGTGGCCACCGGCGAGGTGCTGCGGCCCGACACAGGCGCGGCCCTGGCCCTCCTCGGCGCCTGACCCGCGGCTAGGCCTTCCCGTCCGGGTCGTTCTCCTGGGCCGCGAACGGGTCGTCGGGCGACGTGGGCACATCGATGGGGGTCGCGCTATCGGGGTCCGGCCCGGTCTCGGCCACCGCCTCGCCGGCCTCCTCGGTCGGCTTGCGTCGCACGCCGACCACGGCGCGCATCCACTCCCGGGCCGGCTCCTCGACGAATCGCCACATCAGCCAGGCCGCAAGCAGCGCGCCGGCTACGAGCCCGACGACCGCCAGCGCGTAGACCGGGCCGCTGTCGATGCCGATCGCCCGCATGCCGGCCCGCCAGAGCCCGAACCAGACCAGATGCGTCATGTAGAGCGAGTACGAAATGAAGCCACCGAGGACGAGCGTCTTCGTCGACAGGAAACGCGACAGTCCGCGCCGCGACAGGGCTAGCGCGCCGATCCAGGCGATCAGCGGCGGCACGAGAAGCAGGTGATAGTAGGGAGGGAACGGCTCGGCATCACTGGAGATCTCGATCTGTGGTGGCTGCGCGGCCGGCAGCGCGCCGAGCACGATCGCACCGGCGACGACGAAGACGGGCAGCGCGACGGACAGGATCGTGGCGATCCGCTCGACCCTTGGTACGGCAGGTTCCTTCATCGTGTCGCCCGGCAGCATCCGGCGCACGATGAGGTACATGATCGCGCCCGCGGTGAACTCCGTGAGGATGCGGTACGTCGAGCCCCAATGGTCGGTGTAGTACGCGTCGGTCGTCGACAGGCCGTAGACCACGAGCGGCGACAGGGCCAGCACCCACAGCACGCCGAGCACCGGAGTCGAGACCCGCTTGTGGAGGTACCACAGGACGAGCGCGAGCAGCGGGAACAGCAGGTAGGCCAGCCATTCCATTGACAGCGACCACGCCACGAAGTTCCACCCGCGCTGGGGCTCAGGCCCCCACTCCTGCACCAGGAAGATGTTCTTGGCGAAGTCGATGGGGTTGAGCCAGGAGCGGTTGAGGTCCTCGCCGGTGACCTTCGCCTGCGCGAAGACGGCCACGCCGGCGATCGCGATCATCGCCAGGTGCACCGGGTAGATGCGGGCCAGCCGCAGCCACCAGAAGTCGAGGGTCCCGCGAGCGCGCAGCGCCGGTCCCAGCCGGTGCATGTACGTGTGGGTGAGGATGAAGCCGGACAGTGCGAAGAAGAGGTCGACGCCCAGCCGCCCCACGCGTGCCACGTCGCCGAGGCCGGGGATGACGAAGACGTGGATCGTGTCCAGCGGCCCTTGCAGGTGGTACAGCAGCACCCAGGCTGCCGCGATGAAGCGGATGCCCGTCAGCTGGCGGATGAACACGTTCACGGATGCCCCGATGGTTGCGAAGGTGCAGCCATCGTGTCACGCACCCCGCACCGCGACACCGAACGCCACGGGACCCGGCCGATACGCTCGCGGCTCGTGGACCCTGATCACGCGCTGCTGTCGAACCTCCTCCTCGCGCGCGGGGTGGTCGATCGCGCGGCCCACCGCCGCACGGACCTCGCCTGGCAGGCGGAACGCAGGGCCGACCCGGGCAGCCGCGTGCTGCGCGTCGTGGACGGCTCCGCGCTCGTCACCCGTGATCAGGGCGCAGCGGCCCTTGCCTTCTCCTCCCCGGATGCTTCCGGCCCTGACCTGGCCTTCCTCGGCGTGGACGAGGACGACGTCGCGTACTTCGCCGAGCACGCCAGCGAGCGGCGCGACCCTGCCGACGGCGAATCATGGGCGGACCTGCGGATGGTGGGCGCGGCCCTCGGGGCACGAGATGCCGGGCTCATGGTGACCGCCGTGGCGCTGGACAACTGGCTGCGGACCCATGCCCGTTGCCCGCGTTGCGGCACGCCCACCGAGTTCAACGCCGGCGGCTGGTCGCGGCGGTGCCCGGAGGACGGCAGCGACCACTTCCCGCGCACGGACCCGGCCATCATCGTCCTGGTCCGCGATCGCGATGACCGTGCCCTGCTGGGCCGGCAGGGCCGCTGGGCCGAGGGCTGGTTCTCCACCCTCGCCGGGTTCGTGGAGTCCGGCGAATCAGCCGAGGCTGCGCTGCGGCGCGAGGTGCGCGAGGAGTCCGGCGTCGTCATCGGCGAGCGGCTCGACGACATCCGTTACCTGGGCAGCCAGCCGTGGCCCTTTCCCTGCTCGCTCATGCTCGGCTACCACGCGTGGACGGACTCACCCGCCCATGAGGCGGACGGCGACGAGATCGCCGAGGTGCGGTGGTTCAGCCGCGACGAACTGGCCGACGCGTGTTCCCGGGGTGAGGTGCGGCTGCCGCCCGCGGTGTCGATTGCGCGTCGGCTCGTCGAGCGCTGGTACGGGGCCGAGCTGCCGGGCGACTGGTCCCGCCCCCCGCCAGTCCCGCGCTAAACCCCTCCGCCACCCTCCGCACGTGCCCACTCGGCGAGGTGGCGGGGCTGGCAGCGAATGATCCGAGATAAGCCGCCGGGCGGGACCTTCGGCCCGATGCGGACGCCAGTATCGCCCCTAGCCTCGAACCACGACCGCACTCGCGGTCCCGGATGGGGGTTCGGCATGAAGAGGACGAGCACACTGCTACTCGCGGGAGCGGCGATCGTCGCCCTCGCCGCCGGCCCGATGGCGGTCAGCGCCACGGCGGGCCAGGTCCGCGCCACCGTCACCCAGTGGGCATCGACGGCGACTGCCACCAGCCAGTACGGCTCCGTCGACTGGGCGGCCCGGCAGGCGACTGGTGCCCCGAACGTGTCCGAGTGCGCCGACAACGGCGACGCCTGGGCGTCCTCGTCTTCGACCGGCTACGACAAGCTGACCGTTGGCTTCAGCAAGGCAGTCGTGCCCTCCATGGTGAGAATTCACGTGTCGTACAACCCGGGCCAGGTCACCATGGTCCAGGTCATCGATGCCGCGGGCACATCCACGGTCATCTACAGGAAGGCGCCGAGGAAGATCACGACCTGCCCCTATGTCATGAGCATCCCGGTGACCGGAGTGACCACGCCCATCAACCGGGTGCGGATCACCGTGAACCAGCAGAAGCTGCGCCTGGGCTGGACCGAGATCGACGCAGTCCAGCTGGTGGGGCAGGGCTAGCGGCCGAGGAGTTCCTTGACCTTGCCGATCGGCGGATTGGAGACGGCGGTCCCGTCGGGGAACAGCACCGTCGGGACCGTCTGGTTCCCGCCATTGACCGACTCCACGAAGGCAGCGGCCTCGGGATCGTCCTCGATGTCGACCTCGATGAACGTGATTCCCTCGCGGGCCATCTGGGCCTTGAGCCGCTGGCAGTAGCCGCACCAGACCGTGCTGTACATGGTCACGTCGGCTGCCGCTGCTCCCGCGTCGGATTGAGTCACCCTTGCACGTTACCGTCCCCTGCGTGGAGTCGCAGAACGTGCTGGCCGGCCTCGACGACGAGCAGCGTGCCGTCGCCGAGGCGCTGCACGGGCCCGTCGTCGTCCTCGCCGGCGCGGGGTCGGGCAAGACCCGGGCCATCACCCACCGCATTGCCTACGCCGTCGCCACCGGCCAGCACGACCCGCGCCGCACCCTGGCGGTGACGTTCACCACGCGGGCCGCCGGCGAGATGCGCTCGCGCCTGCGCACGCTGGGCGTCGACGGCGTGCAGGTGCGCACCTTCCACGCGGCCGCCCTGCGCCAGTTGCGGTTCTTCTGGCCGCGCCTCAGCGGCGGCGCATTCCCCGAACTGCTGCCGAGCAAGGCGCGGCTCGTCGCCGAGGCCGCGCGCAAGGCGGGCGCGCCCACCGATACCGCGACGATCCGCGACCTGAGCGCGGACCTCGAGTGGGCGAAGGTCTCCTTCCTCTCCGGCGACGCGATCGGTGCCGCAGCAGCAGCGGCCCACCGATCCCTCGTCGTCGAAGGCGCGCTGCTGGCCCGGGTCCAGGCCGCCTACGAGGACGCCAAGTCCGACCGGGGGCTGCTCGACTTCGAGGACGTCCTGCTCGTCACGGCCGGAGCGCTGGAGACCCGTCCCGACATCGCTGACGAGGTCAGGACGGCCTACCGCTGGTTCACTGTCGACGAGTTCCAGGACGTCAACGCGCTGCAGCACCGCCTGCTCGGCCTGTGGCTGGGGGAGCGCGACGACCTGTGCGTGGTCGGCGACGCGAACCAGACGATCTACACGTTCACCGGGGCCACCTCGCAGTACCTCGCCGACTTCTCCCAGCGCTACCCCGACGCCACGGAAGTGCGGCTCGAGCGCTGCTACCGCTGCACGCCGCAGATCGTCGGCCTGGCCAACGCCGTCATCGCGGCTGCAGCGCGCCCGAGCCCGGCCACCAGCCTGGTGCTCCGCTCGCAGCGCCCCGCCGGGCCGACCCCCACCATCGAGTCGTCTCCCGACGACGTCGCGGAGGCGGCCAGTGTGGCCGAGCGAGCCAAGGCCTACATCGCCTCCGGCATCCCGGGACGCGACATCGCGGTGCTCTTCCGCATCAATGCGCAGTCGGCCGTGCTTGAGGAGGCCTTCGCCGAGGCCGGGGTCCCGGTCGTGCTGCGCGGCACCGAGCGGTTCTTCGACCGGCCCGAGGTGCGCGAGGCCGTCACCCGGCTGCGGGGCGCAGCCCGGGCCGGCGAGGCGGCCGGACAGCTCGGGGACTCGGTGCGGGCGGTCCTCGGCGTGGTCGGCTGGACCCCCGAACCGCCCCGCACCGCGGGCGCTGTCCGCGAGCGCTGGGAGTCCCTCTCGGCCCTCGCCTCGCTGGCCGACGAGCTGGCCGTCGCACTCGCGGAGTCCCTGCCGGCGTTCATCGTCGAGCTGGACGCCCGCGCGGAGGCGCAGCACGCCCCGGTCGGCGACGGCGTGACCCTCGCCTCGATCCATTCGGCCAAGGGCCTGGAGTGGCCGGTCGTCTTCGTCGTCGGGTGCAGCGACGGGCTGCTGCCGTTGCAGCATGCGGAGACCCCGGCCCAGGTCGAGGAGGAACGGCGACTGGCCTACGTGGCCATCACCCGGGCGGCCGACCGGCTGCACCTGTCCTGGGCGCACGCCCGCCAGCCGGGCGGCCGGGCCGTGCGCCGGCCGAGCCCGTTCCTGGCCGCGACCGGCCTGGCGGCCGACGGCGCTGGCCCTGGTGGCAGCGTGCGACGCGGCTCCGGCCGTGCCCGGGGCGAGCGCCGGCGCACAGGACCGGCGAAGTGCCGGATCTGCCGCAAGGCACTGGTCACGGCGCCGGAGCGGACGCTGGGCCGGTGCGCCGACTGCCCTGCCGACCTCAACGAGCCGCTCCTCGAGGCACTGCGGGCATGGCGGCTGGCCGAGTCACGCGAGCGTGGCATGCCCGCCTACGTCGTCTTCACCGACGTGACGCTGGTCGCCATCGCCGAGCAGGTGCCACGCGACGCGGCGGCGCTTCTCGAGATCCCCGGCATCGGCGCGAAAAAGCTCGACGCGTATGGCGAGGCCGTCCTGGCCATCGTCACGGACCACGCTTCGTGACGCGCCCGCGATCGACTACTGCGCTTCCTCGCGCGGTGACGTGAACGTCGGGACCCACTGCTCGAGCTCAGCACGCATCGGCACGGTCGCATCCAACTGGCACATCACGCCGACGCAGCCCAGCCATACCCGATGGATGAGGGCATAGCTTGGCGGCAGGTTGAGCTTCAGGCCGATGGTGAAGTCGGGGTTGCGCATGTCGTTCATGCGCGCGAACTGCCCGCGCATCCAGGCCCGGCTGAAGTGGAAGGTCTCGTGCCGCGCCGGCTCGACGAACGGGTCGAGGTACGCCAGCACTTGCTCCGGGTCCACGTCGACCTTGGCCTTGATGAAGCCCTCCGCGCGCAGGCCGGCGATGACGGTGTCGGCCTCGCCGGACAGCGCGATGCGCAGGAGCGTGCCCATCGCATCGGGAAGGCCGCCGGGCAACTCGGCGACGGCGCCGAAGTCCAGCACGCCGAAGCGGCCCTCTGGCGTGATCCGGAAGTTGCCGGGATGCGGGTCGGCGTGCAGCAGGCCGGCACGCGCCGGCCCGGAGAGCAGGAACCGTTCGTACAGCGTGGCGGCCCGGTCGCGCTCCTCCGGCGTGCCGTCGGCGATGATCGCGGACAGCGGCCGGCCGTCGATCCATTCCGAGACGATGACGTGCGGGGCGGCGGCCAGGACGTGCGGGACAACGAACTCCGGGTCGCCCTCGTACGCGGCCGCGAACTGCCGCTGGTTGCGCGACTCGCGCAGGTAGTCCAGCTCCTCGAGCGCGCGGGCCTTGAGCTCCTCGAGCAGCGGCTTGATGTCCATGCCCGGGATCCATGACGCGAACATCTTGCCCATGCGGGTCATCTGGTTGAGGTCGGAGATGAAGGCCTTGTCGGCACCGGGGTACTGCACCTTGACCGCGACGACACGGCCGTCGTGCCAGGTCGCCTTGTGCACCTGGCCGATGGATGCCGCTGCCGCAGGCACGTCGTCGAACTCCGCGAACCTGGCGCGCCAGTCCGCGCCCAGCTCCTCGGCGAGGATCGCGTGGATCCGGTCGGCCGGCAGCGGGGGAGCCGCCTCCTGCAGCCGGATCAGCGCCGCACGGTAGGGGCCGGCCACCTCCTCGGGCATAGCAGCCTCGAAGATGCTCATCGCCTGGCCCACCTTCATGGCCCCGCCCTTGAGATCTCCGAGCACCCGGAACATCTGCTCCGCCGTGCGCGCCTGGAGCTCGACGGTGACAAGCTCGGCCGGCTTGCCACCGACGCGCTTGCCCAGGCCCAGTGCCGTGCGGCCGGCGTAGGAGGCGGGCAGCGACGCCAGGCGCAGGCTGCGGCTCAGCGCGTTCCTGGGGATGTCGGGCACCCGCCCATTGTCGCCTGCATGGATGGCCCGGGCGAGACGGGCGTGGCGGGCCTCGTCAGGCCGCCGCCCACAGGCAGCCGCACAGCGGGTGCGCCGGCCGGCCCAGCCTCGTGGCCTGCAGCCGCGGCAGCGACACCTCGATGGCGACGTTGCCCCACTGCGTCACGGCGTCGGGTGCCTCGCACCACTCCCGCAGCAGGAGGGCGGCCTGCAGGCAGGCGGCGCGCACGAGCAGCGGATCGACCGGAGGGCTGGCGTGCGCCGACGTGGCCTGCGCCCACTGCACGGCCAGCAGGGGCCAGGCCGGGTCAGCGTCCCTGCGGTGCAGGTGCGCGCACCGCTGGCAGCTGGTCCGGCCCGGGACGACGATGGGGCCGACGACGGCCCGGTCGCCGAGGACCCCGATGCGCAGGTGCGGCAGGTCCGGCAGGTCCGGCAGGTCGTGGTCGGCCAGCGCGGCGACGTCGGGGTGGCCCCGCTCGGCCACGACGGCCACGCTCGCCTCGCGCACCGACGCCGCGGCGCCCAGGCCGGCCGCTGACATGGCTTCGCGGGCCTCGGCCAGCACCGGCTCACCTCCGAGCACGACGACACGCGCCGCCTCGCGTGCCGACATGACGGCGTAGGCCGCGTCGAGGTCCCTCGTGCTGCGCAGGACTGCGCCGAAGCGCCCGGCGACGACGTCGCGGTCCTCGGCTCTGGCCCAGCGCACTGCGTCGGGGATGCGGGCGGCATCATCGAGTGCGCCGGCCGCGAGCAGTCCGCGCAGCAGCCGTCGGGCCTCGGCCGCAGGTATCGGCAGGTCAGCCGACGCAGTGCGGGCGGTGCTCAGGCCATCAAGCCTGGCCAGCCACCCCACATGGTCGTGGCCGACCCGCGGGAGGATCACGTCGTCACCGAGCTGGATGGTGGTCGGGTCCCGCCACAGGATGGGGACGTCGTCACGCCAACGTGGCCGGGCAAAGCCGATGAGCTCGGGCAGCACGTCCGGGTCGGCATCAAGCAGGGCCTTGTCATCGCTCATGGACGGACGGTTGACGAAGGGGCCTGTGGACGGCGACTGGCCGTCCACAGGCCCCTTCAGGTAAGGCCGATCAGGTGCTAGCGGGCGTGGTGCCCGTGATCGTCGTCGTCGTCGTCGTCGTCATCGTCATCGTCGTCGTCATCGTCGTCGTCGTCGT
>JAUXRN010000128.1 GCA_030681835.1 Actinomycetota bacterium
GCCGGCTACGTCCTCAACATCATCTTCCCGGTGGCCGCCGCCCTCTTCTTCGCGATGCTCATGACCGCCTGGGCGCAGCCGCTCATGAGGCTCTTCCACCGGTTCCTCCCCAAGGTCCTCTCCATGGTCCTGGCCCTGCTGGTCATCGGGGCCCTGGTCGTGGTAATCCTCGGCAGCGTGATCAGGTCGACCATCCAGGAAGGCCCGAAGCTGGTGGCTGCCGTGGAGAGCGGCATCACCCAGATCGAGGACTGGCTGAAGACGGGTCCGCTGCAACTCACCGATGCGAACATCTCGGCCCTGTTGGCGGGCATCCAGGACTGGGCGAAGAGCGTCGCCGGCGGCCTGTTCGGCGACGTCATGGGGGCGCTCGGCTCGCTCGGCACGCTGGTCATCGCCGCGTCGGTCTTCTTCTACGCCGTGGTCTTCTTCCTGCTCACTCCCCGGCCGATCTGGAACTGGGTCATCTCGTGGATGCCCAAGCGGCTGCAACAGCCCACGGACGTCTCGGGAACCCTGGCGTGGGATGCCATCTCTGGCTACACCCGCGGGATCGTGATCGTCGCCTTCTGCGATGCGGTCCTCGTGTTCATCGGTCTTACGATCCTGCAGGTCCCACTGGCCCCGGCCCTGTCGGCCGTGGTGTTCCTTGGCGCCTTCATCCCGGTCATCGGTGCCCCCATCGCCACCTTCTTCGCCGCGGTGGTCGCGCTCGCCGAGCGCGGGCCGCTTGTGGCCCTCCTGGTGGTTGCCCTGACCGTCGTCGTCGGCTCGTTCGACGGCGACGTGCTCCAACCGCTCGTCATGGGCAAGGCGGTCAGTCTGCATCCGCTCGCCATCGTGTTCGCCATCGCCGCCGGCGGCATCGCCATGGGCATCATCGGCGCCCTCATCGCAGTGCCGGTCGCCGGTGCGATCTACAGCGTCGCCAAGTACCTCACGGGGCGCGACCCCGACCATCCCTATCCGCCATTGCCGCCGGCGGCGATAGCCGCGGGCGCGGCCTAGCCCGTGCCGGCGACCACGTGGCAGCCGGCCACGTGGTCATCCACCAGGCCGCACGCCTGCATCGCCGCATACATCGTGGTCGGCCCCACGAACCCGAAGCCTCGTCGCTTGAGTTCCTTGCTCAGCGCCGCAGACTCCGGCGTGCTCGCCGGCAGGTCGGACAAGGCCCGAGGCCGGCTTCTGCGGGGTGCTGGCGCGTACCCCCAGACCAGCCGGTCCAGGGCACCATCACCTTCTGCCTCCCGCAGTGCGAGGAGCGCTTGCGCATTCTGGATAGTCGCATCGATCTTCCGGCGATTCCGAACGATCGACACATCGTCCATCAGCCTGGCCACGTCAGCCTCCCGGAACTCGGCGACTGCTGCGGGCTCGAAGTCGGCGAAGGCCAGACGGAACCCCTCCCGCTTGCGCAGGATGGTGAGCCAGGAAAGCCCCGACTGGAATCCCTCCAGGGCAATGCGCTCGAACAGCGCCACGTCACCGCGCACAGCGCGGCCCCACTCCGAGTCGTGGTACGCGCGGTAGTCGTCGGACCCGTCGGCCCACGCACATCTGGCTATGCCATCAGGTCCAACGGCGACCGACCTCATGACCAGAACGCCTTCAGGTCGACGAGGTCGGCCTCGGCCATGTCGGTGCCATCGGCGAGCGCGGCCGGCACCGCGGCCGGGTCCATCAGGACCGCCCGATCCACCGGGTTCGGCGAGCGGGCGAGCACCCGGGTACCCGTCGCCTCCAGTTCGGCCAGTTCACGGCCCACTGCGCCGGCCCGCTCGGTCATTCCCGCAGGCGACTCCGCCGTGCCCAGCGTCAGGATCAGTACCCGGCGTGCCCCGGCCACCAGGTCCAGGTGCACGCCGGTGCCGCACACTCCCCCGTCCATGCACCGACGGTCGCCGATCGGCTGCGGCGGGAAGATGCCAGGCACCGCGCTGCTGGCGGCCGCAGCACGCGCGGGGCGGATGCCCGCCTCCTCGCCGATGACGCAGCGCTCACCGCTGAAGGCGTCCACGCAGGTGATCCGCAGAGCCGGGTGCGGCCATGACGATGACTGGACGGCCACCTGCACGTTCGCCCTCATCCGTGCGGCATCGGGGGTCACGGCAGCCAGCGCGAGCCGACCGATGGCCTGCACGGTCTCGGGACGAGCATCGGCGGCGCTGGAGAAGGCGTCCAGCGCGCGCACCTGGCTGGGCCGCAGGCTGCTCGCGGGCGCCAGCGCCTTCAGCAGGGCCGGCACGCGCGCCAATGCCGACACCTGGGCATGCAGCCAGCCGATCCGGCCGGCCGTCAGGGCGGTCGCCACGATGGACCCTGCCGACGTCCCCACGACCCTGTCCGCCAGTCCGAGGTCGACGCCAGCGTCCGACATCGCACGGAGATAGCCCACCTGCCAGGCGACGAAGTACAGGCCACCGCCGCCGAGGGCGATGCCCCGGTCCACTCCGGCGCCATATCCCGCCGAGAAGTCGATGGGCCACGCCAGCCCGTCCGGTGCCATGCGACGGACGATAACGTCAACGGGCGAGGGCGTTGGCGTAGATCGCCGCGTGGACGTAGGCCGCCAGGCCGACCTGCATCTCGTGCGAGCACGGGTAGTACCACGTCGAGATGTTCTCCCGGTGCGCCTCCGCGGCAGCCATCGCCCGGGCGTCGTCGGGCGCCAGCCCCGCGGCCAGGCAGTCTGCGAATGCCTCGAGCACGGCAGCGCCCTCGGCCTGGGCCCGTAGCCAGTCATCCTTGGCGTAGGCCGACGTTCGGCGCATGGACTCCGAGTAGGCATCCGTCTCTCCCCAAAGCTCGCGCACCTCGTCCGCGTACTGCCGTGGGTCGGACTCGCCGAACACCTCGAAGTACTCCTCAGGATCCAACGTGATGCCCATCTGGTGTGCCTCCAATGCACTGCTGAGGGTGCTGCGTTGCCGCGCCAGGGCGGCGAGTCGTCCGTCGATCATGGCGATCTGCCGCCGGAGGTGCTCGGCACGCACCGGCCCGGTTGCCTCGAGCACCTCAGCGATGTCGGACAAGGCCAGGCCGCAGGCCCGGTACGCGACGATGGCCATCAGCCGGTCGACGTCGGCACTGTCGTAGTCGCGGTATCCGCCGGACGTACGCCCCGAGGGGACGAGCAGCCCGATCTCGTCGTAGTGGTGAAGCGTGCGCACCGTCACGCCGCTGATGCGTGCCACCTCGCCGACGCTGAAGCCCTCGCCGTCGTTCATGCAGACGACGCTACGGCCTCACGCCGCGTGAGGGTCAAGCCGGAACGGGCTCAGCTGGACTGGCACTCGGGAGCCGAGTCGAAAGCCTCACCGAGCTCGCCGCTGGCCGTCGACGTGGCCGTGCCGATAGCCCCCACGAACGCCTGGCCAGCCTCGTAGGCGGCCTTCGCCGCGATGATCGCCTGCCCCACTTCGGCAACGGCCGTCAACACGTCGCCTGCCGATGCCGCCGCCTGCAGGTGCCCCGACGCGGCCGACGCCGCAGCCTTGGTGTCCTGTCCGGACTTGGTCAGTGTGGCCACCATGTCGGCGGCGGCGGTGAAGTCGACGGGCACTGCGCCGAGCGTCGTCAGCAGTCGGTCCGCTGCATCGCCCACGCCGAGCACCTGGACCGTCAATTGACGCTGGATCTGCTCGAGAGCCGACCTGTCCGACGTCACGTCGTAGGACAGGTTCTGGCCAAGCGAGCCAACACTGGCCTTGACTCGGTCCATGTCGCCGCACACCTGACCGGCCCAGACCACGGACACGGGCGTGGGCGTCGGCGTCGGCGTGGCGCTCGGGGAAGCCCCCATCGACCCGGCATCCGTCGACGAGCCGCAGGCAGCAAGCAGGCCCGCCGCGAGGATCACTGCCACGCCAAACGCCATGCGTCTCATGCGGGTGACCCTATCGGCCAGGGAGCAAGTCAACGCCGCCAAGACGACAGCACGCGGTGGTACTGGGCACGTTCGAATGCACCAGGGTCGGACACCGCATGCTGCGCCAGGCTGCCACGCAACTGGTCCACCGACAGGTACTCCTCAGCATCCATCCACTCCTGCAGCGATGTCAGGAGTGCACCGGCACGCTCAGGCCCCCGCCGCAGGAGTTCGGCCGCCGTCATCACGACATCGGCCCCCGCCAGCAGCCCCTTGGCCAGATCCTCGCCGGATGCCACCCCCGAGGTCAGGGCCAGGCTTGCCCCCGGCAACAGCGGGCGCAGGATCGCGATCCAGCGCAACGGCAGCCGCACCTCCCCGGGGTGCGAGAGCTCCAGTCGCGGAGTCACGTCGAGTGTCTCGAGGTCGACGTCCGGCTGGTAGAAGCGGTTGAAGAGCACCAGGCCGTCGGCCCCCGCAAGGACGGCGCTGCGCGCGAAGTTCGCCAAGGACGAGAAGTATGGCGAGAGCTTGACGGCGACAGGCACCTCGACGGCCGCGCGGACCTGCCGGACCAGGGCGAGGTACCCCTCCTCGACCTGAGCGGAGGATCGGTCAGGGTCCACGGCGAGGTCATACATGTTGAGCTCGATGGCCCTGGCTCCAGCGTCCTGCAGGATCCGGGCATACTCGACCCAGCCCCCGGCCGAGCGGCCGTTGACGCTCGCGATGACCGGTGCCTCCAGCCGCGCAACGGCCTCCTCGACCAAGCGGACGTGCCGATCCAGGCCCAGATGGTCAAGGTCCACATCGGGGAAGTAGTCCGCGGCCTCTCCGGAAACGCCCGCGCCTTCCTGCATCCGCTCGGCGAAGGTCATGGTCTCGGCCACGACCTCCTCCTCGAACAGGCTGGGCAGGACCACGGCGCCGATACCCGCATCGTCGAG
>JAUXRN010000138.1 GCA_030681835.1 Actinomycetota bacterium
GCTGCTCGAGGCGATGCAGGCGGTCTACGGCTTCTGCGGCCTCAGCAGCGGGCCGGGCTGACTCGGGTGAGCGGTGGGGAAGACGGGTACGACGCGGCCCTCGCCCGCGGCCGGGAGATGTACGCCGGCACGCGGATCGGCCGGCCGGGTCACGGCGGCGGCTACTGGCTGCTGTGGGCGGGCGCGCAGTTCCTCCGGCTGAGGTGGGCGATCTCGATGACCGGAGCCGATCGGGTGCAGCCGGGGCCGGCGATCCTCGTCGGCAACCACCTCGCCTTCATGGACCCGGTGATGGTCGGGTTGGCGAACCGGTGGCGGCTGTACTACTTCACCAAGTCCGAGGCCTTCGAGGGTCGCGCGGGGCTCTTCTTCCGGCTGGCCGGGCAGATCCCGCTGCGCCGCGGTGACGAGGTCGCGACCAACTGGGCCTTGGAGATGTCCTCGCACGTGCTCGGCGAGGGCCACAGGCTGGCCTTGTACCCCGAGGCAACGCGCTCCCCCGACGGCGCCTCCCTCCACCGCCTCTACCGGCGGGTCCTGGTGCCGGTGCTCCGCGCGAACCCCGGGATCCCGGTCCACGCGGTGTCCATCAGCTACCCCGGCACCCGCCGCGGCCGCAAGCGCGTGGACCTGCGCTTCTCTCCCGCCCTGCCGCTGGACCTCGACGCCATGAACGCCACCGAGCTCACCGATGCCGTGCGCGATGCGATCCTCGACCTTGGCGGGATGCCGTACGTCGATCGCTATGGCCTGACCGTGAAGAAGAGCGACCCGCACGGATCCGGCGCCCCGTAGGCCCCCGGGCCTACGCCCCGAAGACGAGGGCCGCGACCGAGCGGATCAGCGCCGCGACGCACACCACGACGATCGCCGACTTCCCGACCCGCTGCGTGAGCGACTCGTCGAACCGCGCGCGAAGCAGTTCGCCGGCAACCGATCCCACGACGAGCGCGACCAGCCAGGCGGCCAACCAGCCCAGTGACGGGAAGGAGACACCTAGCAGGGGAAGGCTGACGACGCTCAGCAGCGCGAACACCACCTGCAGGGTGCGCAGGTACTCCCCGAACGGCAGGCCGCGAGTCACGAGATACGCGGCGATCGGCGGGCCGCCCACCCCGGCGACCGTGTTCACGAGTCCGCCCCACACCGCGGAGATCACGCCGGCAACCGCTCCGCGGAAGCGGTCAGCAAGCAGCAGCCACGCGACGGAGGCGCACGCCGAAGCCGCGACAATTACGGGGAACACGGCCGGACCGGTGGTCCGCAGCACGATCCAGCCGAGCAGTACCCCCGCGGCCAGCCCAGGCACCATGCGGGCGACGACGCGCCAGGCAATGGCGGCGTCGGTCCGCGCGACCAGCCACCCGTTCTGCACGATCGACAGCGCATTGACGAGGCCGATGCCGCTCGTCCCGGGCACCACCTGGCTCACGACCGGAGCGGCCACCAGGGCGAAGCCGAGTCCGGTGAGGCCCTGCACGAACGCCCCTACGGCCACGGCGACGGTGACGAGAACCCATTCGGTCTGCATGGGCCCCCCTCGCGCCGATAGCGTCCGACCGTGACCGACGAGCGCCTCGGGCGCCGAACCTACCTCGGCTACGCCCTGGGCTCCGTGGGCACGGCGGGCTTCGCGACGGTGCCCGGACTGCTGCTGGCGTACTACCTGACCAACAGCCTTGGCGTGGCCGCGGCACTGGCGGCCGTCGTGGTGCTCGTGCCCAAGCTGTGGGACGTGGCGTTCCTGCCAATCGTCGGCACCCTGAGCGACCGATCCGCTCAACGGCTGCGCTCGCGCAGGCCGTTCCTGCTCGCCGGCGGCCTCGCCCTGCCCGTCGTGTTCGTCCTGATGTTCGCAACCCCGACCAGCCTCGGCGAATGGGCGGCGGCGGCCTGGGTGCTCGTGTTCTTCCTGCTCGCCGCGTCGGCCTTCGCCCTCTTCCAGGTTCCCTACATCGCCATGCCGGCGGAGATCACCGAGGATGCCGAAGAGCGCACGACGATGATGTCGTGGCGGGTCGCCTTCCTCGCCCTCGGGATCCTGCTGTTCGGTGTCGGAGCACCTGCGCTGCGAGATGCCGGGAACGGCGGTGCAGGCGGCTACCTGATCATGTCCGTAGGCGTGGCGGCGTTGATTGCGCTGGGCATGCTCGGGTGCTGGTGGGCGCTGCGGCGGACGCGACCTGTGCCATGCGACACGTCCGGCCATGGCGGGCACTCCCTGCGCGAGCAGTTCGCGGTGGCCTGGCGCACCCGCTCCTTCCGGATCCTGCTCGGGGCCTTCGTCATCCAGGCCCTGGCGACGGGAGCGATGCTCGCTGCCGCGCAATACTTCGCGACCTACGTGCTCGGACAGGAGGGCCTCAGCGACGTCCTCTTCGCCGCGCTCATCGTGCCTGCGCTCATCGTCATGCCCGGCTGGGCGTGGGTCGGTCACCGCTGGGGCAAGCGCACCGGCTACACCGCGGCATCGTTAGCCTTCCTGGCCGGGGCGCTGGCCCTACTCACCGCGCGGGCGCTGCCCAACGGCGGCATCCTCGCGATCGTCGGGCTCTGTGGCATCGGCTACGCGGGCATGCAGATGTTCCCGCTGGCGATGCTGCCCGATGCCATCGCCGCCGACGCCTTGGCAAGCGGCCGGCAGCGGGCCGGGGCCTTCACCGGCGTCTGGACGGCCGGCGAGACGATCGGCTTCGCCGTCGGCCCTGCTTTGGTGCTTCTGATGCTTGCCCTCACCGGCTTCGTGTCGTCGACGGGCGAGCCCGCGGCGCAGCCTGAACTGGCCGAGACCGGCGTTCTCCTCGCCTTCACGGTCCTGCCCGCCGCGCTCGTGGCGCTGAGCCTGCCGCTGATCCGCTCCTACCGGCTTGAGCCGGTGGCGGTGGCCGCCTCGTCGGAAGGAGTGCCATGACGCTTCCACGCGATGGCCGGCCGGCCGATGCCGTACTGGCCGATCTCGAGGCGATGCGGACGGAGGATGCCCCGGTTCACGGCGGTCGAGTCCTGGCCTACGTCTACGACGCTGGCGTCCCGGGGTTGCCCGAGGCCGGCCGTGCCGCCCTCGCGTCGTTCGGCGAGGTCAACGCGCTGGACCCGACCGTCTTCCCGAGCGTCGGCCGCATCGAGAACGGCCTGGTCGGCTGGGCACTCGACCTCCTGAACGGGCCGGCCGGGGCATGCGGCCTGGTGACGAGCGGTGGGACGGAGTCGTGCGTGCTCGCCGTCCTGGCCGCGCGCGAGTCCTGGCGCCGGGCCGGGGGCGCCGGCCAGCCCGTCGTGCTCATGCCTGTGACGGGTCACGCGGCGTTTGCCAAGGCCGCCCACCTCCTGGACATGCGCCTGCGCACGCTGCCGGTCGACCCGGTGTCCATGCGCGTGCGGGTAGCCGATGTCAGCGCCGCGCTGGCCGAGGAGGGCGCGGTCGTCGCACTGGTCGTGGTGTCTGCGCCGTCCTACGCCCACGGGGTCGTCGACCCGGTGGGCGAAGTCGCGTCCCTCGCCGCGGCCCGGGGGGTCCCGTGCCATGTCGACGCGTGCATCGGAGGACTGGTGCTGCCCTATTTGCGCCGCCTCGGCCGCGACGTGCCTGCATTCGACTTGTCCGTCCCGGGTGTCCGCTCGCTGTCCGCCGACCTTCACAAGTACGGCTACTCCCCCAAGGGAGCATCGTTGTTGCTGTTCAGCGATGCCCACTATCGAGAGGGCGCCTTCTTCGCCTACTCCGCATGGCCGGGCTACCCCGTCGTCAACACGACGCTGCAGAGCACCAAGTCGGCCGGCCCGATGGCTGCGGCGTGGACGGTCGCGCACGTGCTCGGCGACGACGGCATGCTGGCTGCGAACCGCCGGGCCATCGACGCGACCGACCGCATCGTCGCGGCGGTCAAGGCCCTCCCGGGACTTCGCGTGGTCGGGCCGCCGGACAGCACCCTCGTGGCGATCGCCGCCGATGGCGATGAGGGTGCTGGTGGTGTCGATCCCTTCGTACTCGCCGACCGGATGCGTGCCCGCCACTGGTTCATCCAGCCGCAGCCCGCGTGCGGGGACCTCCCGCGGACGGTGCACCTCACGGTGCAACCGGCCTCGCTCGCCACCGTGAACGAGTTCATTGCGGACATGGCCGAGGCCGCCGCCGCCTGCGCCGGCCAACCCTGGGCGAAGGTCGACCCCGGGCTGATGGCGGCCCTCGCGGATCTCGATCCCGCGACCTTGGACGCCGAGACCGTCGCGGGGCTGCTGGCGCTGGCCGGACTGGTCGGCGACGGCCCGCCAGGCCTGCCGGCGGAGTCCGCCAGCGTGCAGGCGCTGATCGAAGCCACCCCGCCAGACGTCCGGGACCGGCTGCTTGTGGGATTCTTCTCTCTTCTGTTCACCGCCGACCGCTGACCGAGGGAGCACACCATCAGACGCAACGTGCGCGCCGTGGCCACACTGGCGGCAGTGCTGGTGCCGGTGGCCCTCGTGGGCGCATGGTCCCCCGCATCTCCCCGGCCGTCCGATCGGCTGACGGTCAGCCAGATCGCGCCGGCGCTCCTGGCCCCCGGCGCCGCGGCTGCGGCCGTCGGCTACAGCGGCATGCTCACGGTCGAGACAGAGACCCCGGCCTGCGGCATGGCTCGTGGGCGGACCTTCTGCACTCAGTCCTACGTCGCCGACGTCACCGGCATGCACCCTGCCGCTGTCGGTGCCTGGTCCTCGCGGACCCCGGCCAAGGCCAAGGCGTTCTTGGCGCTGGCGGCGAACGACCCGTCCAACTCACTGTCGAAGGTGGTGACCTTCACCGGGACGGAACTGGTGATGGAGACGCTCGACTCGTCGTCACACGCCGGTTCGGACATCGTCACGACGTGGCGGGTCGTCGACAACAACGTGGTCGCGGGCACGTGCGCCCGAACAGCGTCCTCCGCCAACCGTGCCGCCCTGATCAGCTGCGCTCGCGTCCTGGCAAAGGCGCAGGCGTTGCGCTTCTAGCCAGCACGGGCCATGCCGCCTACGCTGTCCGGCACGGGGCCAGCGGAGGAGCGTCGATGCGCCGCATCCATGGGATCCTCGCCAGTGCCACCGCACTGGCGCTCGCAATCGGACTCTTGGCGTCGGTGCCGGCGCACGCGATCGTGGCTCCCGAGGCGCCTTCGGCACAGCCGTGGAATTTCCCCATCACGGTGGACACGTCCGTACCCGCCGGCGGAAGTGCTTGGGTCGGGTCGCCGACGCTGCCGACTGCAGCTCAGCGGGTCGATGTCATCGTCAGCCTGGCCGGCGGTCCCGACGACGCCAGGACGATGTTCACCGCACTCGGGGGGCTCAGCAACAAGGACAAACTGCTCTTCTGCGCGGCCCTGGGGACGTCGGTGGTGGTGATCGGCGCCAACCCTTCGGGCGCCTATGACGATCCCGACCTTGCCAACCTTGCCGCCCTGGCGGCGCGGCCCGTCATGCAGGCCTGCTTCGCCATGGTGCAGGTCCTCGTCTCAAGGTCGAAGTCCGGGCCGGACCGCGAGCTGCGGGCGAAGTGCCCGCTCGCCACGGTGGCGATCCCCGTGATCACAACACACGGTGCGGATGGTCCCGTGGTCCAGTTCAACGGGACGCCGACCAAGCCCCGCAAGCCACCACTCAAGGTCACCTGCCGGATGTCCGGCGACGACATGAAGATCAGGGTCAAGACCCGTTCGAAGAAGAAGACGCTCGCCGCGATCGTCGGGGACAGGCTGACGATCGGGTTCCAGAGCATGCCCGGCGCCACATCGGACGCTGCGGTGCAGTTGACCTTCGGCGTGCCCCGCTAGCAGTCACCACTCCAGCCGGATCGTCCCTCTCGATGTCGCACCGCTCATCGTCGACGTAGGCAGCACGAGGACCCGGTACCTGTCCGTCGCCTCTGTGCACTCGCCGTCGACGCACATCGTGAGCAACCTCAGTCGCACGACGCCTGCGGCGTCGGTCCGGCCACTGTCGATGCGCGACCAGCCCGGACCACCCATCCCCCACAGGCCAAGTCGCACCAGGCGCCCGGCCTGGGCCGGCCGTACCCGGGCGGTCACCCAGCCGTTCACGTTCCAGTTCAGTGCCTCGGTGGGCCAGTCGACGTGGACGGTCGTGACCGTCGTGCGCTGTTCGGCCCGCTCTGCCGGGGCTGCCGGCGCCGGGCCTGGTGTCAACGACACGGCCAGCGCCGTCCATCCGATCAGCGCGATCACGCGATTCGACCGCATGGCGGCCACCTCCCGACTAGGAGCGGTGGGGGCGGTCACCCGCCCCCACCAGCCGGCCTCAGGTCTGCGAGGTCGATTCCTGCATGTTGGCGTGGGCGTCGGCGACGCCCGCGAAGCTCACCAGCGCCTGGGCGATCGCCTTGAGCTGCGGGGTGTAGGTCCCACTCCAGTCGTTGTCGAAGTTGGTGCGGTCCGCGCCCAGCCAGGGCGTGCTGTTGAGCATCGACGTCAGGGTTGCCGTCATCGTGTCGATGTCGGCGGCGCTGGTGCGCAACTGTGCTGCCAGTTGCCGTACGGCAGCGATGTCCATGCCATGGGTGATGGCCATGCTGTTCATCTCCTTCGGTTGTGGGTGGGCGTGCAGGAACGGTTGGCCGTGGGGGCTCATGGCAGCGCCACCTGCACTCGGGTGACCCGGCCGCCGACGACCCGCAGGCCCCGTCCCTCGGGGAACTCGGCGCGGGTCACGCGTGGGAACGACGTGCGGAAGACGGTGTCGCCGTCGAGCAAGTCTGGCTGGAGTGCAATGCCGCAGCGGGACGCCTTCACCGCCTGCAGTAGCGGCCAGGACCCGCTCAGCGTGCTCGTCTCGCCCTCGGCCACGACGAGCTGGTCGTGCGTGCGGCAAGCCTTCACCAGCCGCTGCAGCGGCATGTCCGCGGGACTGCTGACGAAGTCGCCGATGCCCTCGATGACCACCACGAGCGACGTGGGGTCGATCGGCTCGGTCATGGCCTTGTCGAGCAGGGCACCCGCCAGTTCGGCCGCCTCGTCCTCGGTGCCTGCGGCGAAGTCCCAGTCCACGGACGAGATCAACGGCGAGGTCCTGCTGCCGAAGTAGGCAAGTGCGGCATGCGGCCGTGCCCGTCGCACTGAGGCCGCGATGCTGCGCAGCGTCGTCGTCCGACCACTGCGGGGTGGTCCGCACACCAGGAATACCCCGGCGTCCGGGAAGCCGGTAGGCGCGAGCGTGTCATCGGCCAGGCCCAGCACCGGAAGTCCATCCGCGTCCACAGGGAGGTCGGCCAGGGCGACCTCGTCGGGCAGTCGCATGATCTCCGGAGCTTCGGGAACTCCGGCTGCGCGCAACGACTCCGCCAGCAGCGCCAGCGCGGCCGCCTGCCCAGGTGCGCTGGGATCGTCGCCAAGGACGGCGACCTGGACTTCCAGGCCGCCCATGACGCC
>JAUXRN010000142.1 GCA_030681835.1 Actinomycetota bacterium
TCGTCCGCTTCATGCGGACGGCCTCTCCTCGCGATGACCGGCGAGCGAGCGCGTTCAGGCTGGCCGGGAAGAGCGACGAGGCCCAGCCGCCATTGCGGCCACTGGCCCCGAAGCCGGCCTGCTCGGCCTCGACGATGGCGACATCGGCGTCGGTGTCGCCGGTCATGGCGGCCCCCAGCGGCATGCGGAGTTCGTCGGGAAGCGTGTCCCACCACAACGACAGGTGGCGCAGGTCCGCCGTCACGCCCTGCCCCACTGGGACACATAGCGCGGCACGGGCGACGCCGCGGAGGCCGGCTCCGGCACGGGCGTCCCGAACGAGGCTTCGAGGGGGACCTCGCCCGCCCAGGTGCGTGCGTACATCGGATCAACGAGGTCGGCGGGGTCGTCGTCGGGGCCGCCGGTGCGGATCTTGACCGAGCACTCCGCCAGCGGAAGGGCCACCGTCATGGTCGCGGCCCGTTCCTTGGCCGACGGCGGCCTGATGTCATCCCATCGGCCCGGGAGCAGGTGATCGGACAGGGCTCGGAGCGCGGCAAGTTCCTCGTCGCCGTCGAGCCGCCTGGCCACGCCAAGGACCATGGCGGTGCGGTAGTTCATGCTGGACTCGAAGGCGCTTCGGGCGAGCACCATGCCGTCCAGCAGGGTCACTGTCACGCACGTCGGTGCTCCGGCGGCAAGGCACCGCATCAGGCGGGACCCAGTGGACCCGTGCAGGACGAGGTCGTCGCCCATGCGGGCGTAGCCCATGGGAAGGACGAACGGCTGGCCGTCGTCGACGACCCCGACGTGCGCGACGAGTCCTGCGTCCAGGACGGCGTGGAGCGCGGCGGTCTCCGTCACCGCCCGATCAGCCAGTCGGCGCCCGCGGGTGCGCTCGGTGCCTCCCGGCCGCGAGGTCACAGGATGGACCAGGCCTCGGTGAGGACCGCACGCAGGATCTGCTCGATCTCGTCGAACTCGGGCTGTCCGATGACCAGCGGGGGGGCCAGCTGAACCACCGGGTCACCGCGGTCATCCGCGCGGCAGTACAGGCCGGCGTCGAACAGCGCCTTGCTGAGGAAGCCGCGCAGCAGCCGCTCGGACTCGTCGTCGTTGAAGGTCTCGCGGGTGACCTTGTCCTTGACCAGCTCGATCCCGTAGAAGAACCCGGCTCCGCGGACGTCGCCGACGATCGGCAGGTCGTGCAGCCGCTCGAGGGCATGCCGGAAGGCGGCCTCGTTGTCGCGCACGTGCTCGTTGAGGCCCTCGCGCTCGAAGATGTCCAGGTTGGCCAAGGCGACGGCCGTCGACACTGGATGGCCGCCCCACGTGTAGCCGTGCAGGAAGGTGTTCGTGCCGTGCTTGAAGGGCTCGAAGAGCCGCTCGCTGGTGATCATCGCTCCCAAAGGGGAGTACCCCGAGGTCATCCCCTTAGCACAGGTGATGATGTCGGGCGTGACTCCGAACCGTGTCATCGCGAACATCTCGCCGATCCGGCCGAAGGCCGTGATGGTCTCGTCCGCGACCATCAGGACGTCGTACCGGTCGCAGATCTCGCGGACCCGCTCGAGGTAGCCAGGCGGCGGCGGGAAGCAGCCGCCGGAATTCTGCACCGGCTCGAGGAACACGGCGGCCACGCTCTCGGGACCCTCGAACTCGATCGCCTCGGCGATCCGGTCCGCCGCCCAGAGCCCGAAGGCCTTCTCGTCGTGCCGGTACTCCTCGGGGGCGCGGTAGAAGTTGGTGTTGGGGACCTTCACGCCACCGGGCACCAGCGGCTCGAACGGGACCTTCGCGGCCGGGATCCCGGTGATCGACAAGGCACCCTGCGGCGTGCCGTGGTAGGCGATGTTGCGACTGATCACCTTGTGCTTCGTCGGCTTGCCGGTGATCTTGAAGTACTGCTTGGCCAGCTTCCACGCGGACTCGACCGCCTCGCCCCCGCTCGTGGTGAAGAACACCCGGTTGAGATCACCTGGGGCGTAGTGGGCCAGTCGCTCGGCGAGCTCGATCGCGCGAGGGTGGGCGTAGGACCAGATGGGGAAGTAGGCGAGCTCGCTTGCCTGCGTGGCCGCGGCCTGCGCCAGCTCGGTACGCCCGTGGCCGGCCTGGACGGTGAACAGGCCGGAGAGGCCGTCGAGGTAGCGATTGCCCTGGTCGTCCCAGATGTAGGCGCCCTCGCCGCGAACGATCACCGGCACGTGACCCGAGCCGTCGTAGTAGTGCGAGTGCCGGGTGAAGTGCATCCACAGGTGGTCGCGAGCGCTGTCGGCGAGCCGGTCGTCGCCAACCTCGGTGATGGGCTGCGGCGAGAGAGTCATCGGGTCCCCCAGTTGTAGAGCTGCTTGCGGAGCTTGAGGTAGACGAAGGTCTCGGTCGACCGGACCCCTGTGATGGCGCGGATGCGTCGGTTGATGAGCTCGAGCAGGTGCTCGTCGTCCTCGGCCACGATCTCGGCGAGGATGTCGAACGAGCCGGCGCACACGACGAGGTAATCGACCTCGGGCATCTCCTCGAGCTCATCGGCCACGGCCTCGGCGTCCCCGTCCACCCGGATGCCGATCATGGCGGCGCGCGCGAAGCCGACCTGGAGCGGGTCGGTGACCGCGACGATCTGCATGATCCCGGTGTCCTGCAGCCGCTGGACCCGTTGACGCACGGCCGCCTCGGACAGGCCGACCGCCTTGCCGATCGCTGCATAGGGACGTCGGCCGTCTTGCTGCAGCTGCTCGATGATGGCCTTGGAGACGTCATCCAGGGGGCTGCTGGCGGTTCGCTCGCGAGGCGGCATGGGCGCCATCATGCGCCACCGAACCGGGCCATGGCAAGTGATTTCGCGGTGCAGGGGCAGCTGTGCCGCGAAATCCGCACGCGATGGGCGTATCCGATGCAGATTCCGCACGAGGTCGACTAGGCTTTCCGCACTGACCAAGCGAGACCGGGAGACAAGCGGCGTGAGCGAGAAGCGGATCATTCGAAACGTCATCAACGGCGAGAGCGTCGACGCGATCGACGGGGCCACGAGCGACCTCTACAACCCTTCCACGGGCGAGGTGTTCGGCACGGCAGCGGTCAGCGGGCCGGCCGACGTCGACCTGGCCTATCAGGCGGCCGCAACGGCCTTCACCGCCTGGCGGGACAGCACCCCGTCGGAGCGCCAGCGCGCCCTGCTCGCGATTGCCGACGCACTGGAGTCGCACGCCGACGAACTCGTGGAGCTCGAGAGCCAGAACACCGGCAAGCCGATCGCGGTCACGATGGCCGAGGAGATCCCCCCGATGATCGACCAGATCCGGTTCTTCGCCGGTGCGGCACGCGTCCTCGAGGGGCGTGCAGCGGGCGAGTACATGGCGGGATTCACGTCGATCATCCGCCGCGAGCCGGTCGGCGTCATCGGCCAGGTCACGCCGTGGAACTACCCGATGATGATGGCCGTCTGGAAATGGGCGCCCGCCATCGCGGCTGGCAACACGGTCGTGGTCAAGCCCAGTGACACGACCCCGGTGTCCACGGTCCGGATGGCCCAGATCATCGCCGAGTCCGGTGCGCTGCCACCCGGGGTCATGAATGTCGTCTGCGGGGACCGTGACACCGGCCGGGCGCTCGTCGATCACCGGACCCCGCAGATGGTGTCGATCACCGGATCCGTCCGGGCGGGAATGCAGGTGGCGGAGTCCGCTGCCAAGGACGTCAAGCGGGTCCATCTCGAGCTCGGCGGCAAGGCCCCGGTGGTCATCTTCGACGACGCAGATGTGGCCGCGGCCGCTGAGTGGCTCGCCGTGGCCGGCTACTTCAATGCCGGCCAGGACTGCACGGCTGCCACCCGCATGATCGTGGGCCCCAAGGTCTACGACGACTTCGTCGCGGCCATCGCGGAGCAGGCCAAGGCGACGCAGACGACGTTCGCGGACGGACCCGGGGGAGAGGCCCTCGTGCCTCCCGTCAACAACGCCGCTCAGCTGGAGCGTGTGCTCGGCTTCATCGACCGGGCGCCCAAGCATGCCCAGGTGGTCGCAGGCGGTTCCCGGCAGGGTGATCGCGGCTACTTCATCGAGCCCACGGTCGTTGCCGATCTGCGGCAGGACGACGAGATGATCCAGAACGAGATCTTCGGGCCGGTGGTCACCATCCAGCGGTTCAGCGACGAGGCCGAGGCCCTCGCGTGGGCAAACGGGGTCGAGTACGGGCTGGCCTCGAGCGTCTGGACGAAGGACTTCGGCCGCGCCATGCGCATGGCCAAGTACCTCGACTTCGGCTGCGTGTGGATCAATACCCACATCCCGCTGGTGGCCGAGATGCCGCACGGTGGCTTCAAGCACAGCGGGTACGGCAAGGACCTGTCGATGTACGGGTTCGAGGACTACACGCGGATCAAGCACGTCATGGCATCACTCGACAGCTGACACTGCCCCGTCGATCGAACGACGAGAGGCCAGCCGTGGGGGTCGGCCTGCGGGGTGAATTCAAGCGGCCGACAACCCCCACGGCTGGCCTCTCAACAGCGCCCGGGGAGGTCAGGCGTCGCGGAGCAGCCGTCGCAGGATCTTGCCGGAGGCCGACTTCGGGATCTCGTCGATGATGACGATGTCGTGGATGACCTTGTAGGTCGCCACCTTGCCCTGCATGAACTCGGTGACGTCCTGCGCAGTGAGGTCCTGGCCCGGCCGCAGGACGACGAAGGCGCGCGGGATCTCGCCAGCCTCGTCGTCCGGGATTCCGATGACCGCGGCGTCGGCGATGGCCGGATGCGTGAGCAGGAGGGCCTCGAGTTCCGCCGGCGCCACCTGGAACGCCTTGTACTTGATCAGCTCCTTGAGCCGGTCGACGATCGTGACGTAACCCTCGTCATCGATCGTGCCGATGTCGCCCGTGCGCAGCCACCCGTCCTCGACGATCGTGATCTCGGTCGCCTGCGGGTTGTTGAGGTAGCCCTTCATGACCTGCGGGCCGCGGACCCACAACTCGCCGACCCCGCCGACGCCCTGGTCCTCGCCGGTCTCCGGGTCGACGATCCGGCACTCCGTGCCAGCGATCGTCACGCCGACCGTCCCTGCCTTGGCGTACTCGGGCGACGAGGCATGGCTGACAGGGCTGAGCTCGGTCATCCCGAACCCCTGCACGACCTCGCAATCGATCCGGGCCGCGGCCTCGTCGGCCAGGCTGGCCGAGAGTGGGGCAGCGCCGGAGAACACCTGCCGGAGGCTGGTGAGGTCGTACTGGTCGATGAGCGGGTGCTTGGCCAGTGCAAGGACGATCGGCGGGACGACGAAGAACCGCGTGATCCGCCGCTCCTGGATGATGCTCAGGGCCTGCTCGAGGTCGAAGCGCGGGAGCGTGACGATGGTGGCGCCCACGGACAGGAACTTGTTCATGAGCACCTGCATGCCATAGATGTGGAAGAACGGCAGCACGGCGAGCACGATCTCCCCGTCCTCGATCGGGAGGAAGTCCTCCGTCTGCACGAGGTTGGCCACGAGGTTGCGGTGCGTGAGCATGACGCCCTTGGGCAGCCCGGTCGTGCCCGAGGAGTAGGGCAGGACAACGACCTGCTCCGCGGTGTCCACCTGCACTTGCTCGATGGGGGCGCCGAACAGCGACATGACCGACTCCATGCCCTCCGGCGGGTCGCCGATGATGACGATGTCCGTGCAGGACGTACCGACGATCGCCTCCTTGGCGGTGTCGGCGAAGAGGGCGATGGTGATGAGCATGGTGGCGCGCGAGTCGTTGAGCTGGAACCGGACCTCGTCGGGGGTGTAGGTGGGGTTGACCGTGCTGACCGCCACCCCGGCCACGGCCGCGCCGTGGAAGACCAGCGCGAATTCAGGGATGTTCGGGGCCATGAGCGCGATGGTGTCGCCAACACCCAGCCCCCGAGCGGCCAGTCCGCCCGCGAACGACGCAATGAGGCCAGCGAGCTGTCCGTACGTGTATGCCCGGCCCGTGGGCCCATCGATCAGCGCCGGGCGGTCGGGGTGACGCCCGGCTGCCTGAAGGACGAACTCCGTGATCGGGATGGCGGGGATCTCGCGATCGGGGTACGGGCTGGTGTGGACGATCACGCACGGCTCCTCGTGTCGGTGGACGATCGGATCGCCACAGTGTGACGGCTGCCACAGGACCCCGCCACCGACACGGGAGAACTTGCCCGAGGCGGACCGGACCGGAATTGCAAGGGGGCCGGTGGCAACCGCCACCGGCCCCCTTGGCTCCCCGTGCTAGTTGCCGCCCTCCATGAGGGTGACCGAGATCGGCGCGAACGCGTCACCCGTCGTGTTCAGCCCCATGCCGGCAAGGGCCTCATTCGCGGCTACCGAGAACTGCGTGGTGTACGCCTCGGCCGCTGGATCGGCCGTGATGATGGTCGCTCCCTCGAGGTTCTTCGTGTTCAGCGCGACCGTCACGGTCTGCTCCCACATGGCCGGGTCGATGACCCCGACGCCCAGCGGCGACGGCCAGATGAGCTTGTTGACCTCGTTCATCTGCCACAGCTGGTGGCTCGCGCCCAGCTTGGTGCCGGCGGCGAGAACGATGTCCGCGCACTCCTGGGCGTTGTCACGGCAGTGGATCCAGCCCTGCAGCGACGCGGTCACGAACTTCTGGGTGAGGTCCTGGTACGCGGGGTCGGCCAGACGCTCGGTGGAGGCCCAGATCGCGTCCTGGTACATGGCCACGCCTTCGACGTTGTAGTCGACGACGTTGAAGTCCTCGGGCGTGTAGAGCGCGCCCGTGGCGGGGTTGATGGCCTCGAGGACCTGGGCGTACTCGTTGTACGTCATGGCCTCGGCGGCGTCGATCTCGCCGTTGAGGAGGGCAGCCATGTCGAACTGCTGCTGCACGTGCGCGACGTCGGCGGCCGGGTCGAGTCCCGCCTTGGTGATCGCCGCGAAGACCTCGTACTCGTTGCCGAAGCCCCAGTTGCCGATCTTCTTGCCCTTGAAGTCAGCCGCCGTGGTGATGTTCCTGTCCTTGAACGACACCTGCAGCGTGCCCGAGCGCTGGAAGACCTGGGCCACGTTGGTGATGTTCGCGCCCTGCTCGCGCGAGGCGAGCGCCTTGGGCACCCACGAAATGGCGAAGTCCGCACCGCCCTGGGCGAGCACGGTCTGCGGCACGATGTCGACGCCGCCCTCGAGGATGGTCACGTCGAGGCACTGCTCGGCGTAGTACCCCAACTCCTTCGCGGCGTAGTAGCCCGCGAACTGCGCCTGGGCCACCCACTGCAACTGGAGGTTGACCGGGGTCGGGGTCGTGCACTCCTCGGCCGCGGGTGACTCGGCGGCAGCCGATGACTCGGCAGCGGGGGACTCCGCCGCGGCCGACGACGCCGGTGCCTCCGCAGACGACTCCGTGGTGCTGGAGCTGCTTCCGCAGGCGGACAGTGCTAGGGCGCCGACGACGGCAATGCCCGTAAGGGCTGCCCATCGACTGCGAGCGGTGTGACGCATTCTTCCTCCTTGGTTGGTGTGGTGCATGAGTCGTGCCTTGCCGGGGGTCATGCGGACCGCCTGTGGGCGGTCCAGGGAGCTGCCCAGCGCTCCAGCAGCAGGACAGTGACATAGAAGAGCAGGCCCGTGATGATGGCGGCGAGTACATACGCCCAGGCCCGACCATAGGCAGTGTTCGCAGCATTCGAGGCGATGCGCGCCCCGAGGCCCTCCTGCGGACCGCCGAAGTACTCCGCGACGAGGGCGGCGATGACGGCCAGCGGCGCGGCCACCTTGAGCCCGGTGAAGAAGAACGGGATCGCATTGGGGATGCGCAGGATCCGCAGCACCGTGCGCGGGCTGGCGTTCATCGACCGCATCAACTCCAATTGCACCGGCTGGACCTGCACCAGGCCCCGGAGCAGGTTCACGAATATCGGGAAGAACACGATGATCGTCGTGACCAGGACACGGGGGGTCCGGCTCGTGATGTTGAACATGTTGTTGAGGATCGGGGTGAGGGCAATGATGGGCACAGCAGCGAGCCCCGCGGCAAGCGGTGTGATCAGATTGTTAACGACCACGAACCGCTGGGCCAGGAGCGAGGCAAGAATGCCGAGGAACGTTCCGAACATGAGCCCGAGAAGCGCCGTCGTGCCGGTGTAGAAGCCGGCGCCCCACATGAGGCTCACGTCCTTGAAGAAGTTCGACGCGATCAGGCTGGGGGAGGGAAGCAGGTACGGCTGGATATCGCGCACGACGACCAGCAACTGCCAGCCCACCAAGGCGATGACCGCGATGAGGACCGGAGGCCAGATGCTCCGGAGCCGGCTGCTCATCACACCTCGCCGATCCGGGCGCGCGCGCCGCTGGACGGATTTCCGCGCAACGCCTCACGCACGGCCGTGACGCCTTCGAAGAACGCCTCGGCCTCACGCGTGTCCTCGTTCCGCTGGCCCAGGCTCACGTCGATGAGGTCCGTGATCCTTCCCGGCCGGGGGGACATGACGACAACCCGGTCGGACAGGTAGACGGCCTCGGGGATCGAATGCGTGACGAAGATGATCGACTTCCCGGTCTCCTGCCGGATGCGCAGCAACTCGTTCTGCATGCGCTCGCGGGTCATTTCGTCCAGGGCGCCGAAGGGCTCGTCCATGAGGAGGAGCGGCGGGTCGACGGCGAGCGAGCGAGCGATCGCGACCCGCTGCTGCATGCCGCCGGAAAGCTCCCACGGCCGGTGTTCGGCGAAGTCGGCCAACTGCACCATCTCCAGCAGTTCCATCGCCCGGGCACGGCGCCGGGACTTGTCCCAGCCCTGCAGTTCCAGGGGCAACTCGACATTCCGGCGGACCGTGCGCCAGTCGAAGAGGGCCGCCTGCTGGAAGGCGATCCCGTAGCGCTGCGCCTGACGGGCCTGAGCAGCCGACATGCCCGCTACCTCGAGGGTGCCCTGGGTGGGCTCGGTGAGGTCGGCGATGACCCGCAGGAGCGTGCTCTTCCCGCACCCGGAAGGCCCGATCAGCGACACGAACTCGCCCTGGCCGACGGCGAGGTCGATGTCCTGCAGCGCAGTGACCTCGTTGGGCAGACCCTCGTTGAAGACCTTCCAGACGCCTGAAGCGCGGACGGCAGGATCGGCGATGGCAGGAGCGGTCATGCGGGACTCTCCTTGGGCAGGTTGCGGGTGAGGTAGAGGTCCATCAGCGTGACGAGGCCGGCTGCCACGAGGCCCAGCAGGATGGCCCCGAACACGGCCACGTACACCTTCGCTGGCTGTGACGTCGCCTCCCGTGAGTACTCCAGGATGAGGCGGCCGATGCCGCCGCGCACCCCCGTGGAGATCTCCGCGACGACGGTGCCCACGACGGCGGCTGCGGCCGAGACCTTCATCGCCGGCACGAGGTAGGGAATGGATGCCGGGAACCGCAACTTGATGAGAGTGGCCCGCGGGGTCGCCGCGTAGGAGCGCATGAGCTCGAGAGACGTCGGAGTAGGGGCGTGCAGGCCTCGCAGTGCGCCGACGCTGAGCGGGAAGAAGGCGAGGTATGCGGCGATGAACATGACCGAGTAGGTCGTGTTCCACTGGACCGGGCCGATGCTGATCCGGTTGCCAATGCCGGTGATGAGTGGAGCCAGCGCGATGAGGGGCACCGTCTGGGAGGCGATCACGAAGGGCAGGAGCCCGCGCTCCATGAAGGCGAACCGCTGCATGACGATTGCGAGGACGAGTCCGACGAAGACCCCGATCGCGAAGCCGCCCAGCGCGATCATCAGCGAGTAGCCCGCCGCTTGGATCACCGCCTGGAGCACGGTGGTGCTCGAGCCTCGCACCTCGGGCTTGCTGGCTCCCTGCAGCATGGTCCACACGTGGGGCATGGCCTGGTCGTTGGTGTTGAAGGGGAGCGACACGACACCGCCGAGCCATTTCACGAGCTCCCACATCAGGACGGTCAGGAGGACTCCCGCGAGGGCCCACATCGCGCCGACGGCCCCTCGCTTGATTCGGCGCCCGACAGTGCTCTGCCGAGGGCGCACAGGAGCAGGGGTCGCGGTCAGGATGTCGCCCTCAGGTGATCCTGCACCGCGGGAATGACCTTCTCGCCGTACGCGGCGAGCGTGTGGTCCTTGTCGTCATGCTGCAGGTAGACGGCGAACTGGTCCACCCCGAGCGCCTTGAGCTCGTCGATCCGCCGGACGTGCTCCTCCGGCGGACCGATGATGCAGAACCGGTCGACGATCTCGTCAGGGACGAAGTCGGTGTGCGTGTTCCCTGCCTGGCCGTGCTCGTTGTAGTCGTAGCCCTGGCGATTCTTGATGTAGTCGGTCAGGGCCTGCGGTACCGCCCCGCCGTTCTCGCCGTAGCGAGCCACGATGTCGGCCACGTGATTGCCCACCATGCCGCCGAACCAGCGCAATTGATCGATGGCGTGCGCGTGGGCTTCCGGCGAGCCGTCCGTGACGTAGGCCGGTGCGGCAACGCAGATGTAGACATCGTCGGGGTTGCGCCCGGCGGCCGCGGCGGCATCGCGCACGGCCTTAATGGTCCACTCGGCGATCGACGGATCGGCCAGTTGGAGGATGAAGCCGTCGCCCACCTCGCCGGCCAGGGCGAGGACCCGGGGGCCGTACGCGGCCACCCACACCCCGGTGCGGCTCGCGCCGGCCCACGGAAGGCGGAGGTGATTCTCCTTGTACTCGATGGACTCACCGTTGACCAGGCCCTTGATGTCGACGACGGCCTGCCGCAACTGGTCGACCGACACGGGCTTGCCATTGGTCACCCGGACGGCAGAGTCGCCCCGGCCTATCCCGATCACCGTGCGGTTGCCGTACATCTCGTTGAGGGTGGCGAAGACGGACGCCGTCACGGTGATGTCGCGAGTCGCGGGGTTGGTGACCATCGGGCCCACCACGACCTTGCGGGTCTCGTCGAGGATCTTGCTGTAGATGACGTACGGCTCTTCCCACAGGATGTGGGAATCGAAGGTCCAGACGTAGCCGAAGCCGTACGTCTCGGCCCGCTTGGCCAGGTCGATGACGCGGGCTGCCGGTGGCGTGCACTGCAGGACGACCCCGATGTCCATGGATGGCCTCTCGTGTGCGCTAGCGGGTGCGGGGGAAGCCGAGGTCCACCGACGACGTCGAAGGATCCGGCCAGCGGGAGGTCACGGTCTTGGTGCGGGTGTAGAACTCGATGCCGGCCGGTCCATAGATGTTGGCGTCACCGAAGATGGACGACTTCCACCCGCCGAAGCTGTAGTACGCCACCGGAACGGGGATCGGGACGTTGATGCCGACCATGCCGACCTGGATGTCGAACTGGAACTGACGGGCCGCACCGCCGTCCCGCGTGAAGATGGCGGTGCCGTTGCCGTACTGGTGCCGATTCACCAGTTCGACGGCCTCCTCGTACGTGTCGACCCGCGTGACGGTGAGCACAGGCCCGAAGATCTCGTCGTCGTATGCCTTCATGCCTGGCTTCACGTGGTCGATCAAGGACGGGGCGAGGAAGAAGCCCTCGGGCGGCAGGTCGTTGTGACGGCCGTCGACGACCACGCTGGCGCCTTCGGCGGGAGCCCCGGCCACATAGGAGGCCACCTTGTCTCGGTGCTCCCGCGTGATCAAGGGGCCCATCTCGGCGGTCGGGTCCGTGCCGGGGCCGACCTTGAGCCGAGGCAGCCGGTCGGCGATCGCGGGCACGAGCTTGTCGGCGACGTCGCCGACGGCCACGACGACCGAGATCGCCATGCAGCGCTCGCCGGCCGAACCGTAGCCCGCGCTGACGGCCGCGTCGGCCGCCATGTCGATGTCTGCGTCGGGCAGGACCACCATGTGGTTCTTGGCCCCGCCGAGGGCTTGCACCCGCTTGCCGTTGGCCGTTCCCGTGGCGTAGATGTATCGCGCGATGGGCGTCGAGCCGACGAAGCTCACGGCCGCGATGTCAGGGTGCTCGAGGATCCGGTCGACGGCGACCTTGTCGCCCTGGACGACGTTGAACACGCCGTCGGGGAGGCCCGCCTCCTGCAGCAGTCGTGCCATGAGCAGGGCGACCGACGGGTCCTTCTCGCTCGGCTTGAGGACGAAGGTGTTGCCCGTGGCTATCGCGTTGGCGAACATCCACATGGGCACCATGGCCGGGAAGTTGAACGGCGTGATCCCCGCGACGACGCCCAGGGGCTGGCGGATCGAGTAGACGTCGACGCCGGTGGATGCCTGCTCGCTGTAGCCGCCCTTCATGAGCTGCGGGATGCCGCAGGCGAACTCGATGTTCTCGATGCCTCGGGCCAGCTCCCCGGCCGCGTCACTGGGCACCTTGCCGTGCTCCGAGGACAGCAGGTTGGCGATCTCGTCGCGATGCTGGAGGACGAGTTCGTGGAACCGGAACATCACCTCGGCCCGCTTGGACAGCGATGAGGACCGCCAGGTCGTGAAGGCGGCCTTCGCCGCCGAGACGGCGGCATCCACCTCGGCGACGGACGCCAGGCCGACCTGGGCCTGCTGCTCGCCCGTGGCGGGGTTGTAGACCGGTCCGTAGCTGCCTGAAGTGGAGGCGGCGGCCGTGCCGTTGATCCAGTGATCGATGGTGCGCACGCGAATCTCCGATCCCTTCGGTTGGACTAGACGAGGTACTGGGACAGCCCGCGCTTGAGGTACTGCCCGTGGCCCTTGGTGCCGAGGTACTCGTTGCCGTCGACCACGACCTTGCCGCGCGACAGGACGGTGTCGACGTGGCCGTCGATCACGAATCCCTCCCATGCCGAATGGTCCATGTTCATGTGGTGGGTCTTGTGCAAGCCGATCTCAGTGCGCCCGGACGGGTCGTACACGACGATGTCCGCATCGAAGCCGGGCTTGATGTCGCCCTTGCGCCCGTACAGCCCGAACATGCGCGCCGGAGTCGTCGAGCAGAGCTCGACCCAACGCTGGAGGCTGATCTGGCCGTCGACGACGCCTTGGTAGATCAGGTCCATGCGGTGCTCCACGGAGCCGATGCCGTTAGGGATCTTCGAGAAGTCCCCGACGCCGAGCTCCTTCTGCTCCTTGAAGCAGAACGGGCAGTGATCGGTGCTGACCACGGACAGGTCGTTCGTGCGCAGGTACCGCCAGAGCTCCTCCTGGTGGCCTTCCTCGCGCGAACGAAGGGGCGTGGAGCAGACCCACTTGGCTCCCTCGAACCCGGGTGCCCCTAGGTGCTCCTCGAGGGAGAGGTAGAGGTACTGCGGGCAGGTCTCGCCATAGACGTTCTGGCCGGCGTCCCGGGCCGCGGCGATCTGGGCGACGGCCTGCTTGGCGCTGACGTGCACCACGTAGAGCGGCG
>JAUXRN010000153.1 GCA_030681835.1 Actinomycetota bacterium
ACCCCACCCGCGACTACCAGGCCCGCGGCGTCAAGCCCGGGCCACCCAAAGGCCGGAAACGACAGGACCCCCGCCCCTAAAGGCGAGGGCCCTGTCAACCATGTCCGAAGACATCTGTCAACGATGTCCGAAGACACCACAAAAGTAGCGGGGACAGGATTTGAACCTGTGACCTCTGGGTTATGAGCCCAGCGAGCTACCGAGCTGCTCCACCCCGCGTTGCTCCGCCAACGATACCCGGCGAGCACCTGCCGGCCAAATCACCCCCGGGCAGCGAGCGAGGTGCTCCGGTAGACGAGTGCCCACGCCGTGATGAACCACGCCAGCACCAGGCCGCTGACCAGCCATGCCGCGAGTGATGCCGCGGGGTTGCGCACGAAGAACGCGGTGAAGCCGGTCAGCACGGTACCGAGCAGGACGACCACACCGGTGACGAGGGTCGTAGCGAGCCACCGCCAGAACCGCTCCCCCATGGCGTGGAAGTTCGCTGCCAGCGGGTTCGGCCTGCCGTCGAGCACCGCGAGGAGGACGAACGGCGTGATGGCGAGGACGACAAGGCCCGGGACCGTGTAGAGCATGAGCCCGAGGATCGACGCCACCACGAGCGCGACCGCCCAGAGAGCGAAGCGGCCCGCGTGCGCGCGCAGTCCGTCGACGGCCGCGGGCAAGCCCACGTGACCGTCCGGCACCCGCAGGGCGGCCGCCGCGACGAGTCCGTACGAAATCGCGAAGATGGCAAGGGAGGCCAGTCCCATCAGGATGATCGCAAGCCACTCGCCGACATCGGGAGTCCGCCACACAAGGAGCGCCTGAAGCGCGGCGTTGGCAACGACCACCGGCACGATGACTGGCCAGGCACGCCACATGCGCACGAGCGCGTACGCCAGCACCGAGAACCGGTACGTGGTCACCGCGTCACCTGCGCGGCCTTGTCGATGACGTCCTTCACGCTGCCCTCGAACACGACGGCGCCGTCGACCGTGACGGTCATGCCGAGCGGGTCTGTGCCGGGCGACGAGACCTTGATCGGCTTGCCGTCGTACGTCGTGCCGGAACACGAGTAGCCCTCCCCCTCGGTGACGCACGCAGGCACGAGCATCATCTCGACGCCCTGCTGCTCGAGCACGTCGATCGCCGCGATGCGCAGGGCAGTGATGTCGCCGCCGCTGACGGGGGCGAGCGCGCTGATCTGCGAGGCGCAGCCCGCGAGGGCCAGGGCCGCCAGCAGGGGCGCAGCGAGGACGGAGCGCCTCATGACGGCCACCCCTGCTCGTACGCCATGATGCGCGCCCGGTCAGCGGCCTGCGCGGCCTCGATCATCGCATCGGTGATGCGATTGGTGTCGAAGGGCGCCTGGACGAGCAGCTCGCAGTTGCGGTCCATCGACGACCCCAGGCGCATGGCCGGGAACTCCACCCAGTCGTTGGCCGACAGCTGACGCGACAGCGAGGCCAGGCCCATGGTGCTGAGGTCGCCGCTCCACTCCGCGGGCGCAGCGTGATCGAGGACGGTCGTGAAAAGCGAGAGCGTCCCGTCGCGGTTGTCGACGACCTCGATCGTCTGCTGCTGCTGCGGGAAGTCGATGCAAGAAGCCGTCGTGATCTCCCAGAAGCCGCTGCTGGCGTCAGGCGCCCGGTGGGCGAGGATCGTGTTGATGTGGGTGTGCCCGCTGACCCACGCGATGCAGGCCGGGTACTTCAACAGCATCGCGATGAACTCGTCGGCGTGGATGAGCCGCTGGCCCGGGTTGGTCGCCAGCGCCGCGTCGTTCTCCAGCGTGGCGGAGTTGTGGTGGCTGAACACCATCGCGAGGCGGCCATCGGCCTGCGCCTGGGCCAGGCCGGCCTCGAGCCAGTCGAACTGCTCCTGAGGCACGGCGCCGTCCGGGCCGGCCACCTGGTTGCACGTGTCGAGGCCGAACGCCCGCACGAACGGGCCGATGTCGGCCGACCAGTAGGTCCGTCCCGTGTCGAGGTTCTCCTGGGTGAAGCCGTGCCCCACCGGTCCGGGGTTGGGGGTCGTCTGGAAGTGGGCCTTCATGAAGTCCTGCTGCTCGAGCAGCTTGCGGGCCGGGTCCGACGTCACCGACTTGAAGCCCGAATGCAGGCCGAGGTTCGTGATCAGCTCGTGGGCGAGCCGGCCGAAGGCCGACGTGTCCGCAGACCAGCCCTGCACGTAGTCCAGGCCCAGGGCCAGCCACTCGAAGGCCTTGCGGTCCCCGACGGCGAGTGCCTTGAGGGCGGGCGGCACCCCGAGCGTGCCGAGGAACGTCGTGTCGTGATTGCCGTAGACGCCGTACCACGGGACGGGCAGGCCGGCCGAGTCGACCTGCTGGGTCACCGCGGCCTGGAGCATCCCGGGAACGGCCGGGAAGCCGTACTCGCCGAACCAGTCTCCGGTCGGGTCCTCCGGGTGGTACGCCCAGTAGGCCTCGGTCCACACCTGCACGCCCTCGTAGACGCCGACGGCCCCGGAGTTCGGCGTGATCGGGACTCCGTCGAGCAGGTCCACGTACCAGCGCGTCTCGAGGTGGGACAGCATGTCGGCGGTGTCGCCCGTCACGAAGGCCACCGACAGCGGGGCGCCCGTGACCGGCGAGAACCTCACGTCGGCGATGGACTGCACCATCGACGCGGCCACGTGCGTCGTCAACGTGTCCTGCGGGCGGAACGCACCGCCCCAGGTGTCGTGGTTCTGCGCGATCATCGGCTCCAGCCGGGCCGGGCTCTGCGCGTCCATGAGGTGGATGTCCGACAGGTGGCCGATGTAGACCAGGGAGCGCCGCACCTGCTGGCGGGTCGAACTGCCCTCGACGCCGACGATGTCCGTGCGCGCGACATGCGGCTCGCCAGGAGCGCTGAGCAGGGTGCGGAAGTTGCGCGACTGCACCGGCCCGATCGCGATCGTCTGCTGCAGCGTGCTGCCGGCCTCGCCGACGGCCAGCGGCCGGGCGAGCGTCCGGGCGACCGCCTCGCGGGACAGGCCCCACGTCCCGGCCAGCGCCGCGCTGGTCGCGAGGAACGCCCGCCTGCTCAGTCCGGCCACGCGAGCATCCTGCCGCACCAACGGCGGTACGGCGCGCTTTCTCAGTCTGCGTCGCGGTCGCGTCGCAGGCGCTTGGTCTCCGACCGCGCGCGCTTGGCCTTCAGCCGGCGCTCGACGGCCCCGCGGCTGGGCCGGGTGGCCCGCCGCGCGCGGGGCGGCGGGGCGATTGCCGCGCGCAGGGTGTCGGCGAGCCGGCGCTCCGCGGCCTTGCGGTTCTGCCACTGCGACCGGTGCTCGGAGGCGCTGATGACGACGCAGCCATCGACCAGGCTCGGGCCCAGCCGCTCGACGGCGCGCTCGCGCAGCGATGCGGGGAGGCTGGGCGAGCGGGTCACGTCGAAGGACAGCTGCACGCGGGAGTCGGTGGTGTTGACGCCCTGACCGCCCGGCCCGGACGAGCGGCTGAACCTCCATTGCAGCTCGGACTGCGGGATGGCGATCGACCCGCGCACGACGATCGCGTCGCCCGCCGGCCGGCCATCCATGCTGGGGGTCGTCAGTCGGCCGGCAGGACGATGGTGATGCGTCCTTCGTCGAGCATCCGGTCGCCCGGGCTCGGGGTCGGCATGACCTGCTCGTGCTGGCGATCGAGCTCCTCGCGGGCGCGGGCAGCCGCCGGGTTCACGAACACGTCGAGCGCGGCCATGCCGGCCGACATCGCGCTGCCGGCCGAGCCGCCGGCGCTCTCCGAGAGCCGGATGAACACCATGCGCCAAGTATGCGCCGCCGCCCGGCCACCTCGAGGTTCGGGTGGGCCGGCTACCTGCGGGTGGCGACGGCCCAGGTGAACACCTGGGTCGCGCCGCTGGGCGTCACGTGCTCCTGCCGACGGGACGCCACGACAGCGAACCGCTCACCCATCGCCGCGGCCAGGGACGCCGCGGAGTACCGCGCCACCGGCAGGCCCGAGCACTGCTCCGGCCCGTCCTCGGCGAACGTCGCGATGACGACGTGCCCCCCGTCCGCAACGGCCTGGTGGGCCAGGTCCCAGTAGCGCTCCTGGTCGGCCGGGTCGGTGAGGAAGTGGTACGCCGCGCGGTCGTGCCACACGTCGAACGTGCGCAACGGCTGCCAGTCCCGGACGTCGACCGCCAGCCAGTCGACCGGTGCCGAGCCGACGCGCTCGACCGACGACGCGAGCGCCTGCTGGCTCAGGTCGACGACGGTGATGTCGCGGTGGCCACGCTCGAGCAGCCGGTCCACCAGGCGGCTGGCGCCGCCGCCGACGTCGACCACGCTGGCCTCCGGTCCGGCCACGGAGGAGATGAGCTCGAGGCTCGTCGCGGGATCCGCCTCGAACCACGCCACCGCGGTGTCGCCAATGGCGGAATACCGCCCGTCCCAGTGCTCGGCCGGGCCGTCGACGGGGTCGTCGGCCATGGCGGGGCTAGGCGGCCGTGCCGGACGTGTCCTCCGGCGTCGGGGTCGGCGATGGCGCGGGGGTGGCCGCGTCCGGGACCAGCTCCGGGAAGAGCAGGGCCTCGGCCGCCGCGGCATCGTCCAGCGCACGCTTCAGTTCCTCCTGTGCCTCGCCATAGGCCGCGAAGTCACCCCTGGCCAGCGCGAGCCGGCCTTCCTCGTACGCCGCCTCGGCGCGCGCGAGCGCGCCGGCAAGCTGCGTCGCCGGGTCGC
>JAUXRN010000154.1 GCA_030681835.1 Actinomycetota bacterium
GGGCCATCGACGCCCGCCTCGTCACGCCGGCCGAGATCAGGGAGCTGGTCCCGTTCATCGACGAGTCCATCCTCGTCGGCGGCTTCTACACCCCGGGCGTCGGCGTCTGCGACTCCCTCCAGTTCGGCACCCTGTGCCGCGAGAAGGCCGAGGCCATGGGCGCCCTGACGGTGTTCGCGAACACCGAGGTCACGGCCATGGGCGTCGAGGACGGCCGGATCCGGCGCGTCGAGACCAGCCGCGGCACCGTCGAGGCCGAGTTCGTCGTCATCGCCTGCGGCGTGTGGGCCCCGCTCATCGCGGAGATGGCCGGCTCCTACATCCCGCTCACGCCCGTCGTCCACCAGATGATCGACGTGGGCCCGGTCCCGCGCTTCGAGACCACGTCCAGGGCGATCGAGTTCCCCATCGTCCGGGACATGGACGTGCTCATGTACGAGCGCCAGGACGGCATCGGCCTGGAGATCGGCTCCTACGCCCACCGCTCGATCCTCCACGACCCGGAGGAGATCCCGTCCATCGAGGACGCGGCCCTGTCGCCCACGGAGTTCCCCTTCACGCCGGACGACTTCGACCCCCAGATGGAGGACGCGCTCGAGCTGATGCCCGAGATCGTCGGTGACGAGAAGGTCGGCGTGAAGTACGCCATCAACGGCCTCATCGCCATCACCCCGGACGGCATGCCCTGCCTGGGCGAGACGCCGGAGGTCAAGGGCCTCTGGTCGGCGGCAGCGGTCTGGGTCAAGGAAGGGCCGGCCGTCGGCAAGTGCGTCGCCGAGTGGATGGTCCTGGGCGAGCCCTCGATCGACCTCAACCAGTCCGACATCAGCCGCTTCCACGCCCACCAGAAGACCCGCCAGCACACGAAGGCCCGCGCCTTCGAGGCATTCCCCAAGACGTACGGCATCGTCCACCCGGCCGAGCAGTACCTCTCCGATCGCCCGCTGCGCAAGTCGCCGATGTACGAGTGGCAGGTGGAGCACGAGGGCGAGTTCTTCGAGGTCGCCGGCTGGGAGCGGCCGCAGTGGTACCGGTCCAACGCCGGCCTCGTCGAGAAGCACGGCGTGCAGACCCGCCCCAACGAGTGGGACGCGCGCTGGTGGTCGCCGATCATCAATGCCGAGCACCTCGCGATGCGCGAGAGTGCCGGGATCTTCGACCTGTCGGCCTTCGCGATCTTCGACATCGTCGGCCCGGGTGCGCTGGCCAGCGTCCAGGCGGTCTCGATGCGCCAGATGGACGTCCCGGTCGGCCGGGTCGT
>JAUXRN010000160.1 GCA_030681835.1 Actinomycetota bacterium
GGAGGCCGACGAGTTCTACGACGACCTCGCGGCTGGCCATCTCGGTGACGACGAGCGCCTCGTCCAGCGCCAGGCGCTGGCCGGGCTGCTGTGGTGCAAGCAGTACTACCACTACTCCGTACGCCGCTGGCTCCAAGGGGACCCGACCGCTCCGCCCCCGCCCGACTCGCGGTGGACGGGGCGCAACAGCGACTGGCAGCACCTGGCCAATCGCGACGTGATCCTCATGCCGGACGCGTGGGAGTACCCGTGGTACGCGGCATGGGACCTCGCCTTCCACTGCGTGACCGTGGCGATGGTCGACCCCGACTTCGCCAAGGAGCAGGTGCTGCTCATGCTGTCCTCGACCTACCAGCATCCGCACGGGCAGATCCCCGCGTACGAATGGGAATTCGGCGACACCAACCCGCCGCTGTACGCGTGGGCAACCTGGCAGGTCTACCAACTCGACCGGCGCGCGAAGGGCGTGGGCGACCGCGAGTTCCTCGCTGCGGCCTATCGGGCGGTGACGCTGGAGGTCATGTGGTGGCTCAACCAGAAGGACGCCGAGGACCGGGGGGTCTTCGGCGGCGGGTTCCTCGGGATGGACAACATCGGGGTCTTCGACCGCGACCAGCCGCTGCCCACGGGCGGCTCGCTGGCCCAGGTCGACGGGACCGCGTGGATGGCCGCGATGGTCATGCAGATGCTCGAGATCAACGTGGAACTCGCCCGCGAGGAGTCGCACTACGACCGCATGTTCGGCAGATGGGTCTGGGACAGCTGGCTCATCGCCAACGCGCTGGAGAAGGGGTCGGGGCGGGTCAGCTTCTGGAACGAGCAGACCGGGTTCTACAACGATGTCGTCGAGCTGCCGGATGGGACCGCCCAGCCACTCGAGGTGTTCTCGATGCAGGCACTGGTGCCGCTGTTCGCGTCCATTGCCATCCCGGTTACCGCCCGCGACGAGGTCGACGCCATCCAGGTCCAGTTCCGGACCCTTATCGAGGCCTACGACGAGCCGCCGAATGCGGTCAGGCTCAGGCTCGACGGCGGTGACGGCACCCACGTGATGTTCGCCATCGCGAATGAGGAGCGGCTGCTGCGGATCCTCGGCCGGGTCCTGGACCCGGAGCAGTTCCTCTCCCCGTTCGGCATCCGGTCCCTGTCGCGAGGGCACCGGGAGCAGCCCTACTCCTATCGCGTGGACGATCGTGAGTACCGGGTGGAGTACGCGCCCGCCGAGTCGGCCACGCGCATGTTCGGCGGTAACTCGAACTGGCGCGGGCCGGTGTGGTTCCCGATGAACTTCCTGCTGGTGGAGTCGATCAATGCCTATGCGCGGTTCCTGGGCGGCACCGTGACCCTGTCCGATCCCACCGGCTCGGTCGAGCAGGTGCCCCTCGCCGGCGTGGCGGACGACCTCGCCCGGCGGCTGGCGTCGATCTTCCTGCGCGACGCGGATGGACGCCGCCCCGTGCTCGGAGACAACGAGTACTTCCAGTCCGACCCGCACTGGCGCGATCTCGTCCCGTTCTTCGAGTACTTCGACGGCGACACCGGCCGCGGCCTGGGCGCCAGCCACCAGACTGGTTGGACCGCGACCGTCGCCTTGCTGCTGCAGTACGGGGGGGCGCTGCGCTTCGTCGACCTCGCCTAACCCGACCTTGAGGTTGGCGTGGGTTCTCGGGGTCGAGAGCCACGCCAACCTCAAGATTGAGGCGGGGGGATGGCCACCGGGGCGGCCAATAGGCTGTCGCCGTGATCCTGCGCATGTCGACGCTGTTCCTGCGGACCCTCAGGGACGATCCGGCCGATGCCGAGGTGCCGAGCCATCGCCTGCTCGTGCGGGGCGGGTATGTCCGGCGTGTGGCCCCTGGCGTGTTCTCGTGGCTGCCCCTCGGCTACCTCGTATACCGGAACGTCGAGCGGATCATCCGCGAGGAGATGGACCGGGCCGGCTTCCAGGAAGTGCACTTTCCCGCGCTCCTGCCCCGCGAGCCGTACGAGGCGAGCCAGCGATGGACCGACTACGGGGACGGCATCTTCAGGCTCAAGGACCGCAAGGGGAACGACTACCTCCTCGGCCCGACCCACGAGGAGATGTTCACCCTCATGGTCAAGGGGGAGTACTCCTCGTACAAGGACCTGCCGTTGGTCATCTACCAGATCCAGACCAAGTACCGCGACGAGGCGCGGCCGCGCGCCGGCATCCTGCGGGGCCGGGAGTTCGTCATGAAGGACTCGTACTCCTTCGATATCGACGACGCTGGCCTCGAGCGCTCCTACCAGCGGCATCGCGATGCCTACGTAGCGACATTCGACCGTCTCGGACTGGGCTACGTGATCGTCTCGGCCATGTCGGGCGCGATGGGCGGCTCGGCGTCGGAGGAGTTCCTCGCCATGACCGACAACGGCGAGGACACGTACGTGCGGTGCTCCACGGGGGACTATGCCGCCAATGTCGAGGCGGTCGTGACCCCAGCACCGCCGACGACCGGGTATGACGGCCTGCCCGCTGCCCACGTCGAAGACACTCCGGACACGCCGACGATCTCCTCGCTGGTCGACCACGCGAACGCGCACCATCCTCGCCCGGGGCGTCCGTGGGACGCGGGCGACACCTTGAAGAACGTCGTCCTTGCCGTGACTCGCCCCGACGCGACCCGCTACCCGCTCGTCGTGGGCCTGCCGGGCGACCGCGAGGTGGACATGAAGCGGCTTGCGGCGGTGCTCCATCCCGACGAGCCCGTGGCGATGGACGAGGGCGAATTGCGCTCGTACCCCGCCCTGGTGAAGGGCTACATCGGGCCGCAGGCCCTGGGGGAGTCCTCGGGCTCGGGCATCCGCTACCTCGTGGATCCACGGGTGGTCCCGGGCACCGCCTGGATCACGGGAGCGAACGCGCCGGACCGGCACGTGTTCGACCTCGTCATGGGCCGGGACTTCTCGGCGGACGGGACCATCGAGGCGGCGGAGATCGTGGCAGGTGACCTGTGCCCCCGGTGCGGCGGACCGCTCGAGATGGCCCGCGGCATCGAGATAGGCCACATCTTCCAGCTGGGCCGAAAGTTCGCCGAGGCCCTGGACCTGCGCGTCCTGGACGAGCACGGCGACCTCGTGACCGTGACGATGGGCTCCTACGGGATCGGCGTCTCGCGTGCCGTCGCGGCGATCGCCGAGCAGTCCCACGACGACAAGGGCCTGATCTGGCCGCGGGAGGTCTCCCCGGCCGACGTCCACGTCATCGCGACCGGGAAGGCGGACGAGCCCTTCGAGGAGGCCGACCGCCTGGCGTCGGACTTGGCCGAGCAGGGCGTCCGCGTACTGCTGGACGACCGTCGCGGGGTGTCACCGGGCGTGAAGTTCAACGACTCCGAGCTGCTCGGGGTGCCTACGATCGTGGTCGTGGGCAAGCGACTGGTCGACGGGGTCGTCGAGGTCAAGGACCGGTGCACGGGGGAACGCACCGACATCCCGTTGGCCGAGGCGGCCGGGACGCTGGCGCGGCTGGTGAAGGCCGGGGGCTGACGTGGCCGTTCGGGCGGTGGTCTTCGACTGGGGCGGAACCCTCACGCCGTGGCACGACGTCGACCTGACGGCCCAGTGGTACGCCTATGCCCAGGTGTACGACCCGGCCGAGGCGGCGTCGCTCGCCCGCCGGCTCCGCGACCGCGAGGAGCAGCTCTGGCAGCAGCAGCGAGCCTCGGCGGGAGCGGTGAGCACAGGCGCCCTGGATTCGCTGTTCCTCGCCGAGGGGATCGACATCAACGATGCCCGCCACCTCCGCGCACTCGGCCACTACCTGGACTTCTGGCTGCCGCACACCTACGCGGACCCCGATGCGCTCGACCTGCTCCGTGGGCTGAAGGGCCGGGGCTGCCTCGTCGGGGTGCTGAGCAACACGATGTGGCCGCGCTCGTATCACCAGGAGGTCTTCGCGCGCGACGATCTCGATGCCTTCATCGACGTTGCCGTCTACTCCAGCGAGCTATCGGTCGCCAAGCCGCACGCGTCGGCCTTCGGCGTCGTCCTGCAGGCGCTCGCCGTGCGGCCCGAGGAGGCCGTCTTCGTGGGGGACCGGCTCTGGGACGACATCCAGGGCGCACGCGAGGCCGGGATGCGCACGATCTGGATCCCGCACTCGACCCTCCCCGGCCGGGAGGTACCCGAGGCAAGGCCGGACGCCACAGCGCAGCGGTTGCAGGACATCCTCGGGATTGTCGAGCGCTGGGACCAGCTTCCCTAGTGGAGACCCTGCTCGACCCAACCACCCTGCTCCTGCTGTGCCTGGCCGCTGGGGTGGCCGGATGGGTCGA
>JAUXRN010000169.1 GCA_030681835.1 Actinomycetota bacterium
TGATGATCAACGCGGTCATCGTCTTCGTCATCACCCTGGCGGTCATCTACTTCGTCTTCGTCGTGCCGATGAACAAGCTCCGCGAGCGGGCGGCCCGCAACGCCGAGGTGACGGAGGAGGACACGCCGGTCGACATCGCACTGCTCACCGAGATCCGCGACCTCCTCAAGGCGCGCCAGGAGCCGTAGCCGCCGCGCCAGGGTCCCTACGAGCCGTGGTGCGGCGGCACGTCAGCGCGCAAGCGGGCATCGGTGCTTCCGAAGCCGCCCGCTTCGTCGGAAGTGATGTCCGGCAAGAAGTCGATGAGCGGGTCGGCCTTCACGCTGCGCAATGACCCGGCAGCGGAGAGCGCCTCGTCCATCGCCGCACCAATCCGGTGCAGTTCCTCGCGCGTCGTGACGAACGGCGGCGACACCTGCAGCGAGCCGTCGACGAGCGGCCGCGTGATGACCCCGCGCTCACGAAGGCCCGAGACCACGCGGCCCAGGGCAGCCGGATCCACGGCCAGCAGGGCCGGCTCCAGCTGCACAGCACCGAGCAGGCCCGCTCCGGTGCGCACCTGGGCGACCCAATCGTGCGCGCGCAGTGGGGCGAGGGCCGCCGTGAGGGTGAGCTGCGCGTCGGCCACCCGCCGCACGAGGCCCTCTCGGTCGATGATGTCGAGGTTCGCGAGCGCAACGGCCGCTGCCGAGGCGTGACCGGAGTACGTGTAGCCGTGCCGCCACACGCCGCCGGCCCAGAACGGCTCGGCCACCCGGCCAGCGACGAGCACCGCGCCCATCGGCAGGTAGCCGGACGTGAGGCCCTTGGCGGTGAGCACCAGGTCCGGCTCGAGGCCCTCCGACGCGAACATCCGTCCCGTGCGGCCGTAGCCGGTGATGACCTCGTCGGCAATGAACAGCACGTCCCGTTCCCGGCAGGCCTGCCGGACGGCCTCGAGGTACCCCGGCGGCGGCAGGTACACCCCGCCGGCACCGATGACCGGCTCGCAGAAGAAGGCAGCCACCCGCTCCGGGCCGAGGCCATCGAGCCGGGCGACCAGGTCGGCGGGATCGTCCCAGGCCACGTGCGCCACCTGAGGATCCAGCGGCCCATGCCCCTCGCGGTAGGCGTCGATCCCCGCCAGTGACGTGCCGGCCAGGTGCATCCCGTGGTACGAGCGGTTGCGCGTCACGATGACGGAACGGTCCGGCTGGCCTAGCAGGGACCAGTAGCGCCGGGCCAGCTTGACCGCGGTGTCGACGGCATCGCTGCCGCCGCTCGTGAAGAAGACCTTGGCATCGGCCATGGGAGCCAGGCCGGCCAGCCGCTCGGCGAGATCCAGGGTCGAGCGGGTGGCGAGGTCGCCGAAGTTGGAGTACGACGCGATCGCGCGCATCTGCCTGGCCGCGGCCTCCGCGAGCTCGTCGCGGCCGTGGCCGACACTGCAGAACCACAGGCCCGCCGTCGCATCGAGGAACTCCCGGCCGTCCTCCGCGACCACCGTGCTGCCGTGGCCGGACACGATGACCAGCTCGCGCCCCGCGACCAGGGCCATGTCGGCGAAGGGGTGCCAGAACGGGTGGCTCACGGCGCCAGCGTAGGGGGTAGTTTCGCTGCATGGCCGGACGCGTCGTACTGCTCGGCGCCACTGGCTTCACCGGCCGGCTGGCCGCGGAAGCGCTGGTGCGGGCCGGGCTGGCTCCGGTGCTCGCCGGCCGTTCCCAGGATGCCCTCGTGGCGCTGGTCGCGGACCTCGCCGGGCTCGGGCCGATCGATGCGGCTCCCACGTGGGAGCACGCTGACGCCTCCGACCCCGGGAGCATCCGGGACCTCGTGCGCTCCCCCGACGACGTGCTCGTCACGACCGTCGGGCCCTTCACCCGACTAGGTAGGCCGGCCCTTGACGCGGCGATCGACCAAGGGTGCGCCTACGTCGACTCGACCGGCGAGCCGCCGTTCGTGCGAGCCGTGTTCGAGCGCGACCATGAGCCCGCCCAGCGCAGTGGTGCCCGCCTGCTCACCGCGTTCGGCTACGACTACGTCCCCGGCAACCTCGCCGGGGCGCTCGCCCTGCAGGACGCCGGCGGCGCCGCCGTCCGGGTGGAGGTGGGGTACTTCGTTCGTGGTCCGATGGCGGCCAGCAGCGGCACCCGCGCCAGCCTCGCCGCTGTCGTGGCCGCACGGCCCTTCTGCTTCCACGGCGGCCGCATTGCCGAACGGTCCAGCGGCGTGGTGGCCTTCGGCGTGGACGGCAGCCAGCGGTCCGGCATGCCGGTGGGGGGCTCGGAGCACTTTGCGCTGCCCCGCCTGAGCCCTGCGTTGCGCGACGTCGGCGTGTACCTCGGCTGGGCCGGGCCCCTCACCCGAGCCGTCCACCTGTCCGCACAGGTCACCGCGCAAGCCAGGCGAATCCCACTGGTCGGGCGTGCCCTCGACGCGGGGGTGGCGTGGGCCGGCGGCTCGGCCACCGGCGTCGGCCCGTCCGCCCTCGAGCGCTCGGGCAGTGCCACCGTCGTCGTGGCACGCGCCCTCGACGGGGTGGGCCGCGTGCTCGGCGAGGCGCTGGTCGAGGGCCCGAGTCCCTACGACCTGACGGCGGACCTGCTCGCCTGGGGCGCGGCGATGCTGGCGACCCGGGGCGAGCTCGGCACCGGCGCCTTGGGCCCGGCCGACGCCTTCGGCCTGCCGGCCCTGGTCGACGGGTGCGCCGCGATGGGCCTGGTCCGTGTCGGCTGACACCGGGATCGGCAGGTGGACAGCGCTAGAGGAGTCGGACTGGCGCGACCGCCAGCGACGCCACCGGGAGCGCGTCGAGCCGTGGATCGCGCCGCGGATGGCCCGTCGAAGCGTCGGGGCCACTCATGCGGTCGACGACTTCCTGTTCGACTACTACCCCTACTCGCCAGCGAAACTGCGCGGCTGGCACCCGGGTGCCGGCACCCCGCTCCTCGGCGATGCGCGCGAGTTCCTGGCCTGGCCCGCCTACGTCGAGGTGGACGACGGCATCGCAGCCTGCCGTCCGCTCGGTGGGGCTGCAGCCCGTCGCCTCCGGCTGGTCCGCCGGTTGCTGGAGTCGACGGGCAGCCGGCCCGCGCAGCTGGGCTGCTTCGGCCTGCACGAGTGGGCCATGGTCCACGGGCAGGATCAGGACGAGGTGCGGCACGCTGCGTTGCCGCTTCGGCTCTCGCCGGCCGCCATCGCCGCCACCGTCGCCGACGTGGGCCTTCGGTGCACCCACATCGACGCCTATCGCTTCTTCACGCAGACTGCGGTGCCCCTGAACGCCTACTCGCCCACACGGGACACCCAGCACGAGCTCGAGCAGCCTGGCTGCCTGCACGCGAACATGGACCTCTACAAGTACGCGATGTGGTTCTCTCCGTACGTCGGCAGCGAGCTCGTCGCGGACTGCTTCGCGCTGGCCCGCACGGCACGCGAGCTCGACATGCGGGCAGCTCCCTACGACCTCAGCGACCTCGGCTACGCGCCGATCCGCATCGAGACGCCCGCGGGCCGGCGCACGTATGCGGAGCAGCAGCGCGAGCTCGGCGTTGCCGCGAACGCACTGCGTGCCGCGTTGCTCGAGGCCTTGACCACCCTCGTCCAGTGGCCAGGCGTGGGGGCTCCAGCGGCCGAAACCACCCCCACCACTGGCCGCTCGCCGGTGGGTCAGCCGAGTACGGCGGCGAGTTCGGCGAGCCGGGCCGGCACGAGCGAATACCAGGCCCAGTAGCCCCGCTTCTCGCGGGTGACCAGCCCGGCGTCGACGAGCACCTTGAGGTGATGGCTCACGGTCGGCTGGCTCAGCCCGACCGCCTCCGTGAGGTCGCACACGCAGGCCTCGCAGTCAGCGCCGGCGCGGATCAGCGACAGCAACTGCAGGCGGGCGGGATCCGCCACCGCCTTCAGCAGCCGGGCCAGTTCTTCGGCCGTGGCCCGGTCCAGGGGAGTGGCCAAGCCGCCCGGGCAGCAGGCCGGGCCGGTGGGAAGCAGCGAGACTGCGGAGGACGATGCGCGGGCCACGGGTCTATATTGACATACATCGATCTACTGTGCCAGCATCCAAATCGATAACTATCGATGTGGAGGAACCATGACCATCGCCGATCCCACGACGTCGCGGGTCCAGCTCGCCCTCAATGTCGCCGACCTCGACGCATCCGTCGCCTTCTACTCGGCAGTCTTCGGCGTGGAGCCGCACAAGCGCCGCCCCGGCTACGCGAACTTCGCGATAGCCGAGCCGCCACTGAAGCTCGTGCTGATCGAGGTCCCCGCCGACGACCGGGGCGCCGGCGCTGCCGGCGCGCTGAACCACCTCGGGGTGGAGGTGTTCGACGTGGCCGAGGTTGCCGCGGCGAGCGACCGCCTGCGCGATGCCGGGCTGGCCACCTTCGACGAGGCCGACACCACCTGCTGCCATGCGTTGCAGGACAAGGTGTGGGTGCACGACCCGGCCGGCACTCCATGGGAGGTCTACGTGGTCAAGGACGACAACCCTGCCGACGACCGGTCAGCATCCTCGTCGATACCCCTGCTCGACGGGACTGCCCCAACCCCCTGCTGCGCGAGCGCGCCGGGCTCATGACCGACCCTGCGCTGGAGGACCCCGCCGAGCGCGAGGTCCTCCAGCGCATGTCCGGGCTCGACCGATTCCTGCCCGTGTGGATCGGGCTCGCCATGGTTGCCGGGCTGCTGCTCGGCCGCCTGGTCCCGGGCCTGGACACCGGCCTGGAGGCGGTCAGGGTCGGGCAGACCAGCCTGCCCATCGCCATCGGTCTGCTCGCGATGATGTACCCGGTCCTGGCCCGCGTGAAGTACGAGGAGATCGGCCACATCACCGGCGACCGGCGCATGCTGTGGCTGTCCTTGCTGCTGAACTGGGTGATCGGTCCTGCGCTGATGTTCACCCTGGCGTGGGTCTTCCTCGCGGACGAACCCGAGTTGCGCACGGGCCTCATCGTCATCGGCCTGGCCCGCTGCATCGCCATGGTCCTCATCTGGAACGACCTGGCCTGCGGGGACCGCGAGGCTGGCGCACTGCTCGTGGCCGTCAACTCCGTCTTCCAGATCCTGGCCTACGCCATCCTCGGCACGTTCTACCTCGCGATCCTCCCGGGCTGGCTCGGGCTGGACACGCAGGACGTCCAGTTCTCCACGTGGGACGTCACGAAGGCCGTCCTGTTCTTCCTCGGCATCCCGCTCATCGCCGGGTTCGCGACTCGCCGCATCGGCGTGGCCCGCCGCGGGAAGACCTGGTACGACGACGTCTTCGCACCCCGCATCGCTCCCATCGCCCTGTGGGGGCTGCTGTTCACGATCGTGGTCCTGTTCGCCCTCCAGGGCGAGACGATCACCAGCGAGCCGCTCGTGGTCGCGCTGGTCGCGGTGCCCTTGCTCATCTACTTCGTCGTCATGTGGTTCAGCGCCATCCTCGCGTCGCACGCCATCGGCCTGCCCTACCCACGATCGGCCACGGTGGCGTTCACCGCGGCAGGCAACAACTTCGAGCTGGCCATCGCCATCAGCATCAGCGTCTGGGGCATCACGTCGGGCCAGGCGCTCGCGGGCGTGATCGGCCCGCTCATCGAGGTGCCGGCGCTGGTCGCGCTGGTGTACGTGTCGCTCTGGCTGCGCCGCCGCTGGACGTGGGCGAAGCAGCCCTAGCACGGATCACCAGCGTGGCAGCGCCTTGCCGGGGTTGAGGATTCCCTGGGGATCCCACGCCGACTTGATCCGCTCGTGCAGGCCCGCCGCGACGGGGTCGAGCTCGAGGCCCAGGGCGCGCCGCTTGAGGTTGCCGATGCCGTGCTCGCCCGTGACGGTGCCCCCGAGTGCCAACGCGACGTCGAGGACCTGCTCGAAGGCGACCAGCGCACGCGCAGCCGCGTCGTGATCGCCCCGCGCGGTCAGGATCGTCGGGTGGAGGTTGCCGTCGCCGGCGTGCCCGAAGGTGCAGATGCGCACGTCGTTGGCCGCCGCGACGTCCTGGATCCGCACCATGGCCTCCGCGAGCGCGGAGCGGGGCACCGCGATGTCGTCGAGCAGCCAGTCCCCCTGCGCCTCGATCGCCGGGATCGCCATGCGCCGGGCCCCCAGCAGCAGTTCGGACTCCACGGGATCGTCGGAGCGGTACGCCTCCGTGGCGCCGTGCCGAAGGCACAGCTCGACCAGCCGGTCCGCCTCGATCATCGCTCCGCCGTGCGGCGCATCGGACTGGGCCACCAGCAACGCGCCCGCACCGGCATCCAGGCCCATGGGCTGCCACGCCTCGACGGCCGCGATGGTCTGCTTGTCCATCAACTCGAGCATGCTGGGCGTGAGTTCCTGCATCACCGATGCGACAGCCGCACCGGCCGAAGCTATGTCCGCGAACACCGCCACGGCCGTCGTTGCCGGCGGGGGGACCGGGCGCAGCCTCAGCCGGGCCATGGTCACGACGCCGAGGGTCCCCTCGCTGCCGACGACGAGGCCGGCAAGGTCGTAGCCGGCCACGCCCTTGACGGTCCGCCTGCCCAGGCGCGTGATTCGCCCGTCGGCCAGCACCACCTCAAGCCCCAGCACAGCCTCGCGGGTGACCCCGTACTTCACGCAGCACAGCCCGCCGGCATTCGTGTTCACGTTGCCGCCGATCGAGCAGAAGTCCTTGCTCGCCGGGTCCGGGGCGTACCAGAGCCCGTGGCCGAGGACGTGCTCGCGCAGGTCGGTGTTCAGCACGCCCGGCTGGGTCTCGACGAAGCCGTTGGCCACATCGACATGGATCACCTCGCGCATGCGCTCCAGGCACACGACCAGTGACCCATCGATCGCGTTGCTGCCGCCCGAGAGGCCCGAACCGGCCCCTCGCGGCACGACGGGCACGCGGTGGGCGTGCGCGGCAGCGAGCACGGCCGACACCTGCTCGGCACGTCGCGGGAACACGGCGGCGAAGGGCTCCCCCGCCGCGGACCCGGTGGACCTGTCACGCGAGTACGTCGGCAGGATCTCGTGATCGGTGACGATGTCTCGCTCGTCGAGCACCGCGGCGCACGCGGCCAGGACCTCGTCCTCGGGGGTCATCGGCGCATCACGCGAGCCATCCTGCCGGGACTAGACTCCCTCGGCACGCCCTCGTAGCTCAGTCGGATAGAGCGACCGCCTCCTAAGCGGTAGGCCATGGGTTCAATTCCCGTCGAGGGCACCGACTTTCCCCCATAGAACAGCAAGTGGGGCACGCTCGAACTGCCTCTAGTACAGCCAGAAGTACAGCCAACAGGCCGTGAGGAGCGGGCCCCGGACCGCCTACCGGCCACGGATCAGATCTGCGACGATGCGCCCACGCAAACGAGCGAGGGATACATGACCAACGCGCCAGCCGGGTGGTACCCCGACGTCACCCGCCCCGGCACCCAGCGGTACTGGGATGGGTCCGCCTGGACCGAGCACTCTCAACCCCTCGTCCAGGCAGCCAGTCCCACGCCGGTGAAGCGGAGCCACCGCGGCTGGTGGATCGCGGGCGCCGTAATCGCGGCACTGCTGATCGTGCCCATCCTCATCGGCATCGTCGTGGCGAGCGTTCCCCCTGAGGCTTTCCAGGCGTCGGCCCCACAGGCGCCGGTCGCCGATCAAGCCGAGGAGCCGGAGCCGGTGGAGCAGGATCTCGGCGACCCTGTCATGGCCTGGATCATGTGCCAGGAGGAGATGAGCAGCCTGCTGAAGGCGCCGGCGACCGCTGGCTACCCCCTGTCAAACGAATTCCAGATCCGCCAGACCGAGAACAAGTACGACATGGAAGCGTGGGTCGACGCCGAGAATGGCTTCGGGGCCAACATCCGCACCTACTTCGGATGCCGCGCCGTCTACGTCGGCAACGAGCAGTGGAAGATCCTCGTCACCCCTCACGACTCCTGACTCAGGCGCTCCGCTCCCCCACCGACAGACCTCGGGTACGAGCCGACCGTGCACGCAGCTTGATCGCCCGCTCCCGCCTAAGCCGGTGGACAGTAGTCGGCGCGTAGGCCAAGGCCTCCTGACGGTCGATCAAGGTGTTGACGATCTGCCAGAACCGGGTCGACGAAAGGCCGAGCTCGACGGTCATGGCCTCTTCCTGGGCGCCGCGGTACCGCCACCAGCGGGCGGCGAAGTCCAGGACCGCCTTCTCCTGGTCGGTCAACGCGGTCATGAGGTGGAGTGTGCTCGGAGGGTCTGACAGGCAGGAAGCGCCGGCCTCGCCAGTCCCGTCAGGAAGGGCGAGGCCGGCGCTTCAGGTGTACTAGGCGTCGGCTCCGAACGCTGCGTCGCGGGCCTTCCGCGCAAGGCGGATCAGCCGGTTCAGCCCGGACCGGTCGAGCTGCAGGTAGACCGGTCCGGAGACTGGCTCCCCGGTCGTGGGTTCGTACTCCGCGATGCACAGTTGCGCGTGGTCGCCCTCGGGAGTCCAGTCGATGAACAGTGCCCGATACTCGGGCTTGCTCAGCTTCGGCGTGTAGACGCCGCCATCGTCACCGAGGACCGGGCCGTAGAGGTTCTCGACGGGCCATACCTTCGGGGCGACCCCGTCGGGCAGGTCGAGCGTCGGCCACTGCTGGCCATCGAAGCGGTCGTGCACGAGTTCTCTTGGCATGGTGTTGCTCCATTCGATCGACGCCGCGCAGTCGCGGCTGATTGGGTACTGCTCGCCCTTACGGGCGTGGCCCCACCCGGACGGCGGGGACAGTCGTGGCGCGCATCACGCGCGAGGTGTCATTCGGTGACCCAGGCGGGCAGGGGGACCATCGGGACGGTCTGCCCGGCGAGCGGGTGGGTGCAGTCGGTGAGGTACTCCCACTGCCCTGCGCGGACGAAGGCATGGCACACGAAGCCGTCTCCCCCGTGGGTGAGGACCGACCCGCCGATGGTCGGGGCGTCGAGGTTCCCGTCGAACCCCCAGATGCCGCCGGCACGGTCGCCGCTGATCTGCAGCATGTGCAGCCCGCACTCACCGTGGTGCCCGTACTCCTTCGGGGCGGGGCACCAGATCATCAGCGCGTCATAGGTGACGTCGTGATCGACTACGTGCCTGACGATCGCCAGCGGGCCGGTGGTCATGCTGCTAGCGGTCCTGCCAGGCGTCGACCGCGAGGTCGGCCCACATCAACGCCGGGTAGCGGGTGTCGATCTTCCTCGTGGTCCAGTCCTTGTGGTTCATCAGCCGGACCGGGAACGTTCGCCACCCGAGGGTGATGCGCAGGGCGACGTCGGTCGCTGCGTTCGCTTCCAACTGGGCGGCGGTGAAGTCCTCGCTGAGCCCCTTGGAGACGTTCTCCGTCCCCCAGAGCGCGCGGTTGCCCATGTCCTTGCGGATCCCGAGCCGTGCCCACCGGGTGCCGGTGAAGTCGCCGAGGCCGGCGTGCCACTGGGCGTGCGCGCCGACGATGAAGATCGACCCGTCCCGGTCATTGACCTGGTTGCAGAAGCCGTGCGTGTTCGGCAGCCCCTTCCCGCCGTGCTGGTTGATGCAGAACGCGACGATGCCGGAGTTCGCGCCCGGCTTGTTGCCCTTGTGCCGGCGGTCTCGCGACGCGGTGACCGCGGCGGCGGTGTGATGGTGCAGGTGCCCCACCGGAAGGCCGGTGCTGGTCAGCCACGGGTCGCCGCGGTCCAGGACGCCGCGGCAGTAGACGATGCGGCCGTCGTGCTGCTTGGCGAGCTCGTGGCGGAACTCGGCGAACCACTCGTAGACCGGGTCTGCCTTCCTGCTTGCCCGTCGATGCGCCCGCCCGTCGTCCTCCTCAATCAGCGCGAGGGCGCCGGGGTCGCCGTCATATCCGGGTGACTCCTGATACTGCGCGACGTCGAACGTCATCACTCGCCGCCGGCGATGAATGACGGGGTGCCCTTGTCACCCAGGCTCGTGCCGATCAGCGACGTGCACACCGACCCGCCGGCCGCCAGGACCATCGACAGTCCACCGATCGCGAGCTGCTTGCCATCCAGGGCTGCCGCGACCGCCGGGCCACCCATGAGGATCGCGGCCTGGACCGCGGTGATCGTGCCGAGCGCGGACTGCGCGGCGGTCTTCACGGCGCGCTCAGCAGCCGACTTCCAGAACACGGCAGTGAACATGGTGCCTCCTAGTTGATGTGCGCGTTGAAGTCAGGGCGCGTGGGTGGGGGCGGGGGGAAGCCGTTGATGATGTGCTGCTCCAGCAGGTCAATGTGCTGGTCGCGGGCGAGGGTCGCCCGCTCTGCCAGGTGGCGTGCGGCGGTCTCGGCGGCGAGGGACTCACGGACCGTGGCGACCTCGCCGAGCGCGAGCTCGAGCCGCTGCTCGAGGTGACTGGTCGCGGTACGCGCTTCCGCAAGTTCAGCCCGCAGGTTCGCTATCGCGGTCCTGGCCACCTCGTCAACGATGCGGAACGTCTCCGCGCCGATGTGATCGGTCTCGGCCTCGGTCCTGTCTGTCTCTGCCTGCGTCTTCTTGCGGTTCGCCATGGTGACGATCAGTGCGCCGACGCCGCCGCCGCCTGCGAGGGCGAGGGCGACGAGCCAGAGTTCGGGCATGGACAGCCTCCAGTGCTGTGGGGCGTGACGGATCGCTAGGCCGATGGTGGAGGCCCCGTCACACCTCGCGGCGGTCCGCGGACGTCTTGACCCCGTGGCATCCACGCGGCGCACCGGGCCTCGGAACGACGCACCGGATGCGCAGGTTCCCGATGTCATTCACCGACCCCGACAGGCCACGCTTCGCCCACATCCGGGCACTCACCACGTGATCGCACTCCCACTCGCCGGGGCCGCAGGACCGCCCACAGTCCTCGCAACGGCCCCGCGCCCGCTCGTACCGGTGCTGCCTGTTCCGGGCGTACTGAGGATCCTTGTAGGCCCGCCGATAGGGGTTCCGCGCGTTCCGCTCCGCCTCGTCGACGGTCGGCACATGCGCCGGGCAATAGTTGCCTTGGCCCGAGCGACCGCAGACCAGGCACGGCCGCGGCCGAGCGCCCCCCACCGCATGGGCCGGGCACCGGGAGCTGCCGTCGTCGACCCGCACCGAGCACACGACGCACGGCTTGGGCCGGCGAGTGGTCACGGACCGAGCCAGCTGCCCGTCAACGCGGCGCTGGCCAGGTTGACGGCGCTGCCGGTGTCCTGCTGCACGTCGACCGTGACCGCGGCTCCCTGGGCCAGTCGCACGGACCAGGCCAGCGCGACGGTCTGCGCGGTGTTCACCGGGGCGCGGACATCCGAGGCGACCGCGCTGCCGTCGACGAGGAGGCGCAGCCAGCGGATCCCTGTCGTCGACGCTGGCCAGGCGACCTGTGCGGTGAGGACGTACAGCCCGGGGACGACGACGGTGAGTGTCGTCCCGCTGGCCCACATGCCCGAGTTGTCGCCGGTCTCCGAGGACCAGGACACCGCCGTGAATGCGCCGCTGGGGATCGACTGAGCGGACGTCCGCGCGAGGGCGATGCAGGCCGGGGCGACCGGGGCGAGGCTGGCCAGCACCATCGCATCCCGACCGTCGCGGGCGATCCAGCATGCGGCTCCCGGGATCGGGCAGCACGACGCCGCGACCTTGACCCCGGGGATGTGCTGTGTCCCGCCGGCGATCGTCACGGTCGCGGTGCCGTCCGACTCGACGGACACGATCACCCCTTGGCGCAGCCGAAGGCGCGGATCCGGGGCGGCGGCGGCCAGCGCGGCGACGAGGTCGCCCATGTCGCTCACGTGACGGTCACCTCCCGCGCGATCGACGTCATCTCCTCCGAGGCACGAAGCGGGATCCGCATCTTGTCGAGGACCAGGCGGGACCGGCCGGCGTCGACGGTCGTGGTGACGACGTCGAGCGGTGTCAGGGCAGGGTTCACGATCGACGGCCACCGGACGGTCTGCCGGCGTCCCTTCACCCGGGCGAGGATGGTGCGGGCCGCCAGCTCGCACATCGCGGTCGTCGTGAGGATCGAGGACTGCTGGAAGTAGGGGACCCGGCCGAACGCGCCCAGGCTGTAGGTCGGGGAGGCAGGGTCGTCGTCCCATGCCTCGCCTCGCACGGGGGCCGCGACCCCGGTGCCCTCCCCGGTGACGATGGCGCCGTTGTAAGTGAACTCGAATGTCCCCTCGGTCTCCCCGCCCGTGACCAGGTTCGACTCCCCGGACCCGAAGTCGAACACCGCATCGACCGTCGATGGGTCCACGACAGGCAGGGCGCGTGCCACCCCGAGGCCGTCGAACGCGAGGTCATACCCGTGGTCGGCGAACAGGGCAACGGCTTCCTTCCACGGGTCGGACTCCGCGCCGGCGTCGTACACGACGTCGGCCGCCAGGACGTCCAGGACGTTCGTGAAGTCGACGGGAGTCCCCGACCACCGGGACTGCAGCAACGCGGTCCCCGCGGCCGCGAGTGACGTCCCGGCGCTGATCGGGTAGGCGTCGGTGAACCGGGCGCGGGCGATCCGCTTCGACCGATCCGAACCTGCCCACGGGACCGACCCGGACGCCGCGCGGGGCTTCACCGCGTTGTCGGTGGCGAACACGCCGAGCGGCACGAGCTCCGCGACACCGTCCACGATCAGGCCCCGGTGGACGGTGATCTCAACACCGGGCGTCATGACCAGGTCGTACACCTGCGCCGCGGTGAGCGTGTCGGTGGCCGTGAGCTCGAGGTCGGCAGTCCGGCCGATGGATCGGCGGGCGTCCATGTCGACGCTGCCCGTGGTCGCGGCCAGCCGGATCCCATCGCGGGTGGTGATGAGGACCGCGGACTTCATCTCCGGTTCGCGGAGGGCGGCGAGGAACCCCGCGGTGACGGGGAACATCAGGAGGCGCTGCCGCCGTCAGCGACGCCGGCCCAGCTGCTGGTGGATGCGTCGCCGCCGTCGATCGTGTCGGCCCACGATGACGTCGACGCGTCGCCGCCGTCGATGACGATGGTGATCTCGGACGGCGGGAGCGTGACCGTGCCGACGGGTGCGGACGTCTCGACGTAGCTCATGGTCACGACGCGGCGCGGCAGGGACGCGGAACCCTTCATGGCGCTCTTCACGGTGCCGGGCTGGATCCGGATGTACTTCGCCCACCCGAACGGGGACTCCAGCAGCACGACGCGCCCGGATTCGATGATGGCCTTCAGCGCGGCCCATTCCGCGGCCGACGCGCAATGCACGGTCAGGTCCCCATCCCAGCCGCCGAGGGTCCCGGACACGATCACGGGGTAGGTGCGGTCCAGGGGCCGGAACACGCCTAGGTCCTCAGTGGTCGACTCGGCCGGCTCCCCGGTTGCCGTCACCCCGATGATGTTCAAGGCGATCGACTGGGGGCACTTCAGGTTCCACGTGTCGGCGAGCAGCGTCGCGTCATCCGGGGTGGACGGCGGGCTGGTATTCAGGACCCCCACGGTGTACGCGGAGACGGTCGCCCGGTAGGACACAGCGACCCCGCGGGGCGCCTCATAGTCGTGCAGGGTGCTGGCGCTGTCGAAGGTGGCGGCCACCGCGGTGGCGTCACGTACCGCGGCCCAGGCGACGCCGTCGACTGATCGTTCCAGGGACACGAACGGGGTCGTGTACCCGCTACTGGCGGGTGGGGTGACGGTCACGGTCATCCGGTCGAGGGCGTCGTCCGCGGTCACGGAGACGGTCGGCGCGGTCGGGGGGATCAGGATCACCGTCAGGACGGCGGACGCCGACCACGCTCCGACCTGGTCGGAGGCGGTGGTGGTCTCGTTGTCGCGGTGCCGGGTCGCGCGGGCATAGGCCTTGTACGTCCCGTTGGGCAGGGAATCCGGAAGCGTCACCGCCACCGTCACGGTGCCCGTGGCGGTGAACCACAGGTCCGTCGTGGCGGTCGACACGAGGGTGCCCGTCCCGACGCCGGTGCCGCCGGACTCCACCCGGACCTCCACGCTGACCTTGCGCAGCAGCTGCCAGTTGTAGGTCGCCGCCTCCCAGCCGATCGTCGCGGCCACGTCGACAGGGATCTCGGGGAACGCCGCGATGCTGGTCGTCGCTTGCGGGGCCGCGGTGGCCAGCTTCAGCGTGTAGACCGTGGCCCCGAGCTCCCACAGGCGTGGCCGGTTCGCGGCCGTCGCGTCGCCCTGCATCGCGACCTGCAACGCCAGGGCGGCGCAGTCCGCGGCCGTCCACGTGGTGAGGACCTGGTCAGGTTCCGACGTGGTCGGGGTCGTGCGGCCATCGACGAGGATCGCGGCTGGCGCCCCGGGGATCCCGTCTGCGATCCGGTACACCGAGCAGCTGACCTGCTTGCCGGCCTGGCCGTGGGACCAGCGCAGGAAGCCACCGACCCGGCACACGAACTCGTCGGCCGGGATCGTCGGGGCGGACAGGGTCAGTTGCAGCGCGCGGACGTCGCTGCCATCGGCGCGGATGCCGGTGGTGTCGGATGCGTCGCCCGTGTAGGCGGCGACGTTGCTGTCGGACGCGGTCGCCCAGGACGAGCCGGTGTCGCTTGTCCCGTCGACCGCGCCGTCACGGCCGAGGAGGCTTGCCGGGAGCAGGGTGAAGGTGCTCACGACGAGCCCAGTTCACGGATGAGCTCCTTGAATGCAGCGTCGACGGCGGCCTGCGTGTCCGCCTTCTGCGACTCGCTGCCGACGACGACCTGCACCGCGCCCTCGGCGACCGTGATCGTCGACCCACCGCTGAGCGAGCGCACCGCGCCGTGCGGGACCTGGGACCCGTACTCCGGTCGCTGTGCTCCAGGCTCGCCGGGAGTGTTGCTGTTGAGCTCGGCGAGCAGCGCCGCCCAGCTGCTGCCCGTGCTCGAGGAACTCGAGGAGCTGGACCCGCTTCCGTTGCTTCCGGAGCCGGTCGACGGCCTCGGTGCCACGATCGCGGCCGCGGCCAGGCTGATCTGCGCGACGGCGACCCGGGCCTCCAGTGCGGTGATGTCCCGCTGCAGAGCGGCGGCCTGCTCGGCCATCTTCGCCGCCGTCTCGATCAGGCCAGCGGTGACCTCGGCGACAGCGTCACCCAGCAGCGTCGTGGCAGCGTCCTCGTTGCCCATGAGCGCGGCGATGCGGTCTGCCCCACCGTTGAGGATCGCGGTCATGGCGTCGGTCTGGATCCCGAAGCGCTGCGCGAGTGCATCGAGCTGCGCGAGCTGCGCGGCCTCGCGGACGGCGATCGCCGCGAACTCCTCCTGCGCCGTGACGAGCGCGGTCTTCGCCTGGGCGATCTGCGCCCCGAACTTGTCCGCGGATAGCAGGTCGCCTAGGGCGGCCACCTGCTCGTCGAACGCCGCGGTCAGGGCGTTGACCTCACCGATCGCCGAGGGCCCGCCGGACAGCAGGCTGGCGGCGATCTGCCGGCCCTGGTCGACACCCTTCTGGATGATGTTCTGCAGGCTGGCCTCATTGAGCCCGAAGTCGCGCAGCTGCCGGATCTGGGCCACGAACTCGGTCCCGTCGGCAATGTCCTTCCGGAACGCGCCGAGGACCCCGCCGCCGGCCTTCACCTTCGCGAGGTCCTTCTGTGCGTCGGCGAGCGCCTTCACCGACCGCTTCGCTTCCTCGGACTCGCGGCCGAACTCGGCGACCGCGTCGGTCATCGCGTTCTGTGCGTCGACGACCCTCGCCTGGGCCTCGTCGACACCGGGGACCTGGAACGCAATGGCCAGGCTCGAGCGGATCGCGCCGGCGTAGGCGAGGGCGTCATCGGTCAGCCCCTGCAGGGTGCCGGTGATCTCGTCGATGCGGGCCTGTGCGCGGCTCTTCATCTGCGCGAACGCGTCGACGATGATGTCGCGGGCCCGGGTGAAGAACTCCTGCAGCCGTGTCAGGGCGCCCCTCTTGGCGTCCAGACGCTCGGTCAGCGCGGACATGACCTGCTCCGCGGACTTGCGCGCCTTGGCTGCGACGTCGCGTCCGAGGCGGGTGACGGCGCTCGTGGCCTTCCCCCAGGTGCGGGTCACGCCGACGGCGATGCCCTCCGGGATCGCCTCACCGACGGGGATGAACCGCCGGGCGGGAGAGTTGATGCCGAGGATCGTCTTAACGGCATCGGGCAGCTTGTCGACCTGCTCGTTGAGCCAGGCCGTCATCGACCCCCAGGCGGCCTTGATCCCGTTCCACAGCCCGTCGACGATGGCCTTGCCTGCGTCGAGGAGCCATTGGCCGGCGGTGAGGAACACGCCCTTGACCTTGCCCGGCAGGCCTTGCAGGAACCCGATGGCGTTCCCGCCGGCCGTGGCCACGGCTGTGAAGAATCCTTCGACCTTCTCCTTCGCTGCCAGGTAGAAGATCGCGACCTTCTTGCCCGCCTCGTACAGGGTCTCGCCGAAGTCGACGATCCAGCCGATGACGTCGATGACCTTGCCGATCACCCAGCCCAGGGTGGTGATGAGCTTGGACAGGTAGTTCCCGACGAGGTTCGCGATGACCGGGAAGACGTAGGCCTGGACGAATTCCCACACCTTGGAGAACGCTTCCTTGAGCTTGTCGAGCTTCTCGCGGTTCTCCTCGAGCTTGTCGCGGATGCCCTGCACCGCGGAGGCGATCGCGGCTTTCAGCATTTCCCAGACCTTGATGACCGCGTCGCGGAACGCCTCGCTCTTGTTCCACAGGAGGACGACCGCGCCGACGAGCAGGCCGATGACGGCGACGGCCGCGAGGACGGGCCAGCCGACCGCGGCGATGGCGCCGACGATCGCGCCGATCGCGGTGATCGCACTGCCCAGGATGATCAGGAGCGGGCCGATCGCGGCGACCAGGAGGCCGACGACGACGATGACCTTCCGCTGCCCGTCGTCGAGGCCCTGGAACCACTGCACGGCCTGCGTGATGTACGGGATGATCGCCTGGATCGCGGGGAGCAGCGCGGTCATGAGGGCCGCTCCTGCGAGCATCATCTGGTTCTTCATGCGGGCGAACTGCTCCTGGGGTCCTTCGACCGCGGTCTTCGCCCGGTCGAGGGCGCCCTTCGATCCGTCGAGCGCGGTGGTGAGGTCGTCGACGCTGACCTTCCCGGTACGCACTGCGTCGGCCAGGGTGACGCCGACGCGGGAGCCGAACAGGTCGACGGCCAATGCAGTTGCCTTTGTCGGGTCCTTCATGTCCCGGATGCCCGCCAGCACCTTGGCCAGCGCGGCCGGCACGTCCTTCACCCCGGCCTTGGCGAACTTGGCGAACGCTGAGTTCAGCCCGGCAACTACGCGGGTCGCCGGTATTCCCGCGCCGGCCATGGAGGCCACGAGCGCCAGGGACTCCTTCGCGTTGAGGCCGTAGGTCTTGAACGTGGGGGCGCCCTTCGCGACCGTGGACGCCAGGACGTCAATCCCGATGTTCGCCTTCTGCGATGCGGTCAGGAGGGCATCGAGGAAGCCGCTGGCCTTCTGCGCGGGGATCCCGAATGCGGTCAGCGACTGCCCGATCGCATCCGTGGCGGTCACGGCGTCCACGCCGGCGATCCGGGCCATGTCGAGGATCTGTTCCGCGAACTTCTCGGCGGCTGCCCCGGTCAGGTTGAACTTGCCCCCGACCCGGCCGACGACCTCACCGATCACGTCCATGCCCTGCGTCGCATCCGTAGCGACGTCGTTGAACACGGTCGACAGGTTGGCCAGTTGAGCGCCCGTCTTCCCCGACCGGGCGGCGACCGTGTCCAGGCCGGAGTCGACCTGGTCGAAGGCGATCGCGGCCCCGATGCCCATGCCGATGATCGGCAGGGTCAGCGCGGTCGTCATGCTGCGGCCGGTGCGCGTGACCTTCGCGCCGGCGGTCTTCATCGAGTTGCTGATCCGCGTCATGCTCGCCCCGAACCCCCGCGACGCGATGAGGGCCTGCTTCTCCAGCCGGTCGAGCTCCTTGCGGGCACCCTCGATCTGCCGCATGTTCGCGGTGCCGTACACGGTGACCTTGACCGCCATGTCAGTACACCTCCCCCGCTGCGTCCAGGTGCGCCTGCAGCACCCTCTCCGCACCGAGGACGGACTCCTCGATCCGCTCGAGCACATCGCTGCCCGTCGCGTCCCACGCCGCCCACAGGAACCGTCCCGGGGACCCGTAGCGTCCCTCGAGTGACTTGATCAGCCCGAGCACCTGGGGGCGGTCCCCCGCGTACCCGGTGCCGATGAACTCGAAGATCGCTGCCCGTCGCCCGGGTGGCCCGGTGCCCCACGACTTCTTGCTGCTCCCGCCGCCCGCGCGGGCGGCGACGTAGCCGAGCATCTTCTTCTTGGAACGGCCCACGACCCAGGAACCGCGCGGATACCACGCCCGCGCCGCGGCCTCGGTCGCCCGTAGGGAGTCCTTGATCTGCTCGTCGAGGACCCGCTCGACCTCGGGGGTGAACGCGCGCAGCGCGGCGATGGTCTGCTTGACCCCGTCGATGCGGACGTTGCTGCCGGCCCGGGATTCCATCAGCCGCCCATCCTCGCCTTCAGGTCGTTGGCCAGCTGCTCGCGTGTGCGCTTGCGCGCCTGCTCGTCGAGCATCTCGACCACCTCGTCGAATATCAGCGGGTCACATGTCTCGAAGTTCAGGCCGAAACCGGCTTCCAGCGCCGCCCACGCGATCAGCCGAGCGGCGCTTCGGCTTCCCCCTCGTCATCAGCCATCAGCGTGAGCAACGCGTCGGCGTTCTCCTGCGTCATCGTCCCCAGGGCGACGGCCTGCTTGACCTGCTTCTCCGAGGGGCGCAGGTCGAGGTCGGCGACGGTGTCGACCCAGTTCTCGAACTTGGAGTCCGCCGGGATGTCGCCCTGCCGCTTGCCTGCGAGCCACGCCTTGTACGTCATCGCGAACTGCTCGTCGACGACCCAGCCCTGCTTCTCCAGCGCGGCGAGCTGGCGAGGGGCCTTGACGTCCTCCCCGGTGCCGATGACGACGCCGATGCGGGGCGTGTCCTGGTCGTGGAAGGTGATGATTCCCTTGATCACGTGCTGCTCCTCAGTAGGTGGCCTGGCCGTTGGACAGGGCGTACACCAGGGGGCAGGTACCCCCCGATGGCATGACGGCCACGCCCGCCAGCTCGACCTGGACCTTGCCGCCCTTGGGGTTCGCCTCGGGGAACGCGGTGAGGAACGCGACCTTGGAGCCGGTCACGGCGAGGGTTCCCGCCCCGCCGTTCTCCATGAACTCCAGGGACACCGATCCGACGGGGACCGCGGCCGACACGGAGGTCCCGTTGCCGGCGCCGGTGACGGTCTTGCGGAACGCGGACAGGTCGGCCGGGACGATCGTCAACTTCAGCGAGTGCTCCTGCACCGCCTCCCACACGTCGGACGCCTCGATCGATGCGGACGGGTCCACCGTCTCGAGGTTGTTCTTGATCGTCAGCTCGCCACCGATGACGACGGCGTCCACGAGGGTCCCGCCGATCGGATCGAGCTGGAACGTGCCGCCGACGGGGATGAGGAACCCCTCGCCCCCGGTCTCGTCGACGGTCGCGGTGAACGTCGCCGGGTAGGAGAACACGGTCCCCATGAGCTTGACCGACATCTGGACGGGCTTCGCGCCGTCCCACTTGAGCGTGAGCTCGTCGACCTTGCAGTCCCGGATCCCCTCGATCGTGGAGTCCAGGCCCTTCGCGAAGATCGACAGGTACGGCAGGTCCGCGGTGGAGAAGGTGTGCAGGTACGGGCCGGCGCCGGTGACGGTGTCGGCCCCGAGCGCGCCGAGGAGGTACAGGCCCAGGGCCTTCATGTAGGCCAGGGATTCGATGTTGGAGCCGTTCTTCACCCCGTCGCGGTAGACGTTGTAGGCAGACCGCTTCGCGACCGTCACCTCGACAGGCGCCTGGGAGGGGTCGACGACGATGGGGTTGCCACCCGTCAGGCCGTGCGCGAACGAGGGGTTCGCGGCGATGGTGCCCAGCGATCCCTGCTTCGCGACTCCGGCGATGGTCGAGATGGACTGAAGCGTCATGGCTGCTCCTCGGTGTTCTGGTCGGTGGCCTCGGTGGCCGGGTCATCGTCAGGTTCCGGGGCACTGGCGCTCGCCTCGGCCGGGTCGATCGCCCCGCGGCCGCGGCGGCCCTTCCCACGGGGCTCGGTGGCACCCAGCAACCCCTGGGCTGCGAGCAGCTCCGCGACGGGACCGGGCAGGTCCACGTCGCCGGGACCGTAGTCACCGGAGTAGTCCTCGCCGTCGACCCGCAGGTCCACGTGCACGGCTTCACTCATCGTGTACTTCATGCGCGCATGGTCGCCGTCATGTCACGCGCCGCTCAGGAACGCCAGGCAGCCGATCTTCAGGTTCAGGACTCCCTCACGGGCGCGGCCCTCCGCGTCGGCGAACGCCCCGTCGTACTCCCCGCTCACGATCGACGCGTACATGACGCTCCCGCCGAGGAACGGCTGCGTGCCGATGACCGAGGCGACGATGCCGGCCGCCGCCTTGATCTCGTCCCGGATCTCCTGGGCATCGGCGCCCGTGCGGCGGACGTAGATGAACACTGACAGAGTGAAGGCTTCGTCCTTCGTTACGATCCCGGTCGACTGCTCGCCCTGGGTCCACTCCTCGACCTGCTCGTCGACCCACAGGTGCTTCTCCTCCCGGGCGGCCGGCAGGCCGAATGCCACCGTCCATCCATCCAGCCCGGCCTGGGCGTCCAGGAGCGTGACGAGCTGGTCCTGGGCATCGAACGCCTTCGTCTGCAGGGACACGGGTCACCCGGTCCCATACCGGTGGCGGCCGTGATCCCCGATCGCGGCATCCACGTCCGGCAGCCCGGTGACCCCGTCGCGGCCGGCGATGGTCAGCCGGAACATCTGGTCGCCGATGCTCGTCGCGGTCGCGCGAGCTGGGAAGCCATTCTTCGGGTCGGACACGTACTCGCGAGCAAGGGTGAGGCCAGCACGCCGGATCGGGGCGGACGCGAAGTTCCGGCCGTGCGTGTAGTGCACGAAGATGCTCCGCCGCCCCGCCGGCCACAGCGCCCCACCCGGTCGGTACAGCCGGTCGTCGTCCACGATGATCGACGTCAGGTCGTCTCCGGTCCACGCGGTGCCGTCGACGGTGATCGACAGGACGCTGCGGGCCTCGAAGTCGGGAAGACGGAGCGAGTCCCTGCCCGACCCGTCCAGGGTCGCACGCCGGCCTCGAGGAACGAACGCCACCGCGGCCGCCTTCTCCCCCTCGAGGACCATCTCGACGGCGGTGCGAACCTCGGCCAGGTCGGCTTCCGGGTACTTCACCGTGTCCGCGAACGCCGTGTCTCGGGCGCGGAGATCAGCGATGCTGAACAGGAACCCGCCGACGAGCTCGACCTCGGTCTCCCACTCCACCGCTGCGCCCGACACCACCCCGGTCCAGGTCACCGTGTACGTGTCCAGGGAGGGCATGCTCGCGACCGGGACCGCGAAGGTCAGCTCGTCGGCGCCGCTGTCATAGGTGGGCGTCCCGGTCGCGACCTGGGTCCCGGCGCCGTCCAGGACGGTCACGGTGTACGGCGCGACCACGGTCAGCGCGGTGCCGCCGTCGTCGACGGTGGAGCATTCCAGCGCGTAGCTGCCGGCGGCTTGCTGCCGGACGCGGGTCATCAGATCTCCCACCGGGCGTACACGACACCGTCTGCACCGTGAGTGCTTGCGGCCTGGCCGTTCGCGCCTTGGCCAGTGTTCGCGACGGCGGCGGTCGAAGTGATCGACTGGCCGCCCTTGCCGTATTCGACAGCCGAGCCGCTGATGTCGTCGGTGACGCCGATGCCGGCGACACCGCTCGACGCGGGTCCACCTGCCCCGCCGCCGTCGCCGTTCGCGTGACCGGGGTACACGGAGTCGCCGTAGCCCGTTGTCGGCGTCGGGGGCGGCGAACCGCCACGCGCCCGGAGCTCGCCGATCTTCGACAGGCTGCCGGGCGATGAGTCGCCGATCCACGCGCCGACGAGGACCGTGTGTGTTGCGGCGGCAAGGGTGATCTTGCCTCGGACCGCGGCCCCGCCGCCGCCCGAGCAGTAGTTGTTTGACCCGCGCGGCCCGCCGGCGGCGACCGCGAGTGCGTCGACCTCGCCGGTCGTGGTGACGACCAGGGTGCCGTCGACCGTCCACTTCGCGAGGCGGTAGTTCTTCCCGTCGCCGTCCGGGTCGGTCAGGGTCGAGAAGGTGACGTTCGTCGATGCACCCTCGTCCACCACGGGGGCTGAGGCACTACCCGCGGAGAAAGGGAGCACCACCCATTCGTTGCTAGCCGTCCGGACAGCCGTGAACCCAGTTCCTTTGGCGAACGTGAGCACCGACCCGATGAACGTCACCCCGGAACCCGGCGTCAGGGTGAGCAGGCCGTCATTCCTGTTGAACCCGCTCAGCTCGTTCTCGCTCTGCCACGCCACCTGGCCGCCGCCGGTGCCCTGGGGCAGGATCGTGAACGCGATCGCGGTGGCCTTGTTCGCGATGACCCGCTTGCCCGCCAACGCGTCGGCGAGCGTGAAGCTGTAGTCGGCGGTCTTCGCCGCCTGGATCGGGGACACAAGCGGCGCCCGGTACTTCAGGGACGCCCAGGCAGTCGCGCCGTCACCGACCTTCTCCAGGCCCGTGTCCGTCTCGACTGCCGGCTCGCCTTGCGCCAGGACAGGGTTGACGCTCGTCCAGTTCGCAGCCGTGTCACGACGCTGCTTGATCTGCGTTGCCATCCGTCAGGCCTCCATGGCCAGGTTCGATCGCGTGGTCACGCCTGGTCGGCTGTCGCCTTCCGGCGACCGGGCTTCGATGGCTGCTCGACATCCTCGACCGGCTCGACATCCTCCACAGTCGGAAGCAGGCCTCCGGGCGGTCCCTCGGGGGCGCCTTCCTCGAGCAGCCGCGCATCGCCGTTCATGATGAACATGCGACCGTGCAGCTCCGGGAGGATCACTTCCTCGCCGACGCTGAACACCCGTGTCGACGGCCCGTCCGGGCCCGCGACGCCGATGCTCCTCGACCTGATGAACTCGACCTTCATGGCTTCCCCTTCACGTGCTGGGTCGGACCTGAGGGTGGGGCCCGGTCACCTTCCGGGCCCCACCCTCAAGATCAGGCGTTGTCGGACTTCAGGAGCAGGACGGCCTTCGGGTCCCACGGGACGCCACCCATGCGAGCGGTGGTGTAGAAGCCCACGTAGGGCTTGTTGGTGAAGGGGTCGCGCAGGGTGCTGATCTGCGTGTGGAAGCCCACCGCGTAGCCCCGCTTGAGGTCGCCGAACGCCAGCGGGAACAGCCCGTTGCCGATCGCGGGGGCGTCGTCGCAGATCGAGACGGGCTTGCCCATGATCGTCGGGACACCGGTCTCCCAGCGCACCAGCGGCGTGTTGGCCAGGTTCGGCCACGCGAGCGCGGACAGCGCCGCGAACGTCGCCCCGTTGCCGTAGAACTTCGCGTTGGACAGGAACTTCGCGGGGAGGGCGAAGTAGGCGCCGAGGACCTGCGCGGCGTCCAGGGAGTCGATCGTGCTCGACAGCTTCGTCGTGTAGTACGACGTCGCCGCGAACACCCCGTCCGCCTGGTTGCTGCCCGAGCCCACGCCGACGGCCGTCTCGGTGCCGAACTGCTCGGCGAAGGTGTCCGCGATGTCGCTGAGGATGAAGTCCTCCGCTCCCTCCACCGCGTCGATGAACGACTGCGTCAGCTCGGGGTTCGCGTAGATCTCGAAGCACTCGAGGGTCTGCTTCCCGATCGTCGGCGCGTTCGTGGCCGCACGGGCGGCCGTCTCCGCGACACGGGCCGCGACCGTCGCCGTGAGCTTCTTGGGCAGGTCGACCTTGAACGTGCCCGGCTTGCTCAGGGTGAACAGCGTCGCGTCCTGGGTGATCGGGTTCTGCTTGCGGACGATGTCGATGATCTCCGCCCGCTCGGCGTCCGGCATGAGGTAGCCGCCGTTGGCGTCGGGAGTGGTCTTCAGCGCGGCGTTGGAGATCTCGCCGACCGACAGGAACGCGGCGAACGCGGCGCTCGCCTCGTGGTCGGCGGACTGGCCACCGACGGTGGCGCCGCCCTGGACGGCGTTGCGGACCGCCTCGAGCTCCTCGTCGCGGGCCTGTCGGGCCTCGCGCTCGAGCTCCGTGACGGCGCCGGTCATCCGCATGACGGTGTCGCGCCGGTCCTGTGGGGGCATCTCGCTGTCGGTCAGCGCGAGGACGCGCTGCATCTCGGCGCGCGTCTCGTCGATGACGCGCTCGATTTCGCGTGGATCACGCATGGTGTCTCTCCTGTTCAGAAGTTCACGAAGCCGAGCCCGGGGATCCAGGTGTCGGCGGGGCTGTCGGGCGCGCCGCCCGTGGCCGGCCCGGGCGCGCCGCCCTGGCCGGGGACTGTGGGGGCCGCGGGTGCGGCCGTGAGGTTGTCCGGGACGTGCCGGTAGCCGAACCTCGACAGGTCGAACGCCGCGGTGGCGGACGCCTCGACCCCGATCTCGTCGATGAACCCGGCGTCCAGCGCCTCCTGCGCGGTGTACCAGGTCTCCTCGCTCATCGCGGTCGCGAGATCCGCGGCCGCCTGGCCGGTGCGCTCTGCGTACTGCCCGACGATGGTGTCCTTGATCTTGTCGAGGACCTCGGCCATCTTCATCATGTCGTCGCTGGTGCCCCACACCCCGCCCGAGGGGTCGTGGATCATGAACAGCGCGTTCGACGCCATGATGATCCGCTCGCCCGCCAGGGCGATGACGGACGCGATGGACGCCGCCAGGCCGTCGATGAACACGGTCACGGCGGCGGGATGCCTCACGAGGGCGTTGTGGATCGCCTGCCCGTCGAACACCGACCCGCCCGGGCTGTTCAGGTGCAGGTCGATCCGGGGGGCCGTGATGGCCCGCAGGTCGGCCGCGAACTTCTTGGCGCCCACACCGTCGCCCCAGAATGACTCGCCGATCTGCTCGTAGATGAACACCTCGGCGACATCGTCGGACGCCGCGTTGCGGATCTCGTAGAACGGCCGCGGCTGGCCGTCACGCACCCTGGTCGTCGTCACGAGGCGCATCGTCGCCGCGGTGTCACGCGGCAGCCTCGGCCAGCGCCTGGTCGATGGCCTGCTCGGGGTCCAGCGCCAGGCCGAGGAGCTGCGCCGTCTGCACGATCGGGCCCATGACGACCGTGGCGAACGCGACCGTGTCCTCCACTCCGCGGCCCCGCTCGACGTTCTGTGCGTGCCTGGCCATGATGCGCTCCTTCGCGTCCCCCAGGAGGGGCGCGAGGAGGTTCGCGACCGGGTGGGCGCCGAGCGCCGCCAGCGCCGAAGGGTCCGGTGGCCCGCCCGCGGGACCGGTGTTCAGGGGAACCCGGTACTCGTCACCGCCCTCATAGGGGTTCCAGTCCTCAAACGCGCGGGCCTCGTTCGGGGACAGCACCCCGCAGTTGATGAGGATCGAGTAGCCGGCCGTCCGGGCGGCGAAGTCGCCACGCATCATCGCGTTGACGTTGAACTTCGAGTAGAACCTCGCCCGCTCGCTGGGCAGGAACAAGGAGCGCCGGATCACGCCCTCCTTGTTCCGGACGATCGGCCCGACGGTGTGCTTCGACAGCCACAGGTCGGCCTGCTCACTGTTCGTGTACGTGCCGTGGGTGAGGTCCTGCACCATGGGCAGCGGGACCCGCCAGGTGCGGCAGACCTGCTCGAGGATCCACCGCTGGTGCCCCGTGAGGTCGGCATCCTTCAGGCTCATGTCGTTCTGCTTGACGCTCAGGCCGCGGTCGAAGATGCGGAGCTTACCCGCGGGCAGAAGCCCCGAACCGTCGTCGAGCTGCTTGCGCAGGGCGTCGATGTCCTTCTGGACGAGGTCCTTATCGGTCTGCAGGTAGGCCGGGAAGTGGGTCCCGTTGCCGAGGAACCGGGCGAAGAACTGCTCCGTCGCGATGCCCAGGCCGATGTTCTCCGCCGTCGCCTCGACGAGGGACTTCGCCTCATAGGGGCTGTTCGACAGGAGCGGGCCCTTGGAGTGCATGATCTCCGAGGCGGGGTAGTCCCCTGCGTCGGTGAACTCGTCACCGGTGTAGCGGTAGGCGAGCATCCCGGTCTTCTTGTCGAACACGATCCGGGGCCGGGGACCGATCATCGGCCACAGCGCGGTCGGCCGGCCACGTCGCCACTCGATGCGGGAGGACGCCGAGCCGCGGAGGTCCTCGGTGATCTGGTTCCAGCGCCAGAACTCCTCGGCGCTGATGAGCGGGTTCGGCTGGTCGGCGATGAGCGAGTGGACGGGGTGCTCCGGTGCCGCGATGCGTGAGCGCCCCTCCTTGCGGTACACGTCGACGGGGCACAGCATCAGGGACTCGGCCCGCACCAGCAGGCACGCCAGGACCGCCACGGAGGCGACCGCGGAGTCCGACGTCACCGACACGCCGGTGGCCGTCGCGTACTGCCCCGCGAAGAGCTTGAACAGCTCCGACGTCTCGTCCAGGGTGATGGCGTCCTGTGGCTCTTCGCGCTTCCGGCGACCGAACAGTCCCATCAGGGCATCCTCCGCAGGCGGTATCAGGGCAGCGACCACGTCGCCTTGCGGTGCATCGTCGCCGCCCTGTCACGGCGTCAGATCGTCCAGACGCCCCCGGTCTCCGCGAACGACGGCCCACCCAGGGACCATTCGGCCTCCGCGATGTGCGCAGCCATCGCCAGCGCGACCGCCGCGTCGACGTTCTCGTCGATCTTCGTGATCCGCCAACCGGACGGCGGGATCTCCTTCGCCCCGGCCGCGAGGACGTGCTTGGAGAGGAACGGGTCTCCTCCGTGCCGGATCCGCCCCAGCTGCACCAGGTCATAGAGGTTCATGCTCGCGGGGATCATCCGGCTCGCGGTCTGGGGGAAGTCCTCCACCGGGAGGCCTTCGCGCTGGAGCTCGTCCATGATCGCGAACAGGTGCGCAGGATCGACCACGATGCGGGTCACGTTGTATGTCTCGTGCAGCTGCCGGAGCAGGTACTTGAGCTCGGAGAAGTCCAGCAACCCCGCCTCAGGATCCGCCTCGAAGCCCCACGCCTTCGTGTGATGGATCCCGTCGGCGGCGCGCTGGTCCAGGACGACGGCGGTCTTGTCCCGTCGAGGCGCGGCGTCGACACCGATGATGCACGCGTCCTCGAGGTTGATCTCCGGCTTGCCCTGGCCCAGCGCCCACGCCTTCGGGTTGAACGCCCGCGAATTGTCCCCGCCCGTCGGCGTGAGATTCAAGTGCAGGCGGCTGAACACCGGGAGCGGCAGCGCCCGGAACTGCGACTGCAGCATCTCCATCGTGATCCACGAAGCCGGGTTCGCCTTCCGCCACACCCTCGGGTCGGTCGGGTCGTCGTCGGGTGAGGCGCCGACGCGGTACAGGTACGCGTCGGGATCGTTGCCCCAGAGCTCACGGATCTGGTCAAGGGTTCCGCCAGGTCGGGCAGAGGCGGTCGTGATGCCGACGAACAGCCCCTCCTCGCGGCCGACCATGCCGGTGACCATGGCCTCGATCATCTCCATGTTCCGCATGACGTGGATCTCGTCACCGGACGCGAAGTTCGGATGGAAACCCTGGGAGGTGTCCGCGTCGAAAGGCAGGCACCGGAAGATGCATCCCGTCTCGACGACCTCGATGACATTCCGGTACACCCTCGTCGCACCCCGGAGCATCGGATCCGCGTTGATCATCCGCTTCGCGGTGTCGAAGATGATCGCCGCCTGCGGCTTCGTCGTCGCGAACGCGTACTGCTCACCGCCATAGATCGGCTCGCCGAACATGTGGTACAGGTGCAGCAGCGCCGTGATCTCGGACTTGCCTTCCCACCTGGGAAGCTCGAAGAGGGCGCGCTTCACCTTGCGGCGGCCCTGGCGATTCAGCCGGCCATACACCGGCAAGATCATGTTCTCGTACTGGAACTGCTCGAGGATGAAAGGCTTCCCCGCCCAGCGATCCTTCATGTGCCGGACATGCCGCTCACCGAAACGTCGGACTCGCTCAGCGCGAGCGATGCCCCGCTGCGAGAAGCGGGCACTCATGCGCGAGGCCGGTCGAGGGACTCGTTCAGGGCAGCCAGGATGCTCTTGCCGACGACCTCGGTCAGCGCCATCCGGATCCGCGCCGCCGGCGTCAGGCCCATCGCGTCGGCGTACCGGAGCATCGTGGCCGCGGCGTCCTTCTGCACGGTGACCGCGGGGTTCTTCACCCAGCCGCCCTGGACGCCCGGGATCAAGATCCCGTGGGCGCGCACCTCCGCGACCGCCAGCGCGTGGAGGAGGACCGCCTCGCAGTACGCCTCGAGCTGCGGCAAGTAGGAGTCGCGCATGTGGCCAGCCCCGCCCAGGTCCTCCACCACGGCAGCCCACACCGCGTGAGCCCCCGCCGGCAACGAGGCAGGCGCGGGGAACCTGTCCACGAAGGTCAGCACCGCCGGCGCGGAGGCGACCCGGACCAGGTCGCTGCCCGCGGCCTCCTTCGCGGCCTTCGCCTCCCCCGGCTTCGGGCGATGCCCCGTGCCACGCTTCGCCCGTCCCGGGTCCGCCGGGCGACCCCTAGCCATGCCGAACCCTCACAGGACGCCGTCGCCGAAGGACTCGCGCAGGCCCTCGACGATCGCCCGCGCCACCTGGTCGCACCGCCACGCCAAGGTCGGCGGGGCAGAGCGGCCGAGCCGCTGGAACGCGAACGCAGCCGCGCGCGCTTCCAGGATCGCCGCCTGCATCTGGCGGATCACCGTGGCCGCGGGCGGCGCGACGTCGACGGCGCCGCCCGGCACCTCGCGATCGGGAGCGCGCCGCCGCTGCCGAAACGCGCGAGTCCGGCACGCCGCCGACGCGTACAGCGGAAGCGGCCCAGTCCGACCCCGTCGAGGGATCGGGCGACCGCAACCGCACGCGCACGCCAGGCCGGAAGTCATGCCGAGAGCGTGCGGAACCCGTCACGCACGCTCGGCGAACTCGTCGCGGGGCGAAACTCCAGTTTCGGGCGTGCGCACGCGCGGCTGGCAGGGCAAGGTCGGGCCGGTGCTCTCTCGTGATCGAACCGCCTACCCCCGGAGGAGTGCGAAAGGGCGCCCCACTGGTGGAGCGAGATGCGGCCGCTGGTCGCTCGAGGTCTCGAGGTCGGCCTGGGGGGGTGCTGCTGGCTAGGTGTCGGCTTGGCGGTGGCTGGTGGGCTTGCCGCGGTCGAGTGGGACGCCGGCGTAGATGCCTGATGCGGCGGGGTTGTCTAGGCCGTCGTCGAGGCATTGCTGCTTGACGGGGCAGGCCTGGCAGATGGTCGTTGCGCGGTACCAGGCGCTGGGGTTGTCGAGGTCCCACATGGCGGGGTCATGGTGGATGCAGGCGGCGAGGTCGATCCAGGTGCGACGCGGGGGCTTTAGTTGCGCCGCTTTAGTTGCGCTGATTCGTGGGCCTCGTGGACCGGTCATGTGCCGTGGCCCCGGTGCCGGCGTTGCCGTTCGGCTGCGAATTCGCGTTCGGCGGCCTGTTCGCTGGTGACGTGGCGGTAGGCCTCGGTGGTGACGTTGAGGTGGCAGGCCTTGCACAGCCCGGTGGACTTGACCTCGATCGGGCGTGCGGCGCACACGGGGCAGGTGTCGAGGAGTTCGCCGCGGCGGGAGCGGGCGACGTGGGTGGTGTGGTACTCGAGGCGGGCGGGGTCGAGGTCGTTGTCGAGGATGGCTGCGCGTAGGTCGATGGCGTCGAGGGGCTCGAGGGTGCCGGTGCGTGGTTCGCCGAGGACCTTGCCGCGGCGCTCGTTGCGGGGTCGCAGGCTGATGCGGTGGCGGTGGGCGGCGGCCTTGACGGCGGCGGTGGTGCGGCCGGTGAGGGCGGCGATGACGGTGGCGCCTTTGGCTGCGTTCTCGGTGAGGATGGCGAGTTCGCGGCTGGTCCATGGCCGGGGGGTGTGGCTCAGAAGGGGCACTCGTCGTCCTCCGTGCTGGGCGGGGCGGCGAGTGGTTCCCATGGTGGCATAGCCCAGCTGCTGGGGATGGGTTGGTGGCAGCGGTGCTGGGCGAGGACGGGGCGGGCGGGGTTGCCGGCGGGGCGGTGCTGGATCGAGATGGACGTGCGGAGGGTGAGTGCTCGGTGGGCGTGGAGGTCCCAGGTGCGTCGGCCGTCGAGGAGTGCTTGGAGTTCGCCGGTGGGGGTGAGTTCGGTGGGGTCGGTCCAGGTGTCGAAGCCGTTGTCGTCGATGCCGGCGATGCAGGCGGCGTGGCAGGGTCGGTGGGTGCGGATGCCGGCGTTGCGGGTGAGTCCGGTTTCGCTGATGACGCCTTTGGCTTGGAGCATGGAGCGGAGCCAGGCTGGCATGGGCGTGGTGCTCGTGGTGGTCATGGGGTGGCCCTCAGCCCCGAATTGGAGGTTACCCGTCTTGCTCGACTGCTCGCATGAGTGCTTTGTGCGCGCGGACTGCGACTGCGTCGTGGGTGTCGTCGTCCAGGTGCCAGACGATCGACCACGTGATGTCGTGCCCGCTCATGTCGTATCCGGGTTCGACGGGGCCTTGGGCCCGGCCGATGTTGACCCAGGCGGCGTCGTGGCTGAATCCGATGATCCTGCGATGGATGGAGCGGGGGTCGGTTCGGTCGTTGCGGATGAGTGCGGTGGTGAGGATCCAGCCGTTGGCAGGGATCTCGATGCGTTCGAACATTGCTCTCTCCTGAGTTGACTTGTTGCTCGTCTTGCAGCGACTGATTCTCGCTCTGCGGGGTTGGTCTCTTATGCGCGCGCGTGACGCGTGCACGCGTGTACGCATGAGTACCAATGTCCGGCGAGGTGGAATCAGTCGCTGTCCCTTGAATGCTGAGTGTTGAGAATTGGTCGCTATCGGTCGCTGTGCTGCGGGGCTTGTGAGGAGATTGAGCCTTGAGTGCTGTGTTATTGAGTGTTGAGAATTGGTCGCTATCGGTCGCTGTGGCGTGCCGGGGATCGGTCGCTGTCTCAGGTCGAGGGCAGGTGCTGGCGATGATCGCAGGTCGCGCAGTCACATTGACCAGCGACTGATCTGTCGCTGGTGTCGGGCGGGTCATGAGTCGTCTCCGAAGCGTCTCTGGGCTCCGGTCTCGGGCGTTGGGGCGTAGATGCCGACGTAGAACTTGCGGCTGTTGGACAGGACGACCGGGAGCCGGTAGCGGGTCCGCATGGCCTGCCCGAATGCCTTGCCTGAGACGGGCGTGACGGCCTCGTCTTGGCACCAGGCCTCGTATGCCTTGCGGACGACCGCGGTGTCCTGCTTGTTCCCGGTGACGGGGTCAGAGAGGGTGCACAGCTCGTCGACGAACTGCGCGACCGTGTCGGTCTCACGGGCGTAGTCGCGGGTGGCGGAGGTGACCTTGGCGGGCTCGGCGAGCCCCGTGGCGGCGTACTTCGCGGCGCCCTGGGCGAGCCAGGCAAGGATCGATGGGCCGTGATCGTGGACGAGGCGGTCCTTCAGCTCGGGGTCGCGGAGCTCCTCGGGGACCTGGTGCTCGAAGGGGACCTCGCGGACGCGGCGCCAGAACGCGTCGCCGCCGGAGGTGACCTCGGGGCGGTGGTTGGAGAGCAGGAAGATCGTGTGCGAGGGCGTGAACTGGAAGTGGTCCTGGCGCATGAACCGGGCGGTGAGCTTGTCGCCGCCGGTGAGGAGCTTGATCTTGCCTTCGTCGAACCGTTCGCCGGCGTTGGTCTCGGAGCTGATGACCAGGCGCAGGCCCGCCAGGCGGGCGATCTCGGTCTCGTGCTGCTGGGGGCCTTGCATGAGGAAGCCGCGGGGGGCGGGGGTGGCGTAGTCGCCGAGGAGCGCGGCGACGGTGTCCAGGAGGACGGTCTTGCCGTTGGCGCCGGCGCCGTAGAAGACGGGGAGGATGTGCTCGCGGACCTCGCCGATGAGGGCGTAGCCGAGGAGCCGCTGGATCCAGCCGATGATGGCGTGGTCGCCGCTGAACGTGGTGTCGAGGAATGCGAGCCATGCGGCCTGGTCGGCGGTGGGGTCGGGGGCGACGAGGGTGGATCGGGTGTGCAGGCGGGCGGGGTTGGCGGGCTCGAGGTGGCCGGTGCGCAGGTTGATGGTGCCGCCGGGGGTGTTGAGTTCCCAGGGGCGGGCGTCGAGGTCGTCGATGGACACCTCGACTCGGAAGTCGGTGGTCGTCATCATGAGGGCGCCGTTGATGCCAGGCGTGGTGAGCTGCCGCTTCTTGTGGACCTTCCAGACATCGTTGTCGGGGTAGCCGCGGGCGATGGTCTTGGCGTACTCGCGGACGATGCCGCCGCCGTGCGCCTGGACGGCCCATTTGTGGCCGTTCCAGTGGAGCCAGCGGCCCATCTGGTGGCAGTAGCGAATGTCCTGCCCGTAGGTCGCGATGAGGGCCTGGGAGTGGCCGTCCTCGGACTGGGCGAGGGTGGTGGCGGGACTGTTGGCCAGGTCGCCGGGCCGGGTCAGCAGGGGGGCTGGGGCGCCGGTGTAGGGCTCGGGGGGCTGGTCGTCGAGGTCGACGTCGGCTGTGACGGTGGACAGGTAGTCGGGGGCGACCTGGTTGGGGTCGGGCATGCTGCTGAACGGGATGGGGCCGAGGTTGTCGAGGGGGTTGGCGCCGCGCGGGGTCGCGATGGGCTGCTGGGGCGGGGTGCCGTACCCGTCAGCGTGCAGCTGCTTCGCGGCGGCGGTGAAGTCGCCGCCATGGTTCAGGACGGCGTGGGCGGCGAACTTGCTGTAGGGGGTCTCGGCGTCGAACGCGGTGCTGGTGGTGAACACGTAGAGCCGGTCGACGCCGTCGGCTGCCTGCCCGGTGGTGGCGGAGATGCCGACGGTCTTGCCGGGGCGGCGCCAGGCGTAGCCGCGGCCCATCCTCCACACGGGTGTCCAGCCGTGGGGCTCGAGGATGTCGTCCCAGCCTGCGCGCTCGTTGAATGCGTCGCCTGGGCGGGTGCCGTCGCTGGCGCCGCCGGGCAGCCGCGGACCGGTGATCGGCTGGGGGTCGCGGGGTGGCGTGCGGTCGAGCATGGAGACGACGGCCCACAGCTGGTCCCGCTCGTCGCTGGTGAGGATGGGGATGGTGGCCACGGATCCGCTCGTGATGGTCCAGGCGGATCCGGGAGGGTGCTTGGCGGGGTCGAGGCATCGGCCGGCGGTGGGGGCGACGACGACGAAGCCACCTTCGCCGCGGGTCTCGGCGAGGGTGTCGAACCCGGTCGGGTTGGTCAAGGAGTCGGCGAAGCGGGCGAGCTTGGTGTTGCCCTGTGCCTGGCCGCCGGTGACGCGGTAGAACAGGTGGATGCCGCCGCTTGGCGTGGTCTCGCAGTAGCCGGCGAGGAGGCGTTCGACGAGGGGGGCGATGCCGTTGTCGGCGGCGAGGGTGTCGAACTGCTGCAGGATCCCTTCGGCGCGGGCGCGGCCTTCGAACTCGAGCATCTCGAGCTCGCCGCCGAGGTGGCCGGTGAAGATGCCGAGGCCGTCGTTGCGGTCGCCGTCGAACCAGGTGGCGAGGTCGTCGATGGTGGGGCGGGGCTGCTGGCCCTTGTAGAGGGCGGTCCAGGTGTTGACGGCGGGGGCCTTGCTGCCGTCCATGCGGACGGGGACGACGATGGCACCGCCGAGGTGCCAGGCGAGGGCGGCTTCGAGGAGCTGCGCGTGATGGGTCACGAGGCGGCCTGCCCGGTGGCTGACGTGCAGCGGCACCATTCGCAGCTGCCCAGGTGGACGATGCAGGACCGTGGCCGCGCGCAGGTGCAGGGGTGGTGCTCGAGGAGTCCGTGGCCGCAGGCGCATGACCCGAATGCGTGTGGGTCTTCCCAGCGGGTCAGTCGAAGTTGCTGAATGGTCACAGGCTGCTGCTCCTGGGGTGGTGGATGCGCTGGTGGGCGAGCAACGGTGCGGTGTCGACGCGGAGGAGGAGGAGGGCGGGTGCTCCGTCAGGTCCGTGTTCGACGTCGACGAGGGTGGTGACGCATTCGGCGGTGCGGCCGCAGTGGATGCAGGTGATGGTGATGTCGGGGATCCCTGGGTTGGCCATCAGGCACCGTCCTTCATTGCGTCGATGCGGTCGGCCTCTCGCAGGCAGGCCCAGCCCTGCCCCCACACGTCGGCCTCGCCCGTGGCCGGGGCGGTGATGGTGCGGCTCAGAGTGGGGTCGGCGGCGACGTTCGCGCGGATCAGGGCGGCGGCCGCGGCCAGCCCCTCGACGTAGCCCGTAGCCCGTGCGATCCGGGCGGCGCTCATCGTCGCGTTGAGGATGCCTGCCCGCTCATCGGCACGGACCTCGGCGATCACTTCGCACAGCCACCCGCGGCCCTCGTAGCAGACCTCCGCACTCGGGCACAGCGCGTCGTGTCCCTTCTCGCTCATCTGGGTCCCCCCGGCTGTCGCAGGTGCCGCTTTCGCGTGACCATCCATGCCTGCTTCCACCAGAGCAGCTGCTGGGCCGGGGTCTTGTAGTGCCACCACGGGTCGATGGAACCCGGCCTGTAGGGCTTGCGCTTGTTGATCGGGTGACGGGCCATCAGGCACCGCCGTTCGCGAGCTCGAGGAGGACGTCGGCGTGGCACGGGACGTCGAGGGGGCACCAGCACGCGAGGTCGTGGCCTGCGAGGCCGGTTATGGCCGACGCCAGTCCCTCGTCGTTCTTCAGGCTCCCGCCGAACCAGTGAGTCAGGTCCTCGGCGAACAGGCGCACGGCCTCGCCCTGCGCGAACGCTCGAGACCATGGCTCGCCGCCCAGGTCGTGAGCGACGCGATGGTCCACGAGGTACGCCACGCCGTTGTCGTCGCGCACGTCCCAGAAGCCGCAGCACTCGGTGCGGAACACCTCGAAAGGGTTGCCGAACTTCGTAGGCCGGCCGACGTACACCGCACCTTCGGGCATGCGCCAGCCCTGGGTGCGCTTGCGTTGGATCCGCTCAGGCATCACGCCTCTCCTCTTGCGCGGATCTGGCTGGCAACCGAGCGCATCGCGTGCGCGTACTCGGGCAGCCCGACTCGCGCGTGGGCGTCCGCGTTCTCGTCGACCTTCCGCGCGCAGGCCTCACGCTCGTCGCGGAGCGCGTCACAGATGCAGTAGCCGACGTAGAGCACCGACCCGTCTTCCCGCGTCATGGGGACGGCAGGGCAGTGGTCTTCGTGTGGCCCGATCGCTTCGCTCATGCCGTCTCCTGGTCAGCTCGTCGTGGTGGGTTGTGCCCTGCTCAGTCGTGGACTGGCGGCCCCTTGGAGGGCGGCAGGGCGGCGTTGCTGTGTCAGGCGGCGGACTGCTGCTGGCGGACGACGTTCGCCAGGGCGGCGACGATGTTCGCGGCCAGCCCGGTGGATGCGATGACGGTGGCTTCGTCGAGGCCGCCGGCGAGGAGGTCCTTCGCGTCCTGCAGGGCGCTCGCGGACGGCGGCCCCGCGGGTGCCGCCGCGGGTGTGGCGGGGGCGGGGGTGACGTCCTGGATCGGGTTCTCCGGCGTCAACGGCGGCTGCTCGACTGCAGCGGCCGCGGGGGGCGCGGAGACCGTGTCGAGGACGGATGCGCCGGCGGTGAACAGGTACACGAACTTCCGCGGGTCCTCTGCTCCCCCGGCACCCGCGATGTGGGTGACGGTGATCGAGTCGCCGACGTCGGGGGCGCGGCCGTGCTGCACCTTGAACGCGTCGACGCCGGCGCGCAGCGCCTTGACCTGGTCGCCCCACTTGTTGACGTCAAAGCGGCGCTCCCCGTCGTCGTTGGCGTCGTCGGCGTCCCGCTCGGCGGTGTCGAGGGTGAACAGCAGCTGCATCTTCGGGTTGCCATCCGGCCACGTGTCGGGGTCGGACGTCTTGAACTTCGTTGCCTGCCGTTCGGTCATCGCGGTGATCGTGCCGGTGACCTTGCGGCCGGGGGTGCCCCACTTGACGAAGCTGCCTCCGCCGAGGTTGTCGAGAGCGGACATGGTGTTTCCTTCCGGGGTTGTCGGGTTGCTGGGTGTTACAGGGATGCCAGGAGTGGTCCTGTGGGCTGTGGTGCGGTGGTGTCGTGCTGTTGGTGACCCGGGCAGCCCCGGGGGATGTCGGTGCTCCTGGCGCGGTGCCAGGGGCAGTAGGTGCAGTACGCGGATGCGGTGGGCAGCTCGGGGAGGACGTAGTCGGGGCCGAGGACGGCCAGGGCCTGGTCGATGCGGGTTGCGCGGTCGAACGCGGCGACGGCGATGCCGGGCTGGAAGGGCTCGTGCCACACGTGCCGGTCGGTGAACTCGCCGTCGCGGGTCATGAAGATGATGCCGACGTGGCGTACATCCTTGCCGCGGGCGGCCCAGCCGCGGCCGTAGGCGTGGGCCTGGGTGCGGTATTGGGCGCCGGGGCCGTGGGGCCGGTACTGCTCGCGGATCTTGTTCCGGGTGGTGAACTTCCAGTCCCACACGATGCCGGTCCACGCGTCGAACAGGTCGCAGTTACCGTCGATGTCGGTGTCGGAGATGGCGCCGGCGGTGACCCGTTCCTCGACGTACCAGCGTGCCGTGGTGTCGTCGACGTCCTGGAAGCGGCGGATCTCGGCGTCGGTGAAGATCTGCCCGAACTGCTCGTGGGCGGCGGTGCCGATGAATGCCTTCCAGCCGACGCCGTGGGCGCGGTTCGTCTCGGGGATCCCGGCGAGCTTGTAGCCGATGCGCCGGTCGCAGGGGGTGCCGATCTCGCTGGGCCCGATGCGGGTCTGCAGGGTGCGGGGCTGGTTGTCGATGGCGTCGGCGATCATGGCGAACATCTCCGATGCGGCGACGTCGGGGCTGGTGTCGCAGCCCGGGTGGACTCGGCAGCCGGCGACGTCCAGGAGCGGTTGCCCGCACGCCAGGCACGGGCCGCGCGGAGGGGCCACCAGGGTGGCTGGCGGTGCGGTGACGGTCATGGCTGGATCCTCCCTTCGGCGTCGGACGCGACGGCTCGAGATTGACCCGAGGAACGCCCACCTGTCCAACATGCCTGTGGACAAAGGTGTGGAAAAGGTGTGGCATAGCGGACCTTCGCCAGCGTCGATCCTGTGGACAACGCCAGCCGACGCGGCCCGAAGTCGTTGCGCCGGAGGGCTGCAAACAGTTGCCGTTCAAGGGGTTCCCGTGCGCACGAACTACACGAGTGTCGTTTCGATCCTGTGGGAGCCCTGTGGATAGAAGTATTCCGCTCCCCCGGACTTACTGACGTTCTCAAAGAGTTGAAATCGCGAACTCGTTCCGCTCGAAACGCCCCCTTCATCACTCGCCCCCGCGCCAGATGAGGGTGACGGGGCCGAGGGTCAGCAGTTCGGCCCATGTGTGGCCCCACGCGCTGCCCGGTATCCACCACAACCCGCCCTTGCCGAGTTGCCATGCGGTGCCGGTGTCGTCCAGCACCACGCTCCCGACCGGCGGCTCCTCGGAGTCAGCGGTCAGGGGGACCGGGAGGAACCGGGCCACGTCGGCGTACACGACGTACTCGCCGACGTCGTCCGGTTCCATCCCGCAGACGCACGTCCCCCTGAGCGTCGAGTTCACGAAGTCCCACCGCTGCACGGTCACTCCGCACCTTCCTTCGTGTTCGCTGTGCGGCACTTCGGGCACAGCACGACTCCGCGAACGACCGACCACCCGGCACGCTTCGCCCGGCGGACGCACTCGGACTTGGAGTCGGACTCGAAGGCCCACTCGACGCTCTGGGGCAGCCCGTTGCTGTCGATGAATACGTGGTTGGTGGGGCCGTCGCAGAACGCCGTCCAGATCGCGGTGATCGTCACTCCGGACCCTCGACGATCACGCGGTCAAGGTCCTCGATCCAGCGCACAGCCATCGCGGCGACCTGGATCAATTCAGCCCGGAGCAGCGACGGGTTCTCCTCGCTGAACGCTTCGGTGACCTCTTCGTAGAGCACCTCGCGCCACGTCGCCGTGCCCCGTTCGAGGTGGAAGTCGACCAGCGCCTTCGCGGCGATGCAGTCACCGCCCCACATGTCCTCGCTCGTGCCGTTCGGCAGATGCTGGTTGGGGAACTTCGCCTCCGCGCGGTCCCTCTCGGCCGCGACTTCAGCCAGGACGCTGATGGTGGTCACAGGATCACCAGCGATGCCTTGTTCTGGCGCGTGCACAGGGCATAGATCGCGGGGGCGAGGGTGTCCTTCGCCCGGGTGCGGTCCAGCCTGGTCACCGTCTCGGTGACGCTGATCTGCTCGAGCATCTCCGGGAGCAGGTTCGCCCGCGCCGCGTCGTCATTCCACACCTTCGCGCCGGGGCGGACCTGCACGAGCTCGACCCCGTCCGCGTCGACACCGGTCTCCCCTTCGGCGAGGACCTTCGCGATCAGCTCACGGGCAGCGTTCTCCTCGTCGGCAGTGGACTTGGCGAATGCCTTGCGCCTGGCGTCGATGTCGCGCAGGGTGCGTGCCGCGTCGAGGAACTCGTCCTCCAGCAGCACCTTGCGGTCGTCGGTGGCCGCGCTCATGCCACGGCCTCGACGGTGTCGTCGGGAACCACGGTCAACCCGGGCTCGCCGGCGTCGTCGTCCTCGGCCAGGTTGTCCAGGTCGATCGGGCCAGCCGCGTCCGCGGGATCGTTCGCGGCGGTGACGGTGTCCCCTGGCCGGGGCAGCGCCCCGTCGAGGAGGTGCTGCAGCGTGACGTCGTCGGTAGTCCACTCGTCGCCGATGTCGCCGTACAGGATGCCCTCCCACTTCTGGGCCAGCCCCGCACCGACCTGGTGGGCGCGGGTCCACGCGACCGCGGTGCTGCCGAACCGGGCACGGACCCCGAGGACCTGCCGGATGCTGACCGGCTCCAGGGTGACCCCGGCACCGAGGGCCTTCGCGGCCGCCGCGAAGCAAGCGGAGGTGTCGGCCGTGACGGCGACCGCGTGGGGCAGGTCATCATCGACGCCGGTGACATGGATCCGCCAGGCGATGTCGACGCTGTCCGCACGGGTGGAGGCCTGCAGCTGCTTGACCTCGAGCCGGTGGTTGTCGAACAGGGCATCGGTCGCGGTGACGGTCAGGGTCTTCCCGTCGGACTTCAGGTCGACACCGTCGGCCTGGGCGAAGAGCCTGACGATGGTCGCGGCGGCGCGGGGCGAGATGTCGGCGGAGAACCCCATCCCGGGGGCGGCGTCGAGGTCGCCGCCGTTGACGACGATGACCCGGGTCGGGCCGCCGCCGGCGACCACGAGGTGCGCGCGGTCGGTCTCCGTGTCGCCGCCGGCGTCGAGCTCGGCCCAGCCGACCTTGCGGAGGTTGATGCGGTACCGGTGGGACTTCTTGTCGGCGTCGCAGAACGCGGCCGCGGCGCGCAGCGCCCGGCACAAGGTGTCGGCGTCGACGCGGACCTGCTGAGTGAGGGTTGTGCGGGCTCTGGCCATTACTGCTCCTGTTCGATGGGGGTGAGGGTGATCCGCGCGCCGGCGGATCCGTCGGCGTACTGCTTGCTGGCGATGAGCTGGGCGATGACGGCGTCGTCGGTGATGACGCCTGCGGTGGTGAGGGCGTCGAACGTGGAGCGGGCGAGCTTGTCGACGTCGGGGGTGCGGGCGTGCCACACGGGTGCGTCGGGGCGCAGGTCGCCGTTGGCGCGGTAGTGGGACTTGGGCCTGGGGAGCCGGAAGTACAGGCGGACGGTCAGCGGCCCGGGCAGGCGCAGGCCTGCGTGGCCGGCGTCGCGGCAGGCGTTCTCGACGACGGCGCGCCAGGGCTTGACGGCGCTGCTGGCTTCCCGCATCGCGGTGCGCCCGTTCGGGAGCCGGATGAGGGTCTTGGATCCTTGGGGGGCGGGGGTGCCGTGGACGTCGATGACGATCGGTTTCATGCGTTGCTCCGTGCGAGGAGGCGGGCACGCTCGACGTCGCAGCCGGCCTGGAACACGCTGGCGAGGAGGTCGGCGAGCTGCTGGGCGATGGTCTCCTCCCATTCGGGTGCGTCCGTGAGAGTTATCTCGATGGTGAGCGGGGGGACGTAGTCGACACCGGCCTCGGACTCGACGCGGGGATCGGCGGCATGCTCGGCGTGCGCGTCCCAGTAGGCGTCCGTGACCGCCTTCGGGAGGTTCCCCTTCGCGTTGCAGGGGATGCCGTTCTCGATCGCCCAGGTGCGGATGTCGCCCTGGTTCGGGGTGCTGCTCATGGGGTCTCCTCGGGGGTGAGCCATCCGCGGCGGACGGCGTTGCGGTGGAAGATCGCCAGCAGCGGGACGGGGATCCGCTCGGCCTGGGCGAGGGGAACGTGATAGGCGGTGGCAACCGCCTCAGCGAGACCCATCAGGCACCGGCCTGGAGGGCGTCGACGAGGGCCTGAGCGGCCGGCCATGCCGCAAGGTCAATGGCGCCATCGGCGTCCATCTGCTGCAGGTCCGCAACCAGAGCAGCAGCGATGCCGCGCAGGGCGCTCACGGTGCACCGACCAGGGTGTTGCAGTAGGAGCCGTTGAGCTGCCAGTGGCGCCAGCCGGACCAGCGGTGGTCGTGGTTGAGGATCGTGTAGAAGGCGCGGTCCTGCCAGTACCTGTTCCAGTGGTTGGCGAGGATCCCGTGGAGAGCGCGGGCGACCTTGCGCAGGCCGTCGTGGGTGCTGCGGGACTCGGCGGCCATCATCCAGGACGCGCCGCGGGCGAGGGCGGCGCTCAGCTGGTAGGTGCCGAAGTAGTTCCCGCCCCCACCGCCGCGGACGGTGTAGGTGAACCGGCCTTCGCGCTGGCCGACGCACAGGCGGAACCGCTCCTGGTCGGCGTGGAAGTAGACACCTCGGTACAGGCTCGGCAGTGGTCCCTGGGTGTCCTGGCCACGGGACGACTGCGCCGCGGCTTCCTCACGCGACAACTGCGAGGACGAAGGGTCGCCGGGCCTGTCGGTGGACACGGGCACGACAGGCCCGACGAGCATGGAGGCCGCCGCAAGAGCCGACGCGATGAGCAGCATTCAGTGCCCCCGGCCGATGAACACGCAGAGGCCGATGAACCCGGCGACCAGGGCGATGGCGATCAGGCCGAGGATCATGTGGCCGCCGATCCGGGGACCATGTGGTCAGGGGTGTAGGTGACGAGGGCCATACCGAGGGGTGCCCAGCCGGTCCGCTTGATCTCGGCAAGCGCGTCCTCGGCCTCGCGTTGCCGCGCGCTGGCAACGACCTCGCGGGTCACCGCGTCGTGCGCCACCCGCGCCTCGTGGTCCCGCTCCCGCCGCGCGGCCTCGAGGGCGTTCTTCGCTGTCCTGGCCTCGGCCTTGGCGTCGTCCAGCTTGCCCTCGGCGCTCCGGGCACGTCGTTCCGAGTCGAGCAGCGTCGAGGGAGCCTTCATGCGCCATTCGCGCTCGGCTTCCAGCGCCTTGATCAGGCGCCGGCGGGAAGCCAGCCACAGCACCAGGCGGCGAGGGGCTCCCATCACAGCCCACCGTCGACGACAGACAGCCGCGGACCGGTTGGGTGACGCAGCGCCGCCGAGACCATCTCCTGGCAGGCGTCGGCGTGCTCCTCGGCGTACTCGACCCGGTCCTGGGCGTCGGACACCTGGCCCTGTGCGACGACCAGCAGGGCGTCGGCGACGTGCTCGTTGAACGACGTGTGCCGGTGGATGGTGCAGTTGCTCATGGCGAGTGCTCCCTTTGGCGAGGTCGGCGAGGAGTCGGGGTCGGGCCCCGGTCCGTGTGGGCTCGCCGCACCACACGGACCGGGAATCAGGGCGCCGGTGGCGGCGGGTCGAGCTGGTTCGCGAGAGTCGTCAGGAGGCTGGCGACCGCGAGGGTCGCGTCGGCGTCGACGACCCCGCCGTCGGACATCAGGAGGACGTCGCGCTGCGCGCGCATCCGGGTCGCGATGCGGACCCGTTCCGCGGCGACGGCGGCCGCGACGGCGGCCGCGACGGCCCGGTCCACGACAGCGTTCGTGGTCATCGCACGGCGTCCTTCGTGACGGGCAGTGAGTCGCGCCAGGCGATGAGCGCCTCGGGCAGGATCAGCGGCTTGCGGCCCCGGTAGATGACGGGCAGGTCGCCGGTCTTGATCGCGCGGCGGATCTCATCCGGGGAGAGGCACATCACCTCGGCGGCCTTCGCGATGTCGAGTGCGGCGTACTCCGCGAATGCAGTCATGACGCCCGCTGGCGACGAGCGTTGGACTGCACAGTTGCCACGTCGGGCATGGCAAGTGAGCGCGGCTCGAACAGGTCCTCCCAGTCGGCGCCAAGGCGCTTCGCGATGATGAGGGCGCGCCCCTCCGAGAGGGTCGCCATGCCGCCGGTCTCCAGCAGGTGAATCGTGTTCTGCGAGCAGCGGCACAGGAACGCCAGGTCACGCTGGGTCAGGCCAGCCCGCTCGCGCTTCCGGCGGAGAGCGCCAGCATCCTTGACTCGCATCCAGATCCCTTTCTTGCTGCACTGCTTCTTGGTGAGGTGCATCTTGGACCCCTTTCGCGGCTTTGACAAGCGTTGCGCGCAACATACGGCATTACTTGTCTGGTTGACAAGTGGAAATCACGGGGGAAATCATCGCTTTACTTGTCAGGCAACAGCGTGTCGCGTTTGAACAAGGGGACCAGCGCACCGGATCGTGAGGGACATGGACAGCCCGACAGAGGAATCGCTCCGCGACATCCTCGCCGAGATCCTCGAGCGCACCGGCGCCTCGCGACGCGAGCTGGACCGAATGGCATCACGCCGCGGTCTCAAGCTCACGCACACGACGATCGGCGCGATCCTCAACGGGACCCACCGCGGAGGGTACGAAACCCGCACCCTCAACGCGATCGCCGACGTCGGCAACGTGCCGCGCGATCGCGTCTACCAGGCGGCCGGCCTCCCTCTGCCCGGCCGCCCCTTCGCAGACGAACTGCCCGACGATGTCGACTTCCTCGATCGAGCGAGCAGGGACGCCGTCAAGAGGGTCATCAGCGTCATGCTCGAGCACACCTCCCCCGTGCGCCGCCGGCAACGCATCGATGATTGGTACGCCGCCCAGGGAGTGGACGCCTCGAACGTGCGACAGCTGCACGGCGACCTGGCTCGGCCGATGACCGGCATCGAAGACCCCGGCCCCGGCGACCCCCATCCGGCCCTGCCGAGTGTCACACGCTGGCACGATGATCTGGGCATCCCTGCAACTGGGGGTGACGAGCCAGGCACCCACGGAGACGGGCACGAGTTCGACGTCTAGCAGGCGGGAGGCCGGTGAGCATCGCCTACGACCCCTACGCAGCCGCCGCTGGGATGGGACTGTCCGTCTTCGAGGCCAACCTCCCCAACAGGCACCTCGGCGAGTACTGGCACGACCACCGGATGATCCTCATTGTGCCCGGCCTGACCTACCGCGAGACCCGCTCCGTTCTCACGCACGAAGTCGCGCACGCGATCGCGGCCGACTACATCACGCTGTCCGGACCCATCCGGCGGACGCAGGAACTCCGGGCCCGAAGGGTCACCGCCCGCCTCCTGATCGACCCCGAGGAGTTCGCGGACTCATGCAAGCTGCGTGACGGGCACGTGTCGACGATCGCGCATGATCTCGACGTCATCCCCCAGGTCGTCGCCGACTGGATCGCGATGCAGAAGCCTGACGCTCGGGGGCTAGGCGAGCGTTCGGCCTAGCCGATCCATCGCCTCGCGGGCCAGAGTCAGATCGACGTGCTGGTAGCCGCGGGACGTGGCCACGTCTGTGTGCCCGAGGAGCTCCTGAATGACCTTTGCGTCGACCCCGGCCTCGAGTAGCAGTGTCGCCGTGGTGTGGCGGGCAGAGTGCAAGGGCAGGGGGCGGATACCTGCCGCTGCAAGTGCGGCCTGCCATGCGGCGTAGTCGTCCTTCGGGTCGATGGGCCCGTCGCCGTCGCGCCACACGAGGCCGGTGGTCAGGCCGCTCTTGCGGTGGTCCCGCATGGCCTCGACGAGTACCGGTGCCAGGGGCACGATGCGCCGCCCCGCGCTGGTCTTCGGCCTGGTGAGGACTAGGGCGCTGCCAACGATGGGGCGCACCTGGAAGTCGGCCGGGGCGACGAGCTGCTTCGCGGGGCAGTTGCCACCGCGCTGCCGCCCGCAGGGCCATGCGTCGCCGGCCTTCGGACCGCACCCGTGGTCATAGGCCAGGCGCTGCAGCTGCCAGGAGATGTCGGCGGTGCCGTCGGCGAGGCTGACCCGGTCCCATTCGAGGCCGAGGGTCTCGCCCTGCCGTGCGCCGGTGTACAGGGCGAACGCCCATCGGGAGCCGAGAGGGCTGCCCGCCGACTGCTGCACGATGGCCTTTGCCTGGGCTGCGGTGAGGGTTCCTCGCGGGGCTGAGAGCGCCTTTGGCGGGTCGACGAGGGAGGCGGCGTTCTGGGTGACCAGGCCGTCCTTCGCGGCCGCCTGGAGGGCTGTACGGAGCACGCGGTGGCTGTTCCTCGCGGTCGCGGCCGTCTGTTCTGCCGCGACCGCGGCGAGCGCTTTGCGGACCTGCGCCGGCTGGAGGTTCCACAGCAGTGCCTTGCCGAGGCGTGGCTTCAGGTGGAGGCGGACGCATCGCTCGTACTCGGCGTAGGTCTTCGGCCGGACGTTGGGGCGCGCGATGTGAGCGAGCCACTCGTCGAGCCATCCGCCGACGGTCAATCGTCGGGGGCCGACGGCGCCGGTCTTGTCCTTCTCGCGGATCGCGGCGCGCAGCTTCTCCAGGGCACCGGCCTGGGTCTTCGACGTTCCTGACCAGCGGCGTCGCTTGCCGCGGCCGTCGATGCCGAGGTCCAGGGTGCCGACCCACAGGCCGTTGGCTCGCTGGTACAGGGAGCCGTCACCGCGTTGTCGTCGTGCGGTCTTCGCCACCTTGCCCTCCCGGTACAGCCATTGATACAGCCTAACTCAGCATACGCACGCGGACGCGGGCACATGAAAAGTGTTGGTAATCAAGCACTCTGGGGATTATCCTACACGACGCCTTCCGGCTCCTAAGCGGTAGGCCATGGGTTCAATTCCCGTCGAGGGCACCGCTCCCCGGCTCAGGCCGTGCCCCGTACGACCAGGCGGTCCAGCAGGTCCTGCGTGGCGGCGGACACGCGATCGACCGCCTCGTCGAAGGCGGCCTGGTTGTGGGCGGCGGGTGCCCGGAACCCGCTCACCTTCCGCACGTACTGCAAGGCCGCCGCTCTCGTGTCGTCCTCCGTCGGATCGTCGGTGAACGGCGGACGGAGGGTCTTGATGCTCCTGCACATGCCCGGCAGGCTAGCCGTTCGCTGCCTCTGCGGGGCAGGTGCCGTGTGGGTAGGGTCCCCACCCATGAGCCACGTCGCCACCATCACCCGGCGCCGCATCCTGCTCGCCCCGCCGAGCATGGCCGGGGTGTTCGTGGCGGCCTTCGGCTTCGCCGCTGCGCTCACGCCGTCGCTCCTGCCCCGGCGCCTGGTCTTCCTTCTCCTGCTGACCGGGCTGGGCGCCATCGCCGGCTACGCGATCGGCACGACGGCCTGGTGGGCGCTGCGGAAGATTCCGGCGTTGCGGGCATGGCGCGTCCCGAGGCTCGTGCGCTTCGGGCTGCCTGCGCTGGCCTGGCTGATCGCCCTCGCGTTCGTCCCCGTGGCCGTCACCTGGCAGGCCGAGCAGCAGTCGGCCCTCGACATGCCCGCCGCCCTGCCGTCGACGGTCACGCTCATCGTCGTCAGCGCCGTGATCATGGTGGTCCTGCTGGGCCTAGGCCGGCTGGCCCGGCTGGCCACGGACCGACTCGCCGCATTGCTCGCGAGGATCGGCCCGATCCGCAGATGGGTCAGCGGCCACCAGCCTGGCAAGGTCCACCGCTCCATCGCTGTCGTACGGCTCGCGGTGGCGATCGTGCTCATCGTGCTGGGTGCCCTCGGCCTGCGCACGGGCATCTCGATGCTCATCTCGTCCTACGACAGTGTCAACGCCGACCAGACGGGACAGTCACCGACCGACCTTGGCATCAACAGCGGCAGCGAGGGGAGCCTCGCGCCGTGGGACACGCTGGGCCGCGAAGGCCGGTTCTACGTGAGCAACACGATGACCCCCGACGACATCGCGGCGATCACGGGCCGACCGGCCGATGTCCCGGTGCGGGTGTACATCGGCATGCAGCAGGGCGACACGCCAGACGCCCGCACCGCCTTGGCCGTGCAGGAACTGGACCGGGTCGGCGCATGGGACCGGGAGTACCTCGTCATCTTCGGGGTCACCGGCACCGGATGGGTGGACCCCAATGCCATCAACGCGCTCGAGGCCGTCACCGATGGCGACGTGACGACCGTCGCCGTCCAGTACTCGGCGGTGCCGAGCTGGATTGGCTTCGTGATCGACCCCCAGACGACGATCGACCAGAACCGAAGCATGATCGACGGCGTGCTCGCTGCGTGGCGGGCACAGCCGGCCGACCAGCGCCCGGAGCTGATCCTGTTCGGCCAGTCCCTCGGTGCCATGGGCACGCAGGGGGCATGGACAGGGGCGGCCACGCCGGTCGACGTCACCGCCGAGATCCCGCACGTCATCTGGATGGGCCCACCGGCGGCGGCGGTCCTGTGGAGCACCTGGCAGGACGAGCGCACGTCGGGTCCGGCGTGGGACCCGGTCATCGGCGACGGGGCGATCACCCGTGTGCTGGTGAGCCCGTCCGACACCAGCCACGAACTGAAGGCGCCGCCGACCATCGTTTTCGCCGCGCACGCGAACGACCCGGTGGTCTACTGGAGCCCGGACCTGTTGCTGCGCAAGCCGGACTGGCTGAGCCCGCCGCTCGGCCCCGGCGTGGCCCCGGAGATGCAGTGGTACCCGGTGATCACGTTCCTCCAGGTGGGGATGGACCTGATCGGCGGCGGCGAGCCACCCGAGGTGGGGCACAACTACAGCGCCAACATGGGCCCGGCGATCGCGCTGGCGGTCAACCCCGACGGCTGGACGGACGCCACCACCGCGCGGTTGCAGGAAGCCCTGCCTGCACTGCGCTACCAAACCGGCTAGACCACCCTCGTGACCGGGGCTAGAGGGAGTCGACGACCTCGATCGTGCGGAGCGTCGGGTCGCTGCAGTAGGCCACCCGGCCCACCCGGCCGGCGATCGCGATCGCATCGACGGTCTCCTGGGTCACCCGCTCCCCCGGAGCCAGCAAGGGGATCCCGGGCGGGTACGGGCAGAACTGCTCCGCGCTCACCTCGCCGATGGCGTCTGCCAGCGGGATCCGGCGACGGCTGGCGAAGAAGGCCTCGCGCGGGGTCACCACGACCTCCGGCTCGTTCGACCACACGGCCGCCGATGCCCCGGCCCGGGGCTCGCCACGGCCTTCCTCGATCAGCGCGATGAGGCAGTCGGTGACCTCGTCGACGAAGGCGGGCTCGTCCAGCAGGGTCATCGTCAGCACGAGGGTGTCGCGGTCCGCGGATTCGGGTCCGTGGCCGAGGTCCCACAGCCGCTGGTTCAGGTCGACGCCGGACGCGCCCGTCCGGGGCAGCCACAGCGACACCTTGAAGGGGTCGACGCCGCCAGGGACGTTGCTGTCGTCGAGCACGACCACGCCCGGCACCGCCGACAGCCGTCGGCGCATTCCCGTCACCAGTTCCATCGTCCGGTCGAGCGCCGCCCCGCCGTCCCGCTCCAGCACAGCCCTCGTGGCATCGATCGACGCCAGCAGCGTGCCGGACGGCGAGGTGGTGGCCACGAGGTCGACGCACCGGTCGAGTTGCCCGCGCCCCACGAGGCCGGCACGCATGCTCAGGACCGCCGTCTGCGAATAGCCCATGAGCGCCTTGTGCACGCTGGTCACCGCGACGTCCGCGCCTTGGGCCAGCGCGCCGCGACCGGGCAGGAAGCCCAGGTGCGCTCCCCACGCCTGGTCGACGACCAGCGGGATGCCGCGGGCATGCGCCGCAGCAGCCAGCCCCGGGACGTCGGAGAGCGATCCGACATACGACGGCGAGGTGACGAAGCAGCCAGTGACGTCCGCGCTCACGCCCTGCAGGTCGGCAGCCGGGATGCCGATGGGCAGGCGGAACTCAGGGTCGAGATCCGGGTAGATCCACACCGGCCGGGCCCCCGTGATCACCAGGGCAGCGTGCGTGCTCCGGTGCGACGTGCGGTCGACGGCGACGGGTCGATCGGGATGCGTGATGGTCGACAGCGCAGCGATGTTGCCCTGCGACGAGCCGCCGACGAGGAACCGGCAATGGTCTGCACCGACCGCAGCGGACCACAGGGCCTCGGCCTGCGCCAGGTAGTGATGCGTGAACGCGTTGTCGTCCACGCCCCCCTGCAACGGCAGATCGTCGCGCACGAGCGAGCGGAGCAGGTCGTCGCCGAGCGCGGGTGCGTCGGCTGCGTACCTGTTCTTGTGGCCGGGGATCTGCAGCGGACGGCGCGCCGCGGCCATGGCGCGCTGCCAGGCCGCCACCAGGGGTGCATCGAAGTCCTGCTGATCGACCGACGGGCTCTCGGACACTCGGTCTCCCCGTGGTGTTGGCTGGCAGGGTGGACGCCACCCCCATCCTGTCGCACGATGCGACGGGGCCGCAGGCGGGAATGCGAGTGCTCGTCGCCCCCTCGGCGTTCAAGGGGTCGCTGTCGAGCACGCAGGCAGCGGAAGCCATGAGCGCCGGGGTCCGCGCTGCGCTCCCGGGAGCAGTCGTCGATGTCGTGCTGATGGCCGACGGAGGGGACGGGTCGATCGATGCCCTCGTCCGAGCCGGCTATTCGGCACACGCGGTCGAGGCACGGGGCCCAACGCTGGTCCCGGGAACGGCGGTCATCGCGGTGACCGGGCGGCGCGCGGCCGTCGAACTGGCGAGCACGTGCGGACTGGCCCGGCTGCACAGTGGCCGACTGGAACCCCTCGCCAGCAGCACGCACGGGCTGGGCGACGCCATCCGCGCGGCGCTCGATCTGGGCATCGACGAACTGCTGCTGTGCGTGGGCGGGAGCGCGTCCACGGACGGTGGCGCCGGGATGCTGCAGGCGCTCGGCGCGGTCCTGCTGGACGCGACGGGGCGTCCGGTGGAGGCATGCGGCGGGACCCTTGGCCGGGTCGCGTCCCTGGACCTGTCACGCCTGGACGCCCGACTGGCGGGCTGCCGGGTGACCGTTGCCACGGACGTGAGCAGCCCGTTGACTGGGCCCACCGGTGCCGCTGCGGTGTTCGGGCCACAGAAGGGCGCGTCGCCCGGTCAGGTCCGTGCCCTGGCGGACGCGATGGTGTCGTGGGCCGGGGTCCTCGCCGGCATTGCGGGCCGGGACGTGGCGGGAGTGGCCGGTGCTGGTGCGGCCGGCGGGACCGCGGCCGCCGCCCTCGCCGTCCTGGGTGCCGGGATCGCACCGGGCGCCGAGGAAATCGCGGAAGCGACCGGGCTGAGAGCCGCCGTTGCCCGTGCGAGCCTCGTCGTCACGGGCGAGGGAAGCTTCGACGGGCAGAGCCTGCTGGGCAAAGGGCCATCGCTCGTGCTGCGCTGGGCGGGCGAGGCCGCATGCCCGGCGGCGCTCGTGTGCGGGTCGATCGGGCTGCCCGCCGACCGCTTGCGCGCGGCG
>JAUXRN010000171.1 GCA_030681835.1 Actinomycetota bacterium
ACCGTGACCGCCGGGTGCGGCGGCATGGGTGGCGCCCAGCCGCTGGCCGTCACCATGAACGAGGGCGTCTGCCTGATGATCGACATAGACCCCACGCGCCTGCGGCGGCGCGTGGAGACCCGGTACCTCGACGAGGTCGCCGACGGCCTCGACGACGCGCTCGACCGGGTGCTCGCGGCCAAGGACGCCCGTCGCCCGCTCTCGGTCGGCCTGGTGGGCAACGCCGCCACGCTGCTGCCCGAACTGCTGCTGCGCGACGTCCCGATCGACATCGTCACCGACCAGACGTCGGCGCACGACCCGCTCTACTACATCCCCGAGGGCATCGACTTCGGGGATGCGCGGGACTATGCCGACCGCAAGCCGGAGGAGTTCACCGAGCGGGCCCAGGCGTCGATGGCCAAGCACGTCGAGGCAATGGTCGGCTTCATGGACAAGGGCGCAGAGGTATTCGACTACGGCAACTCGATCCGCGACGAGGCGCGCAAGGGCGGCTACGACCGGGCCTTCGCCTTCCCGGGCTTCATCCCCGCGTACATCCGGCCGCTGTTCTGCGAGGGGAAGGGCCCGTTCCGCTGGGTGGCCCTGTCCGGGGACCCGAAGGACATCGCCCGAACCGACCAGGCCGTGCTCGCCCTCTTCCCGGAGAACGAGCACCTGCGCCGCTGGATCACGATGGCCCAGGACCGGGTGGCGTTCCAGGGACTGCCGGCTCGCATCTGCTGGCTCGGCTACGGAGAGCGCGACCGCGCCGGCCAGGCGTTCAATGACCTCGTCGCGAGCGGCGAGGTGAGCGCCCCCATCGTGATCGGCCGCGACCACCTGGACTGCGGGTCGGTGGCATCGCCATACCGCGAGTCCGAGGCGATGCTCGACGGCTCGGACGCCATCGCCGACTGGCCGCTGCTGAACGCGATGCTGAACATCTCGTCGGGGGCGTCATGGGTATCAATCCACCATGGCGGGGGAGTGGGCATCGGCCGCTCGATCCATGCCGGCCAGGTCAGCGTCGCCGACGGCACCGCGCTGGCCGCGGAGAAGCTGGCGCGGGTGCTGACCAACGATCCTGGCATGGGCGTGATCCGGCACGTGGATGCCGGCTACGAGCGCGCGATCGAGGTGGCCGGGGCACGGCACGTCCACATCCCCATGCTCGACACGGTTGAGCCGGAACCCGCCGGGTGACGAGCACCGTCCTCACCGGCATCGGGTCCCTCGTCACGAACGACCCATCCCTCGGTCAGGGGCCGCTCGGGCTGATCGCCGACGCTGCGGTCGTCATCTCCGATGGGCTTGTTTCCTGGGTCGGCCGGGCCGTGGACTGCGGCCCCGCCGATGCGGCGGTCGACCTCGACGGCCGGACTGTCCTGCCCGGGTTCGTCGACAGCCACGCCCACCCCGTCTTCGCCGGCGACCGGGCAACGGAGTTCGCCGCCCGGATGCGCGGCGAGCCCTACGCCGCCGGCGGCATCCGCACGACGGTGGCTGCCACCCGCGCGGCATCGGACGATGGGCTGCGCGCGGGCCTGGTCCGGCTCGCTGACGAGTTCCGTCGCAGCGGCATCACCACGTTCGAGGCCAAGTCCGGCTACGGCCTCACCGTCGATGACGAGGCGAGGTCCCTCCGGCTTGCCCGGGAGCAGACGACGGAGACGACGTACCTCGGTGCGCACGTGCTGCCCGAGGAGTTCGCGGGAAGGCCCGACGACTACGTGTCGCTCGTCATTGGAGAGATGCTGGATGCCTGCGCGCCCCACGCGCGGTGGATCGACGTCTTCTGCGACCGCGGGGCGTTCGACGCCGACCAGGCGCGCGCGATCCTCGTCGCGGGCGTTGGGGCCGGGCTGATCCCCAGGATCCATGCCAACCAGCTCGAGCACGGCGACGGCATCAAGGTCGCCGTCGAGGTCGGGGCCGCCTCCGCGGACCACTGCACCTTCGCGAGCGCGGCAGACCTCGAGCTCCTCGCGGCCAGCGACACGGTCGCCACGCTCCTGCCCGGTGCCGAGTTCTCCACCCGGGCCGCCTACCCCGACGGGCGCCGCATGATCGACTCGGGTGTCACCGTCGCCATCGCGACCGACTGCAACCCGGGGTCCAGCTACACCACGAGCATGCCGTTCTGCATCGCCGTCGCCGTCCGCGAGATGCGCCTGACACCCGACGAGGCGGTCTGGTCGGCCACGGCGGGCGGGGCGCGGGCGCTGCGCCGCGACGACATCGGCCGGATCGCCACGGGCGCTCGGGCCGACCTCGTCAGCCTCAACGCCCCGAGCCACGTGCACCTTGCCTACCGACCCGGTGTCGATCTCGTGGACCGCGTCTGGACCTCCGCGCCTAAGGTCGGCTCATGACTGAGGCTGCGCGCACGGTCGTCATCGACGTCACCGGCATGACCATCGACGACGTCGTGGCTGTGGCACGCGACGGTGCACCTGTCGAGCTGTCTGCCGCCGCCGTGGCCGCCATGGCCCGCAGCCGGGAGCAGGTCGAGGCGCTCGCGGCCTCGCCCGTGCCGGTGTACGGGGTGTCGACCGGTTTCGGGGCCCTGGCGAACCGGCACATCGCCCCCGAGGACCGCCGCCAGCTGCAGCGCTCGCTCATCCGCTCGCACGCGGCCGGGATGGGTGCGCCCGTGGAACGCGAGGTCGTCCGGGCACTCATGCTGCTGCGCCTGAAGACCCTCGCCAGCGGTCGCACGGGAATCCGCCCCCTCGTCGCGCAGACGATGGCCGACCTGCTCAACGCGGCTATCACGCCGGTCGTGCACGAGTACGGGTCCCTCGGCTGCAGCGGCGACCTCGCGCCGCTCGCCCACTGCGCCCTCGTGCTCATGGGCGAAGGCCGTGCCCTGGGCCCGGACGGGGTGGAGGCCGACGTGCCCGCCCTGCTCGCCGCGGCCGGCATCGCGCCGGTGGAGCTGCAGGAGAAGGAGGGCCTGGCCCTCATCAACGGGACCGACGGGATGCTCGGGATGCTCGCGATGGCCATCGCCGACATCGAGCACCTGTGCGATGTCGCCGACGTCACCGCCGCGATGAGCGTCGAAGGGCTCCTCGGCACCGACCAGGTCTTCCGCGCCGACCTGCACGCGCCGCTCCGGCCGCACCCGGGGCAGGCCGTCAGCGCCGCGAACATGCTGCACGCGCTGGCCGGGTCGGGCATCGTCGCCTCGCACAAGGCGGGCGACGACCGGGTGCAGGACGCCTACTCGCTTCGATGCGCGCCGCAGGTCACGGGCGCGGTTCGCGACACGGTCACGCACGCCCGGCTCGTGGCAGGACGCGAGCTGCTCGCCGCCGTCGACAACCCCGTCGTGCTCGAAGACGGAACGGTGTCGAGCAACGGAAACTTCCACGGCGCCCCGGTGGCGTACGTCCTGGACTTCCTTGCGATCGCCGTGGCCGACCTGGGCTCCATGGCCGAGCGGCGCACCGACCGCATGCTCGACAAGAACCGGTCCCACGGGCTGCCGCCGTTCCTCGCGGACGACCCCGGCGTGGACTCGGGCCTGATGATCGCCCAGTACACGCAGGCAGGGCTGGTCAGCGAGAACAAGCGGCTGGCCGTGCCGGCCAGCGTCGACTCGATCCCGAGCTCGGCCATGCAGGAGGACCACGTCTCCATGGGCTGGCACGCCGGCCGCAAGCTCCGCGCAGCCACCGCCAACCTGGCCCGCATCCTGGCCATCGAGCTGGTCACGGCCGCCCGGGCGATCGAGCTGCGCGCCCCGCTCGAGCCCGCGCCGGTGACGGGCGACGTGGTCGCCCAGCTCCGTGCGGTCGTGCCCGGAGTGGGCCCTGACCGCTTCCTCGCGCCGGAGCTCGCCGCGGCCGAGACGCTCGTCACGCGCCTACGCACCCGCTAGGGCCGCACGGGCGGGATAGTGTCGGCTCGTGGATTCACACATGGTCCTGCGCGCCGTCGTCGGCATCCTCATCACCGTCGCGATCCTCGCCTTCGCGGGCAAGCGGCTGTGGTTCCTCGTCTCGCTGGCCCGCTCGGGCAAGCCGGCCGTCGGCCGGCTCGTCGACCCGACCGCCCGCGTCACGGCGGAGGCCACCGAGGTGCTCGGCCAGCGCAAGCTACTGAAGTGGACGGTCCCCGGGCTGGCCCACGTCTTCGCGTTCTGGGGGTTCCTCGTCCTCGGCCTGACGATCCTGGAGGCCTACGGCGCCCTGTTCGTGCCGGACTTCGGCATCCCGCTCGTCGGGGGGTGGCCGGTCATCGGCTTCATGGAGGATCTGTTCGGCGTCCTGGTCCTCGTCGGCGTCATCATCTTCGCGATCCTGCGCCTGACCAACAACCCGGCCAAGCTGGGCCGCGCATCGCGCTTCTTCGGCTCGCACACCAAGGGCGCCTGGCTCATCCTGTTCATGATCTTCCTGGTCGTCGCGACCCTGTTCCTGTACCGCGGCGCGCAGGCCGCGCTCGGCAACCTGCCCTTCGAGAGCGGCGCGTTCGTCTCGGACTGGATCGGCTCGCTGATGTCCGGCCTGAGCGAGTCGCAGTTGGTGTGGCTCGAGACGGTCGGCATCTGGCTGCAGATCGCCGTCATCGTGTCGTTCCTGCTGATCGTGCTGAACTCCAAGCACCTGCACATCGGCGCGGCACCCGTGAACGTCTACACCTCGCGCCGTCCGAACGCGCTCGGCCCGCTGCTGCCGATCTACTACCAGGGCAAGCCCGTCGACTTCGAGGACCCGCCGGACGACGCGGCGTTCGGCAAGGGCCACATCGCGGACTTCACCTGGAAGAACATGGTGGACTTCATGGCCTGCACCGAGTGCGGCCGTTGCCAGTCGCAGTGCCCGGCGTGGAACACCGAGAAGCCGCTGTCGCCCAAGCTCATGATCATGAACCTGCGCGACACGATGTTCACCCAGGCCCCGTACCTCCTGGCCGCCAAGGGCGAGCACCCCGGCCTCGGCGAGCTGCACGAGCAGGCACTGGCGTCCGTCAGCGCCGAGGTGCGGGCCGAGGTCGAGCGGCCGTTCATCGGATCCCGCGAGGGCAGCGAGCACGCCCCGGACGACGGCTACACGTTCGACGGCCACCGCACCGGGGGTGCTGAGCTGCCGATCATCGACCAGGACGCGCTGTGGTCATGCACGACGTGCGGGGCCTGCGTCAACCAGTGCCCCGTCGACATCGAGCACATCGACCACTTCGTGGACATGCGCCGCTACCAGGTCATGATCGCCACCGAGTTCCCCAGCGAGCTCAACGGCATGTTCAAGAACGTCGAGAACAAGGGCAACCCGTGGGGCATGAACGCCAGCACCCGCAACGCCTGGATCGAGGAGGTCGACTTCGACGTCCGCGTGTTCGGCATGGACGGCGAGGAGGCCATCCCCGAGGACGTCGACTACCTCTTCTGGGTGGGCTGTGCCGGTGCGTTCGAGGACCGGGCGAAGCGGACCACCAAGGCGGTCGCCGAACTCCTGCACATCGCCGGCGTGCAGTTCATGGTGCTCGGCGAGGGGGAGACCTGCACGGGCGACCCGGCCCGGCGGGCCGGCAACGAGTTCCTGTTCCAGATGCAGGGCATGCAGAACGTCGCCATGCTCAACGAGATCAAGGCCCGCAAGATCGTCGTCACCTGCCCGCACTGCCTCAACACCCTCAAGCGGGAGTACCCCCAGCTGGGCGGCGACTACGAGGTCGTCCACCACACCCAGTTGCTCAACGACCTGGTCAAGGCCGGTCGGCTCACCCCGGTCGCCCCGGTGGCGCAGACGGTGACGTACCACGACCCCTGCTACCTCGGCCGGCACAACGACGTCTACATCCCGCCGCGCGACCTGATCGAGGCCACCGGTGCGACCAAGGTCGAGATGGCCCGCACCGCGGACAAGTCCTTCTGCTGCGGCGCCGGCGGCGCGCGCATGTGGATGGAGGAGAAGATCGGCAGCCAGGTCAACAAGAACCGCGGCGACGAGGCGATCGGCACCGGAGCGGCCAAGATCGCGGTGGCCTGCCCGTTCTGCTCGGTCATGCTCAACGACGCCGTCACCAGTCGCCAGAGCGAGGGCATTGCCGAGGGCGTCGAGGTCGTCGACGTCGCGACGCTCCTCCTCGCGGCGAGCAAGCGCTAGGACGTGGGCCCGGGCGAGCTCCAGGCGACGACTCCCCCGAGGCGCGTCTCGCGGAAGGTGATCTCCGGCCAGGCCGCCGGGTCGGTGGTCCACGGGTTCGCGGATGCGATCGCGTAGTCGGCGTATTTGCCGACCTCCAGCGATCCGCAATCATCCTGGTGCGTCTGCCAGGCCGCGTCCGTGGTCACTGCACGCAGTGCCTGCTCCGGCGTCACCCGGAGGTCAGGTCCGAGCACGTCACCGCCCTCCTGCGTCGTGCGGAGCGCGGCGATGCTCGCCGAGCGCAGCGGATGGATCGGGCTAACGTTGTAGTCGCTGTGGAGCGAGGGTCGCAGCCCGAAGTCGAGCGCGGTCTTGACGGGGTGCAGGCCGTTCGCGCGCTCGGGGCCGAGGATATTGTCGCGGAGCACCCGGCCCCACCAGTAGATGTGGGCGATGAGGAAACTCGGCGAGATCCCGGCCCCTGCCATCCGGCGGAACTGCTCGGGGTGGCTGATGGAGACGTGCTCCACGCGGTGTCGGAGGTCGTGGGGCGCGGTCCCCGCGAGGACTCCCTCGTAGGCGGTGAGGATGACGTCGAGCGCCGCATCACCGTTCGCGTGAACCATCACCTGCCAGCCGGCTTGATGTCCCTCCCGGATGTACGCCTTGATCTGGTCGAGGCTGAAATTGATCATCCCGAACTCGCCCATCCGACCGAGATAGGCATCGCGGAGGTAGGCGCTGCGCCCCTGATTCGAGCCGTCCCCGATCACCTTCCACGCAGTGGCCTTGACCATGTCGTCGCCGAAGCCGGGGGTGATTCCCGCCTCGGCCCACGTGGCATTCGGGACGAGCGACGTCTGAGCCGTTGTGATCCGGGTCGGCAGCATCGCGGCAGCGTTGATCTGGTGGAGGAGGCCGACCTCTTGGACGCCCATGATGTTCCCGGTCGATGCCTCGCGCATCGACGTAACGCCGCGCTCGGCCGCCGTGTTCATGATGAGGCGCAGCGCCGTCGCGAACTCCTCAGGCGTCTTCTGCGGCATCGCCCTGGCGATAGCCAGGATCCCGTTCGCCTCGCCCACCACGCCGGTCAGCTTGCCGTCGACCCGGTAGAACTTCCCGCTCGGCGGATCGGGAGTCTCCGCGGTGATACCGGCCGCCCGAAAGGCGGCGGCATTGACGTAGATGTAGTGCATGGACGCGTTCGCGACCGCGACCGGGATGTCGGTGCTCACCTGGTCGAGGATGTCTGCGGTGAGGTCTGGCTCGCCGGGGTAGCGGCTGGGGTCGAAGAGTTGGCCACAGATCCACTGGCCCGGCTGCGCCTTGGCGGCGGCCGCCTTCATGGTCGCCACCACGTCGTCGAAGGTCGGGTTGGCCTCCTTCGAGCAGTCCTCCCAGCCGACGAACAGCCCCGTCGACCACAGGTGCATGTGCGGTTCGATGAGGCCGGGGATCACCACCCCGTCCCCGCTCTCCACGACCTGCGTCTCCTCGCCAGCCAGGCCGTCCAGCTCCGCTCGACTCCCGATGGCGACGATGCGCCCGTCGCGCACCCCCATGGCCTCCGCGCTGGGCTGGCTGGGGTTGCCTGTGGCGATGGAGCCAAGCACAAGCACGTCAACCCTGTCGGCACGCACCTTCCTCCGCTCGGCGGTACCGCTCGCCGCGAGGATGTCGCGCGCATCCGGCGTATGAATGCCAGCGACCAGCGACTTCGCGAATGCCGCCGCCACCGTGGTGCGGGTCGCGCAGCAGTCTGCGGCGCCGGTGTGATCGTGATCGAGCACGGACGCGGTCACGGGCTTGCCCCTTCGTTGACGTTCTGCCGCGTTGACATTGCCGCGGCGGTGCAGGTCAGGCACAGGTGCTCTCGCCGCGGGACGCGAATCTACCGCTATCCGCTCGTGCCAGAGGGGTGATCCCCGCCATGGATCTGGTCGATCGCGTGCATGACGACGGGGCACAGCACGGCCAACCCGTCCTTTACCCCGCCCGGCGAACCGGGCAGGTTCACGATGAGCGTCCGCCCGGCCAGCCCGGCGACGCCTCGCGACAGGACGGCCGTCGGCACGCCGGAAGCGACGCCATGGGCCCGGACCGCTTCGGCCAGCCCGGGGGACTCGCGGTCGATCACGGCACGGGTCATCTCCGGCGTGAGGTCGTGCGGGGTATGACCGGTCCCGCCCGTCGTTACGACGAGGTCGTACCCGTCGGCGACGGCCTGGAGCAGGGCCGCCCGCACCGGCTCGCCGTCGGACACCACCACCGGGCCATCGACCGCCAGGCCCAGGCCCCGCAGCCCCTCGGCGAGCAGTGGCCCCGAGGTATCCGCCCACGTGCCAGCGGCCGCCCGCGTCGATGCCGTGATCACGAGCGCGCGGCGGGCCGGATCGGTCACGGCTGGCGCGTCCAATGCCCGGAGCGTCCGCCACGCTTCTCCAGCAGCACCACCTCGCGGATCGCTGCGCCGCGGTCCCTGCCCTTGACCATGTCGATGACGGTCAGCCCGCCGACGGCGGCCGCGGTCAGGGCCTCCATCTCGACGCCGGTCCGGTCCGCTGTGCGCACCGTCGCGATGATCTCCACGACGGTGCCGCCTTCGGCGTCGACGACGGCGACGTCCACGTCGACGCCGTGAACCGCGATCGGGTGGCATAGCGGGATCAGGTCGGGCGTGCGCTTGGTCGCCTGGATCGCGGCGATGCGCGCAACCCCGAGGGCATCGCCCTTGGGCAGGCCGCCGGCCTGGAGCAGAGCGGCAACCTCGGCGGAGACGCTCACGCGGCACCGGGCGGTCGCCGAGCGAGTGGTCACGTCCTTGCCGGTCACGTCGACCATGCGGGCCTCGCCCCGGTCGTTCAGGTGGGTCAGGCCGTCGTCGGTGGGAGTCACGTCGTCACCCTACGGCGCGGCTCGGGCCGGCTGACCTGGCCACTGCGCCCGAGATGGCGGCCATGACCTCCTCCAGAGCGCGGACGGAATGGCCGGACACGAAGGTGTCGACGAAAGGGAGCGCGGCGGCCATTCCGCCGACGAGCGGCTCATACGACGGCCCGGCCTTGCGCGGATTGACCCAGATGACGTGGTGGGCCAGGCGGGACAGCCGCGCCATGGCCTCGCCGACCATGGCCGGGTCCTCGATCTCCCAGCCGTCGGAGACGATGACGACGACCGCGCCGCGGGCCACGCCGCGACGGCCGTACGACTCGACGAACTCCAGCAGGGCCCGGCCGATCCTCGTGCCGCCGGACCAGTCCGGGGCCGCCACCACCGCGGTGCGGTACGCGATGTCGGGGTGGGTCATCGACAGCGGCCGGGTCAGCCGGGTCAGCCGCGTCGCGAAGACGAACGCCTCGGCGTGCAGCGCCTGCACGGCGCCGCGCATGAGGTGCAGGTAGACCCGGGCGTAGGGCTCCATCGACCCGGAGACGTCGGCGATGAGCACGACGCGCCGCGGACGCTGCGTGCGCCGCCGGCGCACGAGGTCGACCGGGTCCCCGGCCGTCCGGTGCGCGCGCCGCAGGGTCTGGCGCACGTCCAGGCGGGCGCCCGCCGGATGCCGCCGGCTACGCCGGCTCCGCCGCATCGGCGGCACGAGCGGCAGGCGGTCGACCAGCCTGCGGATGAGGGCCAGTTCCTCCTCCGTGCACGCGGCGAAGTCCTTGCCCGCCAGCCGCTCCTCCTGGCTCATGGCGGCCAGCGCACTGGGTTCGTCGTCGTCGGTCGAGTCGTCCTCCGTTCGCTCCCCCGGCATCGCGCTGGTGCCGTGCGGCCCCGACGGCGCCTCGCCCTTGCGCTGCGGATCCCCGGGACTGCGCTCCCCGGACGGCGTCGTCGAGGGGGGCGGGGGAGCGGGGCTGTCCCCGCGGAAGTCGGCCATGTCGACGATCCCCTGGAAGACCTGGCGGAAGACGGCGTCGTACGTGTCCACCTGGGCGTGGTCGGTCACCAGGGTGACCCGGCCGAGCCAGTACAACTCGTCGACCGTGGCTGGCCGGGCCAGGGTGACGACGGCGCCGAAGCGCGCACTGCGCTCAGGTGTCACCGGCACGCCTGCGGAGTGCAGGAGGTGGCCGAACGCGGCCGCGATGTCGGGCAGCCGGGTCGAGTCGCGCCGCGGTGGTGACTCAGCCACCCGCCACCCAGGCCAGGCCCGCGGAGCGGACCATGTCCTGGTCCTCCCGGTACTTCAGCACCGAGCCGAGGGTGCGCTCCACCGCCTCCGAATCCAGGCGGGTGATGCCGAGCAGCGTCGCCGCGTGCACCCAGTCGATCGCCTCGGCAACCCCCGGTGGCTTCTGCACCTGCACGCTGCGCAGTCGTTGAACGGCACCCGCGATCTGCGCGGCAAGCTCGGGGTCGGCGTCGGGCACCCTCAGCCGCACGATCCGCGTGGCATGAGCCAGGTCGGGGTAGTCGATCCAGTGGTACAGGCAACGGCGCTTGAGTGCATCATGCAGGTCGCGGGTGCGGTTGGACGTCAGGATGACGACCGGCGGCACGGCAGCATGCAGGGTGCCGATCTCCGGGACGGTGACCGTGTTCTCGGCCAGCAACTCGAACAGGAATGCCTCGAACTCCTCGTCAGCCCGGTCCACCTCGTCGATGAGGAGCACCGCCGGGCTTGGCCCCGGATGCTCGAGCGCCCGCAGCAGTGGGCGCTCGATGAGGTACTCGCGGGAGAACAGCGACTCCTCCGCCAGGCTCGATCCGGCGGCCTCGGCCAGCCGGATGCCGAGCAGCTGGCGCGGGTAGTTCCACTCGTACAACGCCTCCGAGGCGTCGATGCCCTCGAAGCACTGCAGGCGGATCAACGGCGTGTCGAGCGTGTCGGCGAGTGCCTTCGCCGCCTGGGTCTTGCCGACGCCCGCCTCTCCCTCGAGCAGCAACGGCTGGGGGAGCCGGACCGCGCAGAAGAGCGCGGTGGCCAGGCCCTCCTCGGCGAGGTAATCGTGCTGCGCCAGGGCATCCGCGAGGGCGAGCGGGCTGGGGATCTGCTCCTCGAGGGGCACGTTCATGCCGGCTGGTACGCCGATGGGTCGGCAATGAAGGTGGTCCGGCAGCCGGGGCAGCAGAAGTACCAGCGGGTGCCGTCGACGTCAGCATGGAGGGACGACTCGCGTGCCACGACGGTCATCTTGCAGATCGGGTCGATCGCCGTGGCGGCGGGCTCGTCGACGAGCAGCGGCAATGACCTGATGTGCGTGGGTGCCGAACGCGCCCCGATGATCTCCGCGAGGATCGACAGCGCGATCTCCTCCGGTGTCCTCGCGCCGATGTCGAGGCCGGCCGGCGTGCGCACCCGTGCCTTCAGCGCCTCGTCGACGTCAAGGGACTCAAGGACGGCCTTGCCCCGCTTGGGGCTGGCGACCAGGCCCACGTAGGGGATACCGGCCGTGAGCGCATCGACGATGGCCTGCTCCTCGTCGAACCCATGGGAGGCGACCACCACCGCGTCGGTCGTGCGCATGCGCTCCAACGACCACGGCTCGACCGCGTACCCGAGGGCCGCGCCGACCCGCGCCAAGGCGTCAGCGATCGGGGCGTCGCCGACGACGCCGATCACGGGTGCGGGAAGTACCGGCTCCATGAAGATCTCCAGTGTCCCGCCGGACAGGCAGGGGTTGTGGACCACGGTCTTGCCCGCCTGCTCGGGCTCGGCGGTCGGGGAGATGCGCAACAGGATCGAGGCGCCGGATTCGATCGCGGCCAGGCCCTGGGCCCGCAGCGTGGACTGCGCGCACTGTCCCCCGACGAACCCCTCGATGGTCCCGTCGAGGAGGACGAGCGCCTCGTCGCCGGGCTTGGCCGAGGTGGGACGCTCGGCGAGGACCACGCGGGCGTGCACGAACGGAATGCCCTCGGCGCGGAGCGCTTCGGCCCGGTCGTGCACTGCCCGCGTGCCCATCACAGCTACTCGACGGCCATGTCCGTGCGGACGTTGCGGCCCTGGATTGCCCGCCAGACGTTTGCCGGGGTCAGCGGCATGTCCGCGTGGCGCACGCCGAACGGGCTGATCGCGTCGATGACCGCGTTGACGACCGCGGCAGGCGAGCCCACCGTGGCCGACTCGCCGACGCCCTTGGCCCCGATGGGGTGATGCGGCGACGGGGTGACCGTCTCGCCGAGCTCCCAGTCCGGGCACTCCATCGACGTCGGCAGCAGGTAGTCCATGAAGGACCCGCCGAGGTTGTTGCCGTCGGTGTCGAAGGCAATTAGCTCCATGAGCGCCATGCCCACTCCGTCGGCGAGGCCTCCGTGCACCTGCCCCTCGACGATCATCGGGTTGATCCGGGTGCCGCAGTCGTCGACCGCGATGAAGCGCCGGATCTTGACCTGTCCCGTGCCCGGGTCCACGTCGACGACGCAGATGTAGCACCCATAGGGATAGGTCAGGTTCGGCGGGTTGTAGACGGCCGTCGCATCGAGGTGGCCCTCGACGCCCTCGGGCAGCTCGAGCGATCCGTGCGACAGCAGGGCGATCTCCTGGATCGTCTTGCCGCGCTCCTTGTCGCCCTTGACGTACCAGCGGCCGAGCTCCCACTCGAGGTCGTCGGGCGAGCACTCGAGCGCAGCGGCCGCGATGAGGCGCGCCTTGTCGCGGATCTTGCGGGCCACGACGGACGCCGCGGCGCCGGAGACAGGCGTCGAGCGCGATCCGTACGTGCCGAGGCCGAACGGCGTCTGGTCGGTGTCGCCGTGCACGACCTCGATGTCCTCCGGCGGGATGCCTAGCTCGTGGGAAACGATCTGGGCGAACGTCGTCTCGTGCCCCTGGCCCTGGCTCTGCACGGACAGCCGCAGCACGCCCTTGCCGGTGGGGTGGATGCGCAGTTCGATGCCATCGGCCATGCCCAGGCCGAGGATGTCCATCGTCCTGCGCGGCCCGGCCCCGACGCCTTCGGTGAAGAACGAGATGCCGATGCCCATGTACTCCCCGCGCGCCCGCTTCTCGGCCTGCTCGCGACGGAGCTCGTCGTACCCGGCGATCTCCATGGCCACGCGCATGGTCTTCTCGTACTCGCCCGAGTCGTACTCCCAGCCCGTGGGAGACATGTACGGGAACTGCTCCGGCCGAAGCAGGTTCTTCAGCCTGAGCTCCGCCGAGTCCATCTGCAGTTCCTGGGCCAGGCAGTCGACCAATCGCTCGATGACGTACGCGGCCTCGGTGATCCGGAAGGAGCACGCGTAGGCGACGCCGCCCGGCGCCTTGTTCGTGTAGACCGGGTCTACCTTGCAGTGAGCGTCCGGGTAGTCGTACGAACCGGAGAAGATATTGAAGAAGCCGGCCGGGAAGTTGGTCGGCTGGGCCACCCCATTGAACGCGCCGTGGTCGGCCAGTACGTCGACGTCGACGGCGAGGATCTTGCCCTCCTTCGTCGCCGCCACCTTCGCGGTCATGTGGTAGTCGCGGGCGAAGCCCGTCGACATGAGGTTCTCGCTGCGGTCCTCCATCCACTTCACCGGCTTGCCCGTCACGATCGTGCCGATGATCGACAGGACGTAGCCGGGGTAGACCGGCACCTTGTTGCCGAAGCCGCCGCCGATGTCCGGGCTGATGACCCGGATCTTCTGCTCCGGCAGCCCGGCCACCATGGCGTACACGGTGCGGTGGGCATGGGGTGCCTGGCTGGTCGTGTACAGCGTCAACTGCCCCGTCACCTTGTCGAGATAGGCGACCGAGCCGCACGTCTCCATCGGAGCGGGGTGCACGCGCGGATACAGGATCTCCTGCGTGACGACGACACAGTCCGGGTCCGCCTCGGCGCGCGCGAAGGCAGCCGCGGTGGACTCGGCATTCCCCGACTCCCACGAGGTCTGCCCGTGCACGTCGACGACGCGGTTGTCGGTGAACCCCTTGTCGTCGCGGATGATCGGGGCGTCCGGGTCGAGCGCACGCTTGGCGTCCATCACCGGCTCGAGCGGGTCGTAGTCCACGACGATGAGCTCGAGAGCGTCCTTAGCGATGTAGCGGGAGTCGGCGATGACGTAGGCCACCTCCTGGCCCTGGAAGCGGACCTTGTCAGTGGCCAGGACCGCCTGGGTGTCGTACGACAGGGTCGGCATCCACGCGAAGTTGTCGCCGAGAAGCGACGGGCGGGCGATCCCCTCGAGCGTCTTGCCCGTGATCACTGCGCGGACGCCCGGCAGCGCCTCGGCAGCCGACGTATCGATGGCCGTGATCCGGGCGTGCGCGTACGGGCTGCGCAGGATCGCGCTGTGCAGCATGCCCGGGAGATTCACGTCATCGACATAGTTGCCCTGGCCCCGCACGAAGCGCTGGTCCTCGACGCGCTTCATGGACCCGAAGCCGATGGGGTTGCCTGCCGCGCTCAGGGGCGCGTCGTCGACGGCGGTCATGCGTTCACCTCATTCGTGGCCGGGTTGTCGGCGGCCCACTGGATCGCCTTGACGATGTTCTTGTAGCCGGTGCACCGGCAGATCTGGCCGGAGATGGCCTCGCGGATCTCGCCGTCGGATGGATGCGGGTTGTTGTCCAGCAGCCAACGGCCGGTCATCATCATGCCCGGGGTGCAGAAGCCGCACTGCAGTCCATGGCATTCGATGAACCCCTTCTGGACAGGGTCGAGCTCGCCGCCCTGCTCCAGGCCTTCGACGGTGGTCACCTCGTGGCCGTCGGCCTGAGCGGCGAGCATCGTGCAGCTCTTGACGGGCGACCCGTCGACCCACAACGTGCATGCGCCGCAGTTCGACGTGTCGCAGCCCCAGTGCGTCCCGCGCAGTCCGGCATCGTCCCGCACGAAGTGGACGAGAAGTGTGCGCGGCTCCACGTCGCGGGTGACCCGCTCTCCGTTGATCGTGATCGTGACCTGCATGTCAGGCTCCTTGGCTGGAGGCGGCGGCGCGGCGAAGCGCACGGAGGGTGAGTTCCTGGGCAAGGTGCTTCTTGTAGTCGGCCGGCCCGCGCTGGTCCGACGTGGGGTCGCACGACTCAGCGGCCAGCCGGGCCGCCTCGACGAGGTTCTCCTCCGTCGGCAGCTTGCCCACGAGGTATGCCTCGGCGTCGGGTGCGCAGAAGTGATCCGCGCCGACGGCCGTCAGGCCGATGCCGCAGTCCGTCACGATGCCACCGGAAACGACGACGTAGGCGCCGGCGGAGCACACCGGCCAGTCGCCGACGCGGCGCTCGACCTTCTCGTAGGCGCTGCCTGCGCCGGGCCGGATCGGGAAGCGGACCTCGGTGAGGATCTCGCCGTCCTTCACCTTGGTCTCGTACGGGCCCTCGTGGAAGTTGCGGATCTCGACGGTGCGCGTGCCACCGGACCCCTGGATCACGACCGTGCCCTTGAGCGCTGAGCCGACGGCGGACAGGTCCTCGGACGGATCGGCCTGGCACATCGAGCCGCCCATGGTGCCCTTGTTGCGCACGATGGGGTCGGCGATGACCTTCTCGGCCTCGCGGAAGATCGCGTAGTGCTCCGACAGGATGCCGGAGTCTAGGATCTCGGCATGCGTCGTCATCGCGCCGATGACGAGGTCACCGCCGTCGACCCTGATCCCACGCAACTCGGTCACGCCCTGCAGGTCGACGAGGATCTCCGGGCGGGCCAGCCGGAGCTTCATCATCGGGAGCAGGCTGTGCCCCCCGGCGAGCAGCCGGGCGTCCTCGCCGTGCTGCTCAAGCAGGCTGATCGCATTCTCGACTGACGTCGCTCGGACGTAGTCGACTGGCGCGGGAGTTTGCATCCCTCACCCCTTCCGTTTGCGGTTGGTTTCCGGGGGCTGTTGCTGGACTGCGGATCCTTGCGATTGCTGGGAGCACTAGTTGCGGGCGATGAGCCACCAGATGACGCCGACCACCACCACCACGCCGATGACCACCGGCACCGCCCGCTTGAGGACTGGCCCCATGGCGACGTTGCCGAGGTCGAGCGCCTCGTTGTTCATGACCGGCGCGGGAGCCACGGCCGTCGGCTGGCCCGCACCGGTCTCGGCCGAGACCGCGGGCGCGGCGTCCGCGGCCTTGCGGGTCATGATGACCTGCTCGAGGTTGTTGGCGAACTGGTCGATGAGTCGCTTGGAGACATCGGCCATGACGCCGCGGCCGAACTGGGCCGCCTTGCCCGTGATCGTCAGCTCGGTCACGACGTCAACGCGGGTGCGCTCGGGGGACTCGGCGACGAGCGTCGTGGTGACGAGCGCCTTCGCCGTCCCGGTGCCGCGGGACTCCTTGCCCACGCCCTCGATCACGGCCGTGTGCGTGGCCTCGTCCCTGCTGACGAACGTGCCCTCACCGCCGTAGGTCATGGACACCGGTCCGAGCTTGACCTTGACGTCCGCGGTGAAGTTGTCGCCGTCAAACGACGTCAAGGTGGCTCCCGGCATGCACGGCGCCACCGATTCGACGTCGAGCAGGGTCTTCCAGGCCGTCTCGATATCAGCGTTGACGACGAACGAGTTCTGCAGATCCATCTAGCCTCCTGGGCCAACGGCAAGGCAGAGGCGCCCCCCGGTTGCGTGACCTTCGTCACGATAGCCCCGGCCAACGAGGCCCGCGAGTGGAAAGCCAATGTGCGGCTGGCGCACACGGCCCGGGATCAGCCGCCGGAGAAGGGCGGCAGGACGTCGACCCGCGAACCGGCCCCCACGGGGACCCCCTCGTCGTGGACCGCGGTGCCATCGAGCAGGAAGCTGCACCGCGGCCGCACGGCCGAGAAGTCCGGATAGTCAGCCTCGAGGCGCCCGAGGATGTCGGCCAGTCCGCCCGGCCCGACCTCGAGGACCGAGTGGCCCACGGCCGCACGGGCCGCCGCGAAAAGGTGCACCTCGACTGTCGCCGGCATGGGACCTACCCCCCTATGGCGCTCATCGGCCGGTCCGGCTGGACGAACGACGGATCGTTGATGCCATGGCCCGGCAGCTTGGCTGCCACCGATCCGGCAAGGAGCGAGGCAATGCGGTCCCGGCGGTCCCCCTCGCTGATCGACGGATCCCGCAAGGTGGCCCGGAGGTCGGTCTCGTCGGCGGCGAACAGGCAGTTGCGCACCTGCCCGTCGGCCGTCAGCCGGATCCGGTCGCACGCGGCGCAGAACGGCTTGGAGACGCTGGCGATGATGCCGACGGTGGCCGGCCCGCCATCGACGGTGAACTCCTCGGCAGGGGCCGAGCCACGTCCGGGCACGGCTAACAGCGAGAACTCCGTGGACAGAAGCGCGAAGATCTCCGCCGCCGTGACCATCTGGGACCGCTCCCACGCTCCTTGCGCGTCCAATGGCATCTGCTCGATGAAGCGCAGGCTCCAGTCGTGCTGGATCGCATGCCGCAGGAGCGGGATCGCCTCGTCGTCGTTGATGCCGCGCATGAGCACGGTGTTGACCTTGACCGGACGCAGGTTCGCGGCCTTGGCCGCCTCGATCCCGGCGAGCACGTCGGCCAGCCGGTCACGGAAGGTGAGCCGGGTGAAGCGCTCGGGGTCGAGGGTGTCGAGGCTGATGTTGACGCGCTCGAGACCCGCATCGGCCAGTGCCTGCGCCATCGACACCAGCCGTAAGCCGTTGGAGGTCAACGAGATCCGAGGCGGAGTGGGCATGGCATTGATGCGGCGGACCAGCTCGACGACGTCGGGGCGCAGC
>JAUXRN010000173.1 GCA_030681835.1 Actinomycetota bacterium
GCGCCGGAACCAGCGCCAGACCTCCTTCACGGCCCGCCTGGATCCTCATCCCCGCAGACTGCCGCCACCACGCGTCACCCGACATCCGCGACGCGCCCACCAGCAAGCATGCCGACGCAACCGACGCCCCCGAACACACCGTCGCAAAGAACGGAGCACGACGCTCCCGCGAGAAATACCGATCCATCACAACAATCCAATCGAAGGAGCGTTGCACTCACCACCTGAATCCGCCCCCGGATTTGCGACGCCAACCTCAAGGTCGGCGGGCGGCGGGCGGTGCTATTCGGCGCTCTCGCGGTGGGAGACAAGCCGGTAGCCCCGGGCCGGCAGTTCCTGCAGCAGGCCGGCGCAATGCTCCGGACCGCGGGTCTCCACGTGGACCACGATGTCGACCTCGTCGACCTGCAGGCCGGCATCGACGCGGTTGTGCTCGATGTCGACCACGTTGGCGTGCATGGACTGGATGTCGTCGAGCAGGCGGGCCAGGGACCCCGGGCGGTCAGGCATCCGCACGGCGACCGTGAGATACCGGCCGGCGGCGGCGAGGCCGTGGCGGATGATCCGCAGGAGCACCAGCGAATCGACGTTGCCGCCGGAGATGACGACTGCCACGGGTGCCTCGAAATCGGCCGGCCGGGCCATGACCGCGGCCGTGGCGGCCGCACCGGCCGGCTCGACCACGAGCTTGGCCCGCTCGAGGAGCAGCAGGACCGCACGTGAGATCTCGTCCTCGGAGACCGTCACGACATCGTCGACGTACCTCTGGACCAAGGCGAACGGCACGTCTCCTGGCCGGCCGACCGCGATCCCGTCGGCCATGGTGGCCATCGAGGCCAGCCGCTCCGGATGGCCCGCCGCGAGCGAGGGCGGGTAGGCGGCTGCCGACGCTGCCTGCACGCCGACGACGCGCACGGTCGGGTCCACCGACTTGACCGCCAGCGCGACGCCGGCGAGCAGGCCGCCGCCACCCGTGCACACCACAACCGTGCGCACGCCCGGAAGCTTGGCCATGATCTCCAGGCCGAGGGTTCCCTGACCTGCGACCACGTCGGCATGGTCGAACGGATGGATGAGGACCGCGCCGGTCGCGTCCGCGAAGGCCCGGGCGGCATCGAGCGACTCGTCAATCGTGGCTCCGTGGAAGCGGACGTCGGCTCCGTATCCCAGCGTGGCCTGCACCTTCGGGATCGTCGCCCCATCCGGCATGAACACGGTGGCCTGCACGCCGAGCAACTGGGCTGCCACCGCGACCCCCTGCGCATGATTGCCCGCGCTGGCGGCAACGACCCCCCGCGCCCGCTCGTCGGCGCTGAGCCGGGAGATGCGGTTATACGCGCCGCGGATCTTGAAGGAGCCGGCGCGCTGCAGGTTCTCCGTGGCCAGGCGAACAGGCCCCCCGACCCGCTGCTCGAGCCAGCGGGCGCCCGCGAGCGGCAGGTCACGGATGACGCCCTCGAGCGCGGCCGTTGCCGCCTCGATGTCGGCGATGGTCACGGGCTCTGCTGCCGTGGGCTCGGTGCTCACTCCCGCATGCTCCCACTCGCGAGAGCGGTCCGGAGTCAGGACGGCAACGCGGCGCCCGGTCCGGGAAGCTCGCGCTGCTTGGCCAGCCGGGCCCGGGAGGCGGCTCCCCGGCCCGCATCCGCAGCACTCCCGCTTGCCCGCCGCACGGCACCGGCGTACCCCGTCCAGGTTCCGCGCGCCCGGGACGACGACGCATGGAAGCCGGCCACCTCGGTCGCCTTGCGCCGTAGCACCAACGCACCGTCGACCCGGTGCCCGCGGTCGTCGGCCGGCAGGTCGGGCACCAAGGCCAGTGCATCCTGGCGCGCCTGCTCGAGCCGTTCGGAGATGCGGCTTACGTACGCTCGGTAGAAGGCCGCCCTGGCGGTCTGGGCGGTGTGCGGGCGCCGCTGGCCACGGCGCCTTCCCGGAGCAGCCGCCACGTAGGTCTCGGAGCGCCATGCGCCCTGCGCGAGGTAGCCCTGGCCGGCATGGACCATGTGGACGGCCAACGAGGAGAACATCGCCTCGACCACGTCCAGGTCCGCTGGCATCCCGTAGCCGATGACATACGTGCTGTTGGTGGCGACGTCGACCTTGGCGTCGTTGGCGTGCGCCACGGCGATGTACAGCGAGATGAGGTGCGGATTCGCCCGGCGGCCCTTCTCGCCGATGGTGGTCGTGCGGGCCTCGGGCTGCTGGCGTGCCTCTCGCCGGGCTATGCGGGCCCGGGCCACGGCAAGGTCCACGCTGGCCAGGGTCGCCAGCTGCTGCGCCTTGACCAGGTAGGCCTCGGCCTCCGCCTCGTTGTCGGTGCGCTCCGCCTTGGCGAGCAGTGCGGCAATGCGGTCCAGGCTCACCGGGCACCTGCCACCGTGCGGAGCCCGGCCTCCTCGTACCCTGCCCGCAGCAGGAGTGCGGCCGGCTCCCCCAGGACGACCTCGGCCAGTCGGCACATGGTGCGCCGGAACTCGATCCCGTGCCACTGGCGGCGGCCTGGCGGCCCCGGTTTCGAGCCTGGCACCGAGCCTGGCTCAGGAACGGAGCAGGCCAGGTGGTGGGCGACCTCGTGCAGCACGACCGACTCGCGCGCCGCCCAGGCCGTCCGCATCGGGATGGCGATCGACCCCGTGGCCGCCTCATAGTGCGCCTTGGACTGGCCGGCTCGCTCGCGGATCACCACCGGCCCGGCTTCGGGGTACTCCGCCAGGACGGCCGGGCGCTGGAGCACCCATGACACGTACGCCTGGACGGCTGCCAGGTCGCCGAAGCGGCGCTGAGGCGCGACGTCAAGACGAGACCCGAAGAAGTCCACCACGCCACCCCGGTCAAGCACGGCAGCCCACTGGTCCTCGGCTGCGTAGACGAGGGAGGCGGGCACAGCCGGAGGATAGAGTGCGCCGGTGACAGCGCCCGACAACGGACGGCCCCGCCGCCTCCGCCGGGCGATCCGCCGCACCCCACTGCTCGCTGGGCTGCCGCGCGAGGTGGCCGTCCTGTCGGCGGTCGCCTTCTGCGTCGCCCTGGGCTTTGGCATCCTCGCCCCGGCCCTGCCGGTCTTCGCCCGGTCCTTCGGCGTGTCGGCCCTCGAGGCCAGCGCCGTCATCTCCGTGTTCGCCCTCGTCCGGCTGGTCACCTCGCCCCTGGCGGGAGCGCTCGTGGACCGGCTCGGCGAGCGGTCTGTGCTGGCGACCGGGCTGCTCATCGTGGCCATCTCCAGCGCCGCGGCCGGCTTCTCCCAGACCTACGGGCACCTGCTCCTCCTGCGCGGCCTCGGCGGCCTCGGCTCCAGCATGTTCAGCGTGTCGGCCATGGCCCTGCTCCTGCGGGTCGTCGACTCCGGCCAGCGCGGTCGGGCCGCCGGCGCGTTCCAGGGCGGCTTCCTGCTCGGTGGCGTCGCCGGACCGGCCGTGGGCGGGCTCGTCGTCGCGTGGTCCATCCGTGCGCCGTTCTTCGTCTACGCGATCACCCTGATGGCCGCGTCGGTCGTCACGCTCGTCTTCCTGGCGAGGTCGCGCCTCCACGAACGGGAGGAAGAGGTCTCCGAGGGGCAGGCCGGGAAGCTCGAGCAGCTGCGCGACGCGCTGCGCGACCGTGCCTACCAGGCTGCCCTGGGCACCAACCTGGTCACCGGCTTCGTGGTGTTCGGCATGCGCTCGTCGGCCGTGCCGCTCTTCGTCACCGAGGGGCTGTCCCGCGGCGCGACCCTGGCCGGGATCGGCTTCCTCGTATCCGCCGCCCTCCAAGCGGTGCTCCTCCTCCCGGCGGGCCGCATGGCCGATACCGAGGGCCGCCGCAAGGCCCTGCTCATCGGCACATCGGGCCTGACGATCGGCATGGTGGTCCTGACCCTCTCCGACGTCGCCGCCAACGGCCTGGGCACGGCAGGGGCCGCCGGCGTGGTCCTGTTCCTCCTGGCGATGGCGATCCAGGGCATGGCGGCGGCCTTCCTCGGGTCCGCGCCGGCCGCGGTCGTCGGCGATGTCATGGGCGGCCGCCGCGGCGGCATCGTCGTGGCCGCCTTCCAGATGGTTTCGGACGTGGGTGCCGTCATCGGACCGCTCGCCGCCGGCTACCTCATCGACGCGCATGATTTCGAGTGGGCGTTCGCGGCGGGTGCGGCGCTGACCGCGCTAGCGGTTATCTTGGTTGTCGTGATGCCCGAGACCCTGCACCGCACGAGGAGGCCAGCCAGCGCATGACCGACCACCAGCGTCGTCGTGCCATCGCGGGCATCACGGCGGGCGCCACCGCCCTCGCCACCCTCGCCGCGGTCGGTGTGATCGGACTCACATCGACGGCTTCCCAGGCATCGACCCCCCCTGCCGAGGCCGCCCGGCCGACCGCGGGCGCGCTCGCCCTCTCGCCATCGACGGACTCAGCGGCGATGTCCCCGCAGGCAGCGGCAGAGATCGGATCGATCGACGACATCGACAACGTCGTGCTCGTGCTCGCCGACGACCTCGACTGGGCCCTGTTCCGTGAGGTCCCGCGGCTCGCAGCCCTTCAGGACGAAGGCATGACGTTCACCCACCAGGTCGTCGCCGACTCGCTGTGCTGCCCGTCGCGCGCATCGATCCTGCGGAGCCAGTACATCCACAACCACCTCGTGATCTCCAACACCAGCGAGACCGGGGGCGGCTGGCCGACCTTCCGCGACAGTGGCGCCGAGGCAGACTGCCTGCCCGTGTGGCTGCAGACGGCCGGTCGTACGACGGCGCTCTTCGGCAAGTACCTCAACGACTACCCCAAGGGCATCGGCACGGAGAGCACCATCCCGCCCGGCTGGTCCGAGTGGAAGGTGCCAGTCAGCCGCGGAGATTCGTACACCGGATACGACTACGTGCTCAACGAGAATGGGCGGCTCAAGACCTACGGCTCCGAGCCCGAGGACTTCCTGAACGACGTCATCACCACCGACGCCGTCGAGTTCATCGGGTCCGCGCCCGATGGCTTCTTTGCGATGCTCTCGGTCTACAACCCGCACAAGCCCGCTCCCGTGGCGGCCCGCAATGCCAACACCCACTTCGACACCGTCGCCCCGCGCACCCCCAGCTACAACGTGCGCAATGCCAACGAGCCCACCTGGATGAGCAAGCTCAAGCCGCTGACCCCCTGGAAGCAGGGCCAGCTCGACGACATGTGGCGCCAGCGGGCCCAGTCGGCCGAGTCCGTCGCCGACTCGGTCGACGCGGTGATGGCCGAGCTCGAGCGCACCGGGCGCGCCGACAGCACGCTCGTCATCGTCACGTCCGACAACGGCTACCACGCCGGCGTGCACGGCCTGTCCAACGGCAAGCGCACCGCCTTTCGCGAGGACACGGTGGTGCCGATGGTCATGATCGGTCCGGGCATGACGCCAGGGGCCAGAGTCGACGCGCTGACCGCCACGGTCGACCTCGGCCCGACGATCACGGAGTTGCTGGATGCCCAGGCGCCCGACTGGACCGATGGACGGTCGTTGGTGGAGCTCATGACCACAGGGCAGGAGCCGGGAGGCTGGCGCACGGCCGCGCTCTCGGAGAGCATGGGCCGCTCCGTCCCCGGTGACCCGGATTACCAGCCGCAGGCCCCACCGATGTTCAGCGCACTGCGCACGCAGGAGTGGCTGTTCGTGGTCTACCGCGACGGCGAGCAGGAGATGTATGACCTCGTCAACGACCCGAACGAGATGACGAACATCGCGGCGAGCGCCGACCCTGCCCTCGTCGCGGGCCTGTACTCCCAACTCCAGGCCATGCGCGCCTGCAGCGGCATCACCTGCCGCACGGCCGACTCGATCATCGTCCCGGGGGTCGTCGGCTAGCTGGCAGGTGCCGGGGTTCGCGCCTCGAAGGCGTGGTAGGCGTCCACGAGGTTGCCGTACACGTGGTCGGTGCCGATGCGACCGAGGATGCCGTACGTTCCGAGAGTCGACGCGAGGCTCGCATCGACCCTGGCCAGCACCGGCGTTACCTTGCGGGCCGCCAGGTAGTCGAGCAGCCCATCGAGTGCCTTGCCGGCCGAGTAGTCCACATCATCGAGGGACGAAGCATCCATGACCAGCCACTCCACCGGGTCAGGGGCCGCCTCGATGAGTCGCTGCACGTCGTCGACGTACCGATTGGAGTTGGCGTAGAACAGTTCCGCATCGAACCGGAAGATGATGAGGCCGGGTTTGCTCTGCTGGCCGGGCGTCGCTGCCTGATACGTGGGCTCATCACCGGTCGTGAATCCCACCACGAAGTCCTTGGGACTGTACTGCCGGCGGATGATGTTGAGGATCGATACGACGATCGCCAGGATGATGCCCTGCTCGACACCGACCGCGCACACGACGACGGCGGTGATCGCGGCGATGACGAACTCGGCCCGGCGCATGCGCCGGATCAGGCGCAGGCCGGCGATGTCGATGAGGTCGACGCCGATAAGGAAGACGATGGCGCCCAGCACGGCCTTCGGCATGTTGGCCAGCAATCCGGTGAAGAACAGCACCACGAGCAGCGTGATGAGCGACATCGTCAGGTTGGCGAGCTGGGTGCGGCCCTTCTGACCGTCGAGGATCTGGGTCTTGGTGGGGCTCCCGTTGACGACGAACGTGCCCGTCAGGCCGGCCGCGAAGTTCGCGCCCGACAGGCCGACGATGTCACGGTTGATGTCAACCGACTCGCCGTGCTTCATGGCGAAGCTGCGCGACGTCGCGGCGCTCTGCGCCACGATCAGCACGAAGCACGCGAAGCCGATCGAGAGCAGGGTCGCCATGTTGTCGGTGACATCGGTCAGCGTGATGCCCTCGGGCAGCCCAAGCGGCGGGAAACCGCCCTGCACTGCCCCGACGATGGCCACGCCGTCGGCCGAGGCGTCGATGAGCGACGAGACGACGATCGACAGCACGACGGCGATGATGGCGCCCGGGATCCTGGGCAGGAACTTCTTGAACCCCAGGATGATGGCAAGCGTCCCCGCCGCGAACGCGAACGTCGGCCAGTGGACCTGCCCGAGGGACGTGAGCATGTCCCACTGCTGCTGGAACCAGGTGCCGGTCCCCTTCGGGACGCCGAGCATGTCGGGGATCTGGCCGGAAAGCACCTGGACGCCCACGCCGGTGAGGAAGCCCACGAGGACGGACGCGCTCAGGAAGTCGCCCAGGAAGCCCAGCCGGAACACCCGTGCGAGGACGAGGAAGAGGCCGCAGATGAGGGCGATGACGCTCATGTAGGCCAGCCACTCCCGCGACCCGGGCGTGACGCCGCTGATGGCGGCAGCCCCGAGTCCGGCCGCGAGCAGGGCAGCCGTGGCCGAGTCGGCACCCACGACCAGCAGCCGCGACGAGCCGAGGATGACGAACAGGATGGTCGGGAAGATGATCGTGTACAGCCCCGTGACGATGGGAGTCTGCGCTATCGACGTGTAGCCCATGGTCTCCGGGATGGCGACGGCGGCCAGGGTCGCCCCCGCCAGCACGTCTCCCGTCAGCCAGGAGCGCTGGTAGCCCCGGAAGGAAACCGGCACGAGCGCGCTCGCGAGCTTCATGGCCGCGAGGCTACCGCCGCTTCGCTACCTCAGGGCCTGATCGAGATCGGCGAGCAGGTCGTCGACCGTCTCGATGCCCACGGAGAGGCGCACGAGGTCTCCGGGCACCTCCAGCGGGCTCCCGGCGGCCGATGCGTGCGTCATGCGTGCGGGGTGCTCGATGAGCGACTCGACCCCGCCGAGCGACTCGGCCAGCGTGAAGACCCGGGTTCGCCCGCACATCGCGACCGCAGCGTCCTCGCCCGCCGCGTGGTGGAAGGACACCATCCCCCCGAAGTCGCTCATCTGTCGCACGGCCACGTCGTGGCCGGGATGGCCGGGCAGGCCCGGCCAGCGGACCCGTGCGACGGCGGGGTGCCCGTCGAGGAACGTGGCGACAGCACGTGCGTTCTGGCTGTGCCGGTCCATGCGGACCCCGAGGGTCTTGATCCCGCGGAGGGTGAGCCAGCTGTCGAACGGCCCGGGGACCGCGCCCATGGCGTTCTGGTAGTAGGCCAGCGTCGTCGCGAGCTCGCGATCCTTGGCCACCAGAGCCCCGCCGACCACGTCGCTGTGGCCGCCGAGGTACTTCGTCGTGCTGTGGACGACGACGTCGGCTCCGAGGAGGAGCGGCTGTTGCAGGTAGGGCGAAGCAAACGTGTTGTCGACGACCAGGAGAGCACCACCGGCGTGCGCCACGTCCGCAAGCGCGGCGATGTCGGCTATGCCGAGCAGCGGGTTGGTCGGCGTCTCGACCCAGACCATCCTCGTCCGGCCGGGCACCATGGCTGCGGCCACGGACTCCGGGGAGGTCAACTGCGCCGGCGTGTGGTCGACCCCCCACGGCCCTGCCACGCGAGCGAACAGCCGGTACGTCCCGCCGTAGGCGTCATCCGGGATGACGGCGTGATCGCCGGGCCGGCAGACGGCCCGAATGAGGGTGTCCTCAGCGGCCAGCCCCGAGGCGAAGGCCAGCCCCGCGGCCCCGTCGATACCAGGTGCCTCCAGGGCAGCGAGGCACTCCTGCAGCGCGGTGCGTGTCGGGTTGGCGCTGCGCGAGTACTCGTACCCGCCCCGGAGTCCGCCGACGCCGTCCTGGGCGTACGTGGAGACCTGATAGATGGGCGGGACGACAGCCCCGGTGAGGGGGTCAGGCTCCTGCCCGGCGTGGATAGCGCGGGTGTCGAATCCGTCCATGTGCCGAAGCCTACGGGGCGTCGTAGTCTTGCCCGATGGGCATCTTCGGCACCCCCCGCATGGTCGACCCCACCTCAGCGCTGCCCGGCCGCGCAACTGCGGTGCTGCCTAGCCCAGCCCCCCACGCGGTGCTCGGCTCGTCACTCACGGGACCCTGGCCGTCATCGAGTGCCGTCATCTACCTGGCCATGGGCTGCTTCTGGGGCGCGGAGGAGCTGTACTGGCGCCTGCCCGGAGTCATCAGCACGAGCGCCGGCTACATGGGCGGCTTCACCCCCAACCCGACGTACGAGGAGACCTGCACGGGCCGCACCGGCCATGCCGAGTCGATCCAGGTCGTGTACGACCCCGAGGAACTGTCGACCTACGACGTGCTCAAGGCATTCTGGGAGAACCACGACCCGACCCAGGGCTACCGACAGGGCAACGACATGGGAAGCCAGTACCGAAGCGCCATCTACTACACGACTGGCGAGCAGCGGGTACTCATCGACCGCACGCGCGCTGCCTACGCCGACGTGATCGCCGCCCGTGGCTACCCCGCCATCACCACCGATGTCGAGCCAGCCGAAGGCCGGTCGTACTACCTGGCCGAGGACTACCACCAGCAGTACCTCTACAAGAACCCGAACGGGTACCGGTGCCACGCCAACACCGGGCTGGCCCTCCCGGCGCTCACCGCCTGACTGCTTCCCACGCGCAGGCTGACGCCTAGCGGGTCAGGTACCCCAGCACGTCCTGCCGGGTGACCACGCCGGACGGCTTGCCGTCGTCCACCACGACGACCGCGTCGGCCGACTGGAGCGCGTCGACGGCGGCCGATACTGGCTCGCCGGCACCGACCATGGGCAGGGCGGCTGACATGTGCGCGTCGACCTTGTCGGCCAACTGGGCGCGCCCGTTGAACAGGTCGTCGAGCAGGTCACGTTCCACGACCGAGCCCACGACTTCGGCCGCCATCACGGGCGGCTCGGCTCGCACGACCGGCATCTGCGACACGCCGTACTCGCGCAGGATGTCGATGGCGTCGCGCACCGTCTCGGTCGGGTGCGTGTGAACGAAGGGCGGCAGCTCACCGGACTTCCCACGCAGCACGTCACCGACGGTGCGCTCGGTGTCCGCCTGCAGGAAGCCATAGCGGCTGAGCCACTCGTCGTTGAACACCTTGGACAGGTACCCGCGGCCGCTGTCGGGCAGCAGGACGACAACCACGTCGTCAGGACCTGCCGTCGCCGCGACGCGCAGGGCCGCGACGACGGCCATGCCGCAGGACCCGCCGACCAGGAGCCCCTCCTCGCGGGCCAGCCTGCGGGTCATCGCGAAGGAGTCCTTGTCGCTGATGGCCATGACCTCGTCGGGAATGGCGGGGTCGTACGTGGTCGGCCAGAAGTCCTCGCCGACACCCTCGACGAGGTAGGGCCGACCGCTCCCGCCCGAGTAGACCGACCCCTCGGGGTCGGCCGCTATGACCTTCACGCGACCGCCGCTGACCTCCTTCAGGTACCGGCCGGTGCCCGAGATGGTGCCGCCCGTGCCGGCGCCGGCGACGAAGTGCGTGATGCGGCCGTCGGTCTGCCGCCACAGCTC
>JAUXRN010000184.1 GCA_030681835.1 Actinomycetota bacterium
CGCCGCCTGGTGCAGCCCGTCGACGTTCTGCGTGACGACGACCACCTCGCCGGGCGCCTGCCGCTCGAGGGCGGCGATCGCGTGGTGGGCCGGGGCCGGGCCCGAGGCCTCGCGGGCGCGCAGGCGCGGGGCGAAGCGGGCCCACAGCCCGGGCAGGCGATCGGGCTCGAGGTCTGCTGCGTTCGGGGGCTCGACGCCGGTGCCCTCGTACAGGCCGCCCTGGCCCCGGTAGGTGGGCAGCCCGGCGCCCACGGAGGCCCCGGCGCCGGTGAAGAACACCACCGGGGCGATGAGGCGCACGTGCTCGTCCATGGCGCCCATTGTGGGGCAGCCGCACGACAGCCACACGAGGGAATGCCCCGAGTTGCTTGAATGTTCAACTAGGCGTATCGTCCTACTTGGTTCAAGGTTCAACTACATGACGAGGCGGCCCCGCCGCCGGAGGGCAGGCAGCGACATGACGACGTTCTACGACGAGGCCCAGGCCGTGGGCCCGGACGCGTTCGCCCCGGGCGGCCTGGAGACCGGCGCGCTCGACGCCCGCTCCGCCGACCTGCTCTTCCGCGGTGCCCACACGACCTACGCGTTCACCGATCGGCCGGTGACCGACGGCGAGCTGGCCGCGGTGTACGAGCTGCTGCGCTTCGCGCCGACGGCGATGAACACCCAGCCGCTGCGCATCACCTTCGTGCGATCGCCGGAGGCAAAGGCCCGCCTGCTGCCGCACCTGGCCGACGGCAACCGGCCCAAGTCCGCGTCGGCACCCGTGGTCGCCATCCTCTCGGCAGACCTCGACTTCCACGAGCACCTGCCCCGGCTCATGCCGCACCTGCCCGGCGCCAAGGACCGCTTCGCCGACGACGCCCAGCGCGAGCAGGCGGCCCGGTTCAACGCCACCCTGCAGGCCGGCTACTTCATCATCGCCTCACGCGCGGCCGGCCTGGATGCCGGACCCATGGGTGGCTTCGACAAGGCGGGCATCGATCGCGAGTTCCTCGCCGGCACCGCGCAGAGGTGCTTGCTGGTCGTCAACCTCGGCCACGCGGCCGAGGGCGGCACCTTCCCGCGCAGCCCGCGCTTGGACCAAGATGAGGTCGTCACGACCCTGTGACGGGCCGTCCCCGCACATCCACGACATACCACCGACCCGCACGCCCGACCCGCACCGAGGAGCGCGACATGCCCGCCGTCACCGCCGACACCCTGACCCTGCCCCGGCTCGCCGCGGCACCGGACGCCCGTCCGCGTACCGTCCTGGGCGTCGTCACCGCGCCCAAGGGCTTCGAGGGCGAGGGATTCCCCGTGCACCGTGCCTTCGCGGGGATCAAGCCGGAGTTCCTCGACCCCTTCATCCACATGGACCAGATGGGCGAGGTCGAGTACGCGCCGGGGGAGCCGAAGGGCACCCCGTGGCACCCGCACCGCGGCTTCGAGACGTTCACGTACCTCATCGACGGGCAGTTCCTGCACCAAGACTCCAACGGGGGCGGCGGGATCATCAACGACGGCGGCACCCAGTACATGACCGCGGGCGACGGCATCCTGCACATCGAGACACCGCCCGAGGACCTCGTCGAGTCCGGCGGGCTGTTCCATGGCGTCCAGCTCTGGATCAACCTGCCGCGGGCCAAGAAGCGCATCGCCCCGCAGTACCAGGACCTCCAGGGGCTCGACTCGTCGATGGTGACGAACGCCGACGGCGGCGCGCTGCTGCGCGTGCTGGCCGGCGAGGTCGACGGCCACTCCGGACCCGGGATCTCGCACACGCCGCTGGCCATCACGCACCTGACCCTCGCGCCGGGCGCCGAGGTCGACATCCCGTGGCGGCACGACTTCAACGCGCTGGCCTACGTGCTGGCCGGCTCGGGCACCATCGGGGCGGACGCGCAGCCGATCCGCTCCGGCCAGACCGCGGTCCTCGCCGACGGCGACACGGTGCGCGTGCGCGCGGACGCCCGCCAGGAGTCGCGCTCGCCGAGCCTGGAGGTCTTCCTCATCGGCGGGGTGCCGCTGCGCGAGCCCGTGGTGCAGTACGGCCCGTTCGTCATGAGCACCGAGGCGGAGATCCGCCAGGCGTTCGACGATTACCAGTCCGGCCGCCTGGGCACCGTGCCTGCCGACGCGATCCAGCCGCACCGGCCGGGGCAGTAGCGGCTACTTCCCCTTGGTGACGATGGCCTCGAGCTCGGCGATGGCCTCGGCCTGCTTCGACGCGAGGTCCTTCAGCGCAGCCAGGCGCTTGTCCAGGTCGTCCGGTTCGGCCGACTGCTTCTTCGTGGCCGGGGACAGGAAGGCGTTGGCGAGGTAGCCGGTCAGGGTGCCGAAGATGCCGACGCCGATGAGGATGATGACGGTCCCGAGGATGCGCCCGGGGTTGGAGATCGGGAACTGGTCCCCGTAGCCGACCGTGGCCATCGTCACGATCACGTACCACATCGAATCGGAAGCGGTCGTGATGTTGGCGTCCGGGAAGCCCGCCTCCAGCCGCAGCATCCACAGGCTCCCGAACTCGAGCATGAGGATGGCGATCAGCACGAGGATGATCAGTGCGCTGCCGGCCCGGTCCTTGATGAGGGTCCGGCCGATCTGCTTCGCCCCCTTCTCCTGCAGCAGCCGGTACACCTTGACCAGGCGGAACAGGCGCAGCACCTTGAAGGACGCGAACGGGATGCAGGACAGCAGGTCGGCCCAGCCGAACTCACGGAAGAAGTAGCGCGAGCGCCTCTGCGCCGTCGCGAACCGGTAGGTGAAGTCGACGAGGAAGATCGCCGTCAGGATGATGTTCATGACGTAGATGACGGAGTCGAGGGCCTCGTCCTGCACCGCATACAGCAGCACGAGGTTGACGATCGACAGCACCGCGAGCGCGGCGATGAAGATCTCGTACCCCTCGCCCTTGAGCTCGGTGGGGTCCTTCAGCTCGGCCGGTTCGTCCGCCATGGCGCTCCCTCGTCGATCCTGCCGCCAAGCATGGTCGGCGGGGGAGGGGGACGCTCGCGCGACGCGCGGGGACTACTGCAGGACGGGGACGCCGGCTCGCAATGCTGCAGCAGCCAGGCGTCGGTCGAGCGTCGCGAGGGGAAGGCCGCCATGCATCGCCAGCGCGAGGTAGGCAGCGTCATAGGCAGTCAACCCGTATGCGTGTGCCAGGGCTACCAGGTGGCTGATGTCCACTGGTCGATCAGACCGGATGATGCGCAGGTTGGACAGTGCGTGCAGTGCCGCGGCGGCATCGGCCTCACTGATGCGGGATTGATTCGTCGCGTTGGTCACCGCACTCGCGATCTCGTAGTCCCATAGCGGCGGTACCACGGCCCCGTGGGACGCGATGAGGGTGAGAGCGCGATCTGAGGCGGGAGTGAACTCATCGTTGAAGACGAAGCTCAGCGTCATCGACGCATCGAGGACACACGTCATCTCCGTCCCTCACCATCGATCAACTCCCTGAGGGATGCAGAACCCGGCTTGGAGGATTGCCGGACGGCCAGAAGCAGCGCCAAGGCCTCCTCGATGTGGGAGTCCTGCGGGCCGACGGGCACCAGTCGCGCTACCGGCTTGCCCCGACGGGTGATGACGACGGGCTCCCCGTGCGACTCCACCTGTTCCACAAGTTCCGACAGCCGCGTCTTGGCCTCGAAAAGGCCAACCTGAACGGTCATGGAAACAAACTAGTTTGTCAACTAGTAGAAAGCAAGCCAGCGGCATCGTCCATACTCCGCACGTCGAGCGATGGAGGACGGATGAGCCTGGACGACGAGAAGCGGGTCGCCGCGGACGCGGCTGCCGAGCTGGTCGAGGACGGCATGACGGTCGGGCTGGGCACCGGCTCCACGGTGGCCCACCTGCTGGCGGCGGTCGCCCGCCGGGGCAAGGACATCAGGTGTGTGTCGACGTCGCCGCGCACGGAGGAGGCTGCCCGCGCCCTCGGGATCCGGACCGAGTCGTTCGACGACATCACCGCTCTGGACCTGGCCATCGACGGGGCCGACCAGGTGTCCCCCGACTGGTGGCTGGTCAAGGGCGGCGGCGCCGCGCATACCCGGGAGAAGCTCGTGGCCGCCGCGGCGGCGCGGTTCGTCGTCATCGTCGACTCGTCCAAGCTGGTCGACCGGATCACCGCTCCGATCCCGCTCGAGTTGCTCGCCTTCGGCCTGGGCAGCACCCTTGCCCGCCTGAGGGACGCCGGCCTGCGCGACGTCCCCCGCACCCCGGACGGCGGAGTGATCGCGGACTACCTGGGCGCGGTCGGTGACCCGGCGGCGCTGGCCGCGGCCCTGTCCGGCACGCCCGGCATCGTCGACCACGGCCTGTTCCCGCCGGAGATGGTCGCGGCGATCGTCGTGGGCGAGGGCGACGAGGCGCGCTGGCTGGATCGCCTGCCCGGCTGAGCGCCCCGGGAATGGCCGTGGCTGCCCCGTGGTTGGCGCGGGCAGACGTCGCCGCAAGGATGGGCGGCACCCACCGACGAAGGGATCACCAGCATGGCAACCACGAGGCGCGCATCGGCAGTCTGGAACGGCACCCTGTTCGAGGGCGGCGGCGAGGTCACCCTGGACTCGTCCGGGCTCGGCACCTACGCGATCTCCTGGCCGGCCCGCGCGGAGGAGCCCAACGGGGTGACCAGCCCCGAGGAGCTCATCGCGGCGGCGCATGCCTCGTGCTTCTCGATGGCCCTGTCGAACGGCCTGGCCAAGGGCGGGACCCCCGCGGCGCAGCTGAACACGTCGGCCGAGGTCGACTTCGTCCCCGGGACCGGCATCACCGAGATCCGCCTGACGGTCAGCGGTGACGTGCCCGGCTTGGACTCGGATGGCTTCGCCGCCGCCGCTGAGGCGGCCAAGGAGGGCTGCCCGGTGAGCAAGGCGCTCGCCGCGGTGCCGATCGTCCTGACCGTCGCCTAGCAGGCGGACTTGGGGTAGAGCGTGTCGAGCCCGGCGCGGTCGCCGGCGGTGAACTCGTGCTGGCCGCGGTTGTAGGGGGCCATGACGGCGAACTGGTTGGTCGAGTGGCCCAGGCCCATCGTGTGCATCGTCTCGTGCACGATCATCCAGCCGCGGTCGGCCGGGCCCCGTACCGGGCGCCGATGCCGGCGTAGGCGTCGCTGGGCCACGTGTCGTCGCTGTTGAAGGTGACGAAGCCGCGTAGCGGGCCTTCGCTAGTCCCGCCGAAGCCGCCGATGGCCGAGGGCCCGCCGACGCCGAGGGCGTCCCAGGAGTACTGGATGCGGGCCAGGGCCGGGTCGTCGACCTGCCGGAAGGACAGGCCCGTCTTGGTGGAGATCAGCCGTTGCGCCCGCACGATGTCACGCTCGATGGAGTCAGCATCGCCGCGCCCGCCCTGCGGGGAGTAGTGCCACGGGATCGTCGTGCAGTTCTCGAACACGGCGGCGTCGTGCAGGTCGCCGCCGGCCAGCGTGCTCCAGCCCTTGGTGACCACGATGGGCGTGCTCATGGCCAGGCCGCTCTCGGCCGTGACGGTGACGGTGTAGTGGGTCGTCTCGCGGACTGTCGTGCCGGGCAGCGGGACCGCTGTCGACGACCGAGGCTCCAGCGCGTAGCTGCCGGCGACCATCCCGTCGGACCGCGTCACGGTGGCGGTGGCCGGGCGGTCGGTGCGGTTGGCGACGGCAGTGGTGCGCGCGCTGGAGCCCGGGCCGAAGATCGTGCGGGAGAACCCGAAGGGGACGGTCGTGGACACGAGGACCCTTGCGGAGCACCCGGAGCCCTCCTCCACGGCGACGGAGTCGGCATTGTCATGCGCCGGGTCGAAGGTGAACTGCCACGGGGCACTGGTCCGCGACTTGTCGCCGTAGGTCATGCGGGCCACGGCCCGGGTCCCGTCGACCGTCACCGTGAAGACCGCCGGTTCGGTGGCCACCTCGGGCAGCCCCATCAAGGAGTACTCATTGCACGACGCGGCCCCTGGCCCCGCACCGGCGTCCGCCCGCGCTGCGACGGGCAGGCCGATCATCGCCACGCCCGCCACGAGGATGACCGCTCCGGTGATGACCCGACTCCGCATGGTGACCTCGATCCGCGGCACCCCGCTTCAGTTGGGGGTGCCTCCGGATCCAGAATCAGCCACTGGATAAGCCTGTGTCGTCGCAGGGAGGGATCGAGAAAGGCTCGTACGGATAATCCTTCGCGACCGCGAGATCGGTTGGTGCGGGTCAGGTGATCGACGCCGCGTAGATGCTGCCGATCGAAGCGTCGAGCGTGGCGTCGAACTCGGCCTCGCTCATCTGCGCGGTCAGGCCCTCGGTCAGCGCGCGGGAGAAGGACGCGACGACGCCCGGGTTGCGCGCGAGCAGGGCGTTCGCGTCCGCGCGGCTGTACCCGCCGGACAGCGCCACCACGCGCAGCACCCGCGGGTGCGACAGGAGCGGGGTGTAGAAGCCGTCCTGGCTGGGCAGGGTCAGCTTGAGCATGACCTGCCGGTCGTCGGGCAGGGCGTCGAGGCTGGCGGTCAGCGCCGCGAGCAGCAGCACCTCGGCCACGGCCTTCGACGGGGAGTGGATGTCCACCTCGGGATCGATGATCGGCACGAGGCCGTGCCCGAGGATC
>JAUXRN010000198.1 GCA_030681835.1 Actinomycetota bacterium
TCGAAGGCTGGTACAACCCCCGACGCCGTCACACCAGCCTGGGAATGCTGGCACCGCACGAGTTCGAAACGCTGCACACCGTCGCCGTCACCGCGGCATGATCACCCAACCGAAACTGTCCGGGAAACCGGGTCAGGCTCCGGGTCCACCACCGTCCGCGGCCCCAGGCAAAGATCCATGACCCGAACCTAGGCGGGGGGACTGACACTCGGACCGTCGTCCGACCAGCCATGAAGCACTGCAGCGCAACAGTTATCGAACAGCTGCCCCGGACCTCAGGTCGCGGTGTGGTGGTCCTCGCCCCAGGCGTCCGACCCCTCGGAGGACGCCTCGTTGATGCGATTGATGTTGGACACGATGCCCCCGATGAGCGCGATCTGGGCGGTCTGGTCGGCGATCCGGACGGCCTCGTGCGCTTGCGTTCGTCCGACCGAGGTAGCCGGATCATCCGCGGAGATGTTGTCGGCGGCCATGGCGATGAGGTCGGCGAGCGGCGAGCGGGCAGCCTGGGGGATGTGCATCGCCGCGTTGCCTCCTGATGATGCAAGGAGGTCCGACGTGATGGACAGAACGCGGGCCGACATGACCCCATTCGCCTCGAGGCTGGTCGAGAGGCTGGCGAGGTCCTCCGGGTCGATGCGCGGGTTCCACTTGCGGTGGCTGGAGAGGTCCTCCAGCCGCGCATCCAGGCCAATTGAGCGATTGCGGAGCTCGACGGCTGCGTCGCGCCAATTACGGGCCACGTCGGCGTCCGGCGCGGCACGCAGGCCCGTCGCTACGTCCGACAGGAGCGTGGACAGATCGTGCTGCAATGCCTCGCTGTCACGCCGGAGCAGCCGGGTGTCGCGTGTGGGCGTCGCCAGGGCAGAGGCGACCAGCGCGCACAGGGCGCCGATCACGATCCCGATGAAGCGCTGGAAGGCGAGCTCCGAGGTCAGGTGGGTGCCGACCACCAGGATCACCGTGACCGCCATGCTGCCCGCCACGAGCGGGGACTCCTGCGGCGAGTTCAGGACGAGGAGCCGGGCGAGGGCGAAGCACAGCAGCACGAGCAGCAGGATCACCAGCGGCCCCGTGCCGATCAGCCACACGATGCCCAGGGCGATCCCCGCACCCAGCAGGGCACCGAGGCTCTGGAAGACCGTCTCCTTCGCCGCGTGATGGAAGGTCGCCCTGGTCGCGATCGCCGCCGTGATCGCGGCCGGGATCGGGTCGGCGAAAGGAACGAGCTCCGCGATCACGTAAGCGGCGGTGGCCGCCAGCGCGGTGAGGACGGCCAGCCGGGCGTACGCGCTGCGCCACACGGCCGCACGGGACCGATGCGGTGGCTGCGTGGCGATGGCTGCTAGCCGCCGCTCTTGCGGCGGAACTCGCGCTTGCCCCCCGAGCGGCTCGAGTGGTCCTTGACCGGGCCGCCGCTGCCGGGCTCATGCGCGTGGGTGCCGCCGCCGGGCTTGGACTTCTTCGCGTCCAGGGCCGCCTTGAACGCGGCCTTCTGGTCGTCGGACTGCTTCTCGGGTGTGGTGGCCATGGGTCAAGTGTGGCGCAGCCGTCGCGTGAACGTGGAGGTGGAGACGGTGCCCTGTCCATTGACATAGTTGACAGCTGTCTCGCGACATAGTTGACACCCTCGGGTGGCATGTCGAAGCAGCGTGTCATCGTGGAATCGGTCGTCGTGGCGGGGCTGCCGAAGGCGGTCGTGGCCCGGCAGT
>JAUXRN010000068.1 GCA_030681835.1 Actinomycetota bacterium
CCTGCCGCTTTCGATGTTCGTTCTGCCCGCTCGCGATGGGGTCGCCCTGCCCGACGTGTTCACCCGGTTCGCGCCGGCAATCGCCAATCCGCTCCAGATCGCGGCCGACAAGGTCGCGACTGGCGTCCCGGGCTGGCTGGCCGAATGGGGGGCGGTGATGGGGCGCTGAGCCTGCCCCGCTGGGTCGGCTGGGCGTGGCTGGTGCCCGGCGCCTTCCTGCTCGCCTTCCTTGCCTACCCGCTCGTCGCCCTCGGCGCACGGATTCTCGATGGACTCGGGCAGTCCACCCTGGTCCCCGCCGGCACGGGGCAGGTCGCGGCACTGGCCGCTGCCCAGGCGCTCGCCAGCACCGCCCTTGCCCTTGCCGTAGGGCTGCCGATGGCGAACGTGGTCTCGCGGTACCGCTTCCGCGGCCGGGCACTGGCGCAGGCGCTGGTCACGATCCCATTCGTCCTGCCCACGGTCGTCGTGGCCCTGGCCTTCCGCAGCCTGGTCGGCCCGGGCATCCCGCAGGGCCTCCTCCTCGTCGTGGTCGCGCATGCGTACGTCAACCTCGCCGTCGTGGCCCGCATCGTGGGAGCGCAGTGGGCGCAGCACGACGACCGCCACGAGGCCGTGGCCCGCACCCTCGGGGCCACCCGATGGACCGCCTTTCGCACCGTGACCCTGCCCGCCCTCATCCCCTCGATCGCCGCGAGCGCCGCCGTCGTCTTCGTGTTCTCGTTCAGTTCGCTCGGCATCGTCCTGCTGCTCGGAGGCGGGTCCACCCGGACCCTGGAATCGCAGGTGCTACGCCAGACGTCGGTCCTGCTGGACTTCCCCGGAGCGGCGGCGACCGCGGCGATCCAGCTGGTGGTCGTCTCGGCGATCCTGCTGGGCGGGGCCGCCCTGTCCCGCCGCTCCCCCCGGCGGGTCATGCGCCCGATCCGGCTGCGACGCCCCTCCAGCCGCTCCGGGACGATCGGCGTACGCGTCACCGCCGCCGCCATCGCGGTCCTGGTCCTCGCACCGGTGCTCGCCCTCGCCGTCGATTCCTTGCGGTCGCGCGGGTCCTGGAGCCTTGTGTGGTGGCAGGCCATCGGCTCGGTGGATGCCGGGACCACCCGGATCGGCTCGCCTCTGGCCGCCCTGGGGACGTCGATCACCTACTCACTCATCACCGCCGCGATCGCGGCAGTGGTGGGCGGACTGGCCGCGGTGGCCGTGCTCGGCCGGGGGCCGACTCGGTGGATTGCCCTCGTGGCCGTGCTCCCGCTGGGCGTCTCGGCTGCCACCGTGGGGCTCGGCACGCTGCTCGCCTACGGTCGGCCGCCCCTGGACCTGCGCGCCACGGGCCTGCTCGTGCCGCTTGCGCACGCCCTCGTCGCCGTTCCGCTGGTCGTCGCCGTCGTCGCCCCGGCCCTGCGCGGCACCGATGACCGCCGTCTTGCCGTGGCGGCCTGCCTGGGCGCCCGCCCTACGCGTGCGTTCCTCACCGCGTACGGACCAGTGCTGCGGATCGTGATGCTCGCCTCGGCCGCACTGGCCGGCGCGGTCTCGCTGGGTGAGTTCGGTGCCGCGTCCTTCCTGGCCCGTGCGACGAGCCCGACGGTGCCGCTGCAGATCGTCCGGCTGCTCGGCCGCCCAGGCGAGGAGTCCTTCGGCGTCGCGGCCGCGCTCGCCATGGTCCTGGTGGCCATCACGCTCGGGCTCGTGCTGCTCGTGGACCGGCTGGGCACGAGCCGCCAGCCCGCGGCCGTGGGGGCCCCGTGACCAGCCGGCTCGAGGCCCTTGACCTCGCCATCGGCCACGGCACCGTCCTCGCCGATGGCCTGTCGCTGTCCGTGGCACCGGCCGAGATCGTCGCGATCGTGGGGCCGAGCGGAAGCGGCAAGTCCACGCTGCTTGCCAGCCTCGCCGGCGTCGTGCCCGCCCTCGGCGGGCGCGTCCTCGTCGACGGCATCGACGTGACTACGTGGCCGGTCCACCGACGCAGGATCGGCATGATCTTCCAGGAGCCGCTGCTCTTCCCGCACCTCGACGTCGGTGACAACGTCGCCTACGGGCTCAGGCGGCTGGGACAGAACCGACGCGACGCTCGCGCCCAGGCCGTCGAAGCGCTCGCGTGGGTCGGCCTCGACGGCTACGCGGACCGCCCCGTCGAGCGACTGAGCGGTGGGCAGGCCCAGCGGGTGGCACTCGCCCGGGCACTTGCACCGCGGCCGGCGGTGCTGCTGCTCGACGAGCCCTTCAGCGCACTCGACGCGGACTTGCGGCAGCGCCTGGCGGCAGACGTCGCTGGGCTGCTGCGTCGCGAGGCGACGGCCGCCGTGCACGTCACCCACGACCTCGACGAGGCCGCCGCGATGGCCGACCGGGTGCTGCGCATGCCTCCGGAACCGGGCCAGCCCCTTGCTAGGGTGCCGCGGTGAGCGCCACCCCCGCGATCCCGGGCTACCGTCGCGTCCTGACCGGCCGGTGGCGCCTCATGGCGGCCAGCGCACTGATGCTGTTCGTGCAGCTCGCATTGATCCGGTGGTCAGGCGCGAACCTCGTGCACCTGTCGTACTTCTCGAACCTCATCCTGCTGGCCTCCTTCCTCGGGATCGGCCTGGGCTTCCTGCGCTCGCGCACCACGCGCGACATGGGGCGCTACGTTCCTCTGGGCCTGCTCCTGCTGGTGGCCTTCATCATGCTGTTCCCGGCCAAGATCGAGGGCTCGTCCAGCGAGCTGATCTTCTTCACCGAGGTGCGCCCCACCGGATTGCCGACCTGGGTGTCGTTGCCGCTCGTGTTCCTCGTCGTCGCGGTCACCATGACGATGTTCGGCGAGATCACGGGTCGGGCCTTCCGCGAGTTCTCGGCCCTGAACGCCTACCGCTGGGACATCATCGGCTCGATCCTGGGCACGCTGGGCTTCACCCTCATCGCCTTCCTGCGGGCGCCGTCGTGGGTGTGGCCGCTGGTCACCCTTGTCATCCTGTGGGCGCTGTACGGATTCGCCCTGCCCTGGGTATCGCGGATCGCCATGCTCGTGGTCATCGGAGCGCTCGCCTTCGAGTCGATGGCGGCCGGGGTGTCGTGGTCGCCCTACTACAAGGTCAACACCGAGACCTTCAACGTCGGCACGCCCGTGGAGTTCACGAAGATCCAGGTGAACGGCATCCCGCACCAGAACGTGCTGGACTTCGCCGAGAGGCTGAAGATCGAGCCGATGTACGGACGGCCCTACGAACGCGCCGTCGACAACCCGTTACGCAACGTGCTCGTCGTGGGCGCCGGTACCGGCACCGACGTGGCCCTGGCCCTCGCGATGGGGGCGGAGCACGTCGATGCCGTCGAGATCGACCCGCGCATCCAGCAGATCGGGCAGCAGGTGAACCCGAACCGCCCGTACGACGACCCCCGTGTCTCCGTCTACATCGACGATGGACGGGCATTCCTGTCCCGCACCGACGACACGTACGACCTCATCCTCTTCGCCCTGCCGGATTCGCTCACGCTGGTCAGCGGGGCAAGCCAGTTGCGCCTGGAGTCCTACCTGTTCACCGAGGAGTCCATCGCCGCGGCCCGCGACCACCTCACCGACGAGGGGGTCTTCGCGATGTACAACTACTACCGCGAGCCCTGGCTGATCAACCGGCTCGCAGGGACCGTCGACCAGGTCTACGGCCACGCTCCGTGCCTCGACACGTTCACGGCGATGCAGTCAGTCGCCGCGGTGACGATCGCCAAGGATGCCGGCAACGCTGTCTGCGCGCCGGGCGCCGTCTGGGACCGGACCGCCGTCGCCGCGGCGGGGCAGGACATCCCCACTCCTGCCGCTGACGATCACCCGTTCCTCTACCTGAAGGACCGGACGATCCCGTCGCTGTACCTCATCGTCATCGCCCTGATCATCGGCGTCTCCCTCATCGGGGTGCGGGTCCTCGGTGGTCCGTTCTCGCGCATGCGCGGCTATGGCGACCTGTTCTTCATGGGCGCCGCCTTCCTCCTGCTGGAGACCCGCTCCATCACCACCTTCGCACTGCTGTTCGGCACGACCTGGGTGGTCAACGCCCTGGTCTTTACCGGCGTGCTCGTGGCCGTCCTCGCCGCGATCGAGGTGACCCAGCGACGCCGGACGCCGATCCCGAGGCCATTCATCATCACCGCGCTGTTCGTCTCCCTGGCCGTGGCCTTTCTGGTCCCCAACTCGATGCTGCTGTCCCTCCCGGTCCCACTGCGCCTGCTGCTGGCGATCGTGCTGGCCTTCGCCCCGATCTTCTTCGCCAACCTTCTCTTCACGTCCCGCTTCAAGGACGCTGCCAACCCGACAGCCGCCTTCGCGGCGAACCTGTTCGGCGCCATGATCGGTGGCTGCCTGGAGTACCTCTCGCTCCTGATGGGGTACCAATGGCTCATCGGAGTCGCCGCGCTGCTCTACCTCGCCGCGGTGTCCATCGGCCAGCGACAGTTGTCGAAGCAGTCCTCGGGCGTAACCACCTAGTCGCGCAGTGTCTTGGCCCCAGCGATCGGCGAGCCTCTCCGAACCGCCACCAGATGTGCCGAAGAATTGCCCCGTGAGTACCGGGCAGCCGATCGCGGTGCGTTCCGGTCCGTGGACGGCGGATGCGATCGCCACTTTCCTCGATGCCTCGGCGATTCCCATCCGGCTCGCCACGTCCGGCATGCACTTCCCGCTCGTGCAGTCCCTGTGGTTCCTGCATGAAGGCGGCGCGTTGTGGTGCTGCACGCAGGCAGAGTCCGTCCTCGCCTTGCGCCTGAGGGCCGAGGGGCGATGCGGCTTCGAGGTGTCGGGGGATGACCCGCCGTACCGAGGCGTTCGCGGCACGGGCCACGCCACCCTCGACGAGTCATCAGCGGCGACCATGCTCCCGCGACTCATCGCGCGCTATGTCGGGGCAGGACAGTCTCCGCTCGCCGACTGGCTGCTCTCGCGCATCGACAGCGAGGTAGCCGTCCGAATCGACGGGCTGACGGTGACCTCGTGGGATTACTCCGCCCGAATGTGACGAGGAGGCGCCATGGACGAGTCCACGTACACCGACATCATGCTGCGGGCAGCACAGGTGTTCGAGATGATCGCGGCGCTCATCCTGATGGCCGGGCTGGTGCTCGCGTTCGCCCTCGCCGCTCGTTCCCTGCGGTCCAACGGCGACGGCAAGCAGGCCTACCAGGTGTTGCGCCAGTCGTTCGGAGGGGTGCTGCTCCTCGGCCTCGAAGTGCTCGTCGCCGGCGACCTCATCCGCACGGTCGCGGTGGAGCCCACCCTGGAGAACGTCGCAGTGCTGGGCCTCATCGTCCTGATCCGGACCTTCCTGAGCTTCAGCCTGGAGATCGAGATCGAGGGCGTCCCCCCGTGGCGACGGGGCCTCGTCAGCGGCGCGACGGTCATCAAGAACGCTGCACGCGACGCCGGCGGTCAGTAGCCTGACGACGTCGAAGGAGACGTGGTGACCGAGCCTGAGAACACCCGATCGCTCGAGGCCACGGTGCAACGCGACTTCCGCCAGGCCATGTCGTACGGCGACTACCTGCGACTGGACCTCGTGCTGTCGGCCCAGCAGCCGCTCAGCGCTCCACCACGCCACGACGAGCTTCTCTTCATCATCCAGCACCAGACGTCCGAGCTGTGGCTCAAGCTCATGCTGCACGAACTGCGCGCTGCCCGCGAGCTGCTGCGGACCGACGAGCTATCCCCTGCACTGAAGTGCCTGGCCCGGGTGAAGCACATCCAGCACACCCTCATTGAGCAGTGGGGGGTGCTCACCACCCTCACGCCCAGCGAGTACGCGGAGTTCCGCTCCTTCCTGCAGAGCTCGTCGGGCTTCCAGTCCTGGCAGTACCGGGCCGTGGAGTTCATCCTCGGCAACAAGAACCCGGACATGCTGCAGGTCTTCGACCACGATCCCGACACCCATGCCCTCCTCGCCACGTTGATGGACGAGCCCACGCTCTACGACGAGTTCCTGCGCTTCATGCACCGTCGGGGCCACGCTGTGCCGCAGGACATCCTGGACCGCGACGTCCGGGAGGCCTGGCAGCTGCATCAGACGCTCGTGCCGGTCTTCGCCTCGGTGTACGAGCATTCCCACGACTACTGGCAGGAGTACGAAGCCTGCGAGGCGCTGGTCGACGTGGAGGACAACTTCCAGCTCTGGCGGTTCCGGCACCTGAAGACCGTCGAGCGGATCATCGGCTCCAAGTCCGGCACCGGCGGGTCGAGCGGAGTCCCATTCCTGCGGCGGGCGCTCGACCTCACCTTCTTCCCCGAGCTGTATGCCGTCCGTGCCCAGATCGGCGGCTAGCCACGCTGGAGGAGGACGTCGGGCGTCCGCTCCTCGTTCCCGCTCCCATCCGTGCGGTCGATCTCCACGAACCCCCGGGCCGAGTAGAAGGCCCGGGCTCGGTAGTTCTGCCGGAAGGCCCACAGGCGCAGGCCCGGACCGGCGTCCTGCACCACCCGGTCCAGCAGCGCTGTGCCGACACCCCGCCCCTGGCAGTCATCGTCCACGTAGAGGTGGTTGAGCCAGCCTTCCCGGGCCACCGCGGCGCCCAGCACGCGGCCGGCATCCTCGACGACCCACCCCGTGGCATTAGTGACCTCGCCAGCGAAGAACTCCCGGTCCTCGTCCGGCGTGTGCAGCACCGGAAGCCACGGCATCGCTGCCGCGCGGCTGCGCGCGAACAGCGCGGCGATGGCATCCGCATCGGCCAGCACGGCACGACGGACTTCCCACGGCATGGGAGAAGTCAAGCACCGCCCGGAGCCAGATGGCAGGATCGCCGCATCGACCCAGCGGAAGGCTGCCCGTGACACCCGAACCCCGATCCGTCCATCACGTCACCCTCACCGTCACCGACGCCGCACGTAGCGCGGACTGGTACCAGTCCCTGCTCGGCCCCGCGTCCGTGGTCGAGCGACGTGGGGAGACCTGGCATCGCCTGCGGATGCAGTGGCCGAGCGGCCTGGTCATCGGCGTCACCCAGCACCAGTCGGTCGCGCCGATGCGCTTCGACGAGACGCGCGTGGGGCTCGACCACATCGGGATCGCCTGCGCATCGGAGGACGAGGTCGCCGCGTGGGTGACGCACATGGACGCGCTCGGCATCGAGCACGGACCGCTGGAGGACGTGCCTTACGGCTGGGCGGTGACCGCCCGCGACCCCGACGCGATCCCGATCGAGTTCTTCTGCTCGAAGCCGTGACCGGACCGGCCATACCTGGACTCGGGGCTGTATCCATCCGGTCGATCGACAACGACCACCCGAGGCCGGAGTCCTCGAGCACCTGGGACGACTGGGGCCCGATGGCTCCCGAGGTCAAGGACATGGTCATGGAGCGATGGCTGATCGAGGTCACGGGCGACGACGGTGCCGTGGTGCCCGTGGGCGACCTCTCGGCCCACGTGGTCTGGTACGGGCCTACGCCAGGGTCCCGTGCCCTGAACATCGGCATAGCGATCGCCGAGCCATACCGAGGCCGTGGCATCGGGTCGATCGCGCAGCGCCTGCTCGCCGAGGTCCTGCATGCGCGAGGCGTCGTGCGAGTGGAGGCATCTACCGACGTCGACAACGTCGCTGAGCAACGCTCGCTTGCCCGGGCGGGCTTCGCATTCGAGGGCATCATCCGGTGCGCCCAGGCGCGCAACGACGGACTGCACGACCTTCAAGGATGGGCGCATATCGAGTAGTCGCTTACCCCTTAACCCACCGATTGTGCGCCAGGTGCTCGTCCTGACTCAGACCAGTTCGGTCGGAGATGCCGGCGTCGGTTCCTCGCCCGATCGAGCCCATCGCGTGCCAGTGACCGCCGCGACGATGATGACGATCGTTGCGCCGACGCACAGCATTCCGATCCAGTTGCCAAGCAGGAGGAACGGGGAGTTGCGCGGACCGAGGGCAACGTCCGCGACGAGGACGGCGGAACCGCCGTTCGCGCTGAGGTCGTCGGTGTTGACGAGGATCGCGCCATTCGCGTCGACGATCGCCGAGTCCCACGCCAAGTCCGCGCTGACGATAGGCACGCGGTCCTCGGCCGCCCGGAGGGCGAGCTTGTCGAACTCCTGGATGGAGGCGAGGTCCTTGAACTGCCAGGCAGGCATGGCGATGATGTTGGCCCCGCTGAGTGTGATGAAGCGCGCGGTGTCCGGGAACTCCTCGTCGAAGCAGATCATCATGCCGATCGTGGCGATGTCGGTGGGGTACGAGGCGTAGGTGTCTCCGGTCTGGAACAGGTCGTCGTCGAAGGGGGCCTCGTGGGCCTTGGTGTAGTGGCCCAGGACCACACCTGACGGGGCGATGAGCGCAGCAGCGTTGGTGTACTGGCCGTCAGGAAGGTTGGCGATGTATCCGGTGACGAGGTACACGCCGGTCGTCGTGACCAGGTCTCGCAGCCATTGCGTCTGGTCCGCTGGCGCCGTCGCCGGATTGAAACTGAGGATCTCCTCGGGCCACACGACGAGTTGGGCGCCACGGTCGGCGGCCTCAGTGGTCATGTCGGCCAGGCGGGCCTGCAGTTGCTTGGCCTCAGCGGCGGACTGCTGCCCGCCGAGGCCGGTGCTCATCAGGGTGCTGCCGGGTTGGACGGCAGCCACGCGCACCGTTGGACCGGACGAAGCCGTCGTCGCGTTCACCGTGCCGATGCCGAGAGCGATCCAGCCGACAGTGATGGCCGCCATCACGCCGACGGACACGACAACGGTGCGCAGGCTCGGGTGATCCGACGCCCGGAACCGCAGGACGGCCAGGGCGGCTGCGTAGTTGACCATGAGGATGGCAAGGTTCAGGCCGATGATCCCGACGGTGCTCACCGGCGCGATCAGGACCGGGAAACGGTACAGCGCGTACGCGATGTACCCGTCGGTGCCGGTGAGCACGAGGTACACGCGGATCGTGTCGAGTGACACCCACATGACAGGCATCAGGGCGATGAACCATCGCCAGCCCGTGCGCTCGTTGAGCGAACGGTCGACCACTGCGAACCCGCCCACGATGAGGGCCCAGAGGGCCGGCGCGCCGATCGCGAACCACAGAGCGTGGGAGACGTACAAGAAACCCGTCGAGCAGAATGCGAAAACGAACACCGCACTCGTGACCGGGACCCAGCACCACCGGAGTGGAACGAGGCGGTACTGCGCAACGACCATCGGCACGAGGCCGACGAAGGCCAGTGGCCACCAACCGAGCGGTCGCAGCGAGGCGCACATGAGCAGGCCAGAGGCAGCCCCGAGTGCAATCGCCGCCAACAGCCGGCGTGCGGGTCTCCCCCGATCGTCACCAGAGGTCACGGCCTCAGACTAGTCCGCGAGAAGGCTTGCCAGGTAAGCACTTTCGCTGCTCGGGCACTCTGGCCATGTGGCACGCTCTGTCCATGCGTCCGCCTACGGTCATCGCGACGCTCGCCGTCTTCGTCGCGACCGCTCTCGCAGGCGGCGGCGAGGCGACGGCCGCACCCCCGCCGCCATGGCCCGCCGTCACACCGGCCACGCCGACCCCGCAACCGATTGAACAGGTCGTCGCACCCCTCGCCGCCCCAACCGTGTCGGCGTCCCTGGCCGAGGTGACGAACGTCTACACGACCATGAACCAGACCAAGTACGCGCACAGGTACGTCGAGAACACGAAGACGGGCTACTACGCGTGGGACTGCGTCGGCATGACGGACTGGATCCTGCACCGCGCCGCGCCGAACGCGTGGACCGCGATGCACCAGGCCCTCAAGATCAGGCGCGGCTACGTCCCCACCCCCACCCAATGGGCAGGGTTCTTCCAAGGACCCCTACCAGCCTCCTGGCTGTCGGTGACCACGATCAGCCAGCTTCAGCCCGGCGACTACCTCGTGTATCCCCAGCACCCCGCAACCCGGTTCGTCGGGCACTCCACGATTGCGGCTGGTCCTCCGATGTTGATGGCCGACGGGTCGTACGCCCTGCGGGTGTACGACTCGACCGGAACCCCCCACGGCCCGTTCGACTCCCGCCTGACCGACCCGCGAGCGATCAACCACTCCGGCCTCGGCAACGGCACCATGCGGCTGTACGTCGACGCCAACGGAACCATCACCAGCGCCGCGTGGGCCATCAACTACGCGCCACCCGCCGGTGCGAAGAAGCCGCCGACGATGGTCGGCATCCCCGTGACTATCGGCCGTGCGCTCAACTAGGAAGACCCGCTCGGTGGAGCCGGCCATACACTGATCGAATGCTCACGCTGGCCGAGTTGGCCCTGCTCGCGCAGTCGCATGCAGCTGAACTCGCCCTACCGGCGCCGTACCTTGCCATTGGGGACCGCACCTACGACCTCCGTGCGCGTCCGCTCGTGATGGGCAGCATCAACCTGTCCCGCGACTCCACCTACCGCGAGAGCATCGCCACGTCCGCCGGGTCCGCCGTCCGCAAGGCCAAGGTCATGGCGGCCCAGGGCGCCGACCTCATCGACATCGGCGCCGAGAGCAGCACGGCCGCGGCGCGCCGCGTGGGTGCCGACGAGCAGATCGCCGCCCTTGTCCCCATCGTCGAGCGCCTCGCCGACGAGGCGATCCCCGTGTCCGTCGAGACCTACGAGCCCACCGTCGTCCGGGCCTGCCTCAAGGCGGGCGCGCGGGTGCTGAACCTCACCGGGGCAGCCCATCAGGACGAGATCCTGGCCGCGGCGGCGGAGCACGAGGCCACCGTGATCCTGTGCTACGTCGGCGGCGCGAACGTGCGCGACGTGACCGACGTGCCGCTCGACTCAGACCCGGTGCCCGCGCTCATCGGCCACTTCAGCGACCGCATCGCGCTGGCCCGTGCCCGGGGGGTCGAGCGAATCATCATCGACCCGGGCATGGGCTTCTACTATGGCAATCTCGTCGACCCGCGCACGAGGGCCAAGCACCAGGCCGGGGTCATCCTCGGTTCCTTCCGGCTCGCCGGCCTCGGAGTGCCCATCTGCAACGCGATGCCGCATGCCTTCGACCTGTTCGAGGACCAGTTCAGGACGGCCGAAGGCTTCTTCGCGGTGCTCGGGAGACTGGGCGGCACGCACATCTTCCGCACGCACGAGGTCGCGCATGTGCGCGCAGTGCTCGGCGCGATGGACGTCCTCGACAGCTAGCCCGTGGTGAACTAGCCCTTGGAGAACGTGAGGACCTGGGTCTCGTCGACGAACAGGTCGAGCTCGTCGCCCGCGACCGTGTAGCCGGTGACCGTGCCCAGGGCGGCGGTGTAGGCCTGCTCTGCCGCCATCGCGTCGTCCGGCCCCGCCATCATCGTCGAGGCGATCTCGGCGAAGTCCAGCGCTCCCTCGGGGCTCGACGTGAACGTCGTCATGTACCGGTTGACGCCGCCGAAGCCGCTGGCGTCCGTGTCCGTGAACTCCAGGGTGATGCCCAGGCTCGGCAGAATCGCCGCGTCGCTGGCACTGGTGAGGGTCCAGTTGGCGACCAGTCCGGGACCGCCCACGGGGCCGGCCTGCGCGGAGTCGCCCGACGATGCACTGCCACCGCAGGCGGCGAGTGCCGGCAGGGCCAGGAGCACGGCTCCGGCCAGCATGGCGAGTCGGCTGGTCCTCATGGCGCACCTCTTCCGTGTGGGGTGCTCACCGTATCCGGGCCGGGTCGCTAGGCCCGGGTGAGGACGATGACGCTGTCGCCCTGCGCCAGAGTGACAGACTCGTCCTTGGCGGGATTCATTCGGATGCCGCCCGGAAGCACGCCGGGCCTGCCCTCGGCGGCCGCGGATCGGTACCCGATCACGACGGTCCCGCCCTCACGGGCCGACCGGATGAGCTCCGCGAAATCGCGCGTGCCGATCGCGTCGTACCGCTCGGCCGGATGAAGCGCCACCACGGCACCGTCGGAATCGAACAGGTCCGCGAACACGGGGGCGAGGTGGGGGCTCTCGCTGAGCTGGGCCATCAGCAGGCTGATCAGCTTCTGGCTGACGATGAAGTCGCTGTTGGCCGAGTCGCCGCCGAGTTCCACGTCGTTCGGGTCGAGAAGCTCGGCGACGACGTTCTCCTCGTGGGCCGTTGCCTCCGCGACACTGCGCACGTGCATGAGGGCGAGCAGTGTCCGTGCATCGGCCTCGTCAGGCGAGTAGTCCTCGCGCTCGGACAGCAGCATGATGTGGTCGAACGGGCCCTCGTCCATCGCCCGCACGACCGCGGAACGGTCGATCGGGTCACCCTCGTGCACGACCAGGGACTGTTGCGACAGCGCCATCATCTGCCCGATGCGGCTGACGTCATGCAGTTCCTCGTTGACCAGCAGGTGCAGCTCCGAGCCCGGGGCCACGTGCGTCTCGATCTCCTGGGCGACGAGCGGCGCCAGATCGCTCCAGCCGATGATGAGGGTGCGTTCGGTGGCCTTCTCCAGGGGGGCAGCCGGCGCCTCGTCGCCAGGGGCCCAGTCCACGGGGGCGCGATCCAGCACGAACGTCGAATCGTCCTCCGCTATGCCGATGACGAGGTCTCCGGCCACGACAACCGTTCTCGGATCGGGGCTGAGCTCGACGCTGCCGTCCGCGTGGCACAAGCCCATGACGGTCGCACGCGATGCCGAGAGGAGCAGTTCCCCGAATGAGCGCCCAACCCAGGCCTGGGGGACGGCGACCGTGTACATCTCGTCACCGTCAAAGTCGAGGAGCTCCTGGTAGATCGCGCCGAGCCCGGACGCCCTGGACACCTGCGCGCTGATGCGCGCGATGACGTCCATCGGGGTCACTGTGATCAGGGCCGGACCGACCGCCTGCTTGAGTGCGTCGGATGTCTGGCGGTCCTCGATCTCGGCGACGACCGTCACCGCGCCGGAGTCGGAATCGGCGACGAGCCGGGACAGGGCGAGGACGGTCTTGACGACCTGCGCATCCGAGCCGTCGGTGGAGCGCAGGACGATGACCGACCGGGCCGCCTGCGGATTGGCCTGGGCAAGGTCGTGCAGCCGGGTGGCGATCCCGCTGCGGACCACCAGCTTGGACGTCTTCAGGTCGGGGACCACGGCCTTGATGTCCTCCGTGACCTGGACGGTGTCCTCGCCCGTGAGCACCACGATGGCGCGGCCCCGCTCGCTGGAATTCGCCTCGACGAGCTCCGCCACGATCGTCGGGAGCTTCTCGCTCCACCCGATGACGAGGGTGTGGCCGCGTTCGAGGACGAGGGACTTGCCGCGCCGAAGGGAGTCCACTCGCGAGTCGATCGCCGACGACACGAGGCCGATGATCGTGGCGGCCAGGAAGATGCCGGCCAGCGTGACCACGAGCATGATGATCCGGAAACGGGTCCCGTCATCACCGGAGAAGGTGCCCGGATCCAGCGAGCGGGTCAGCGCGTACCAGAGCCCGTCCCCGAAGCTGGTGTTCTCGTCACCGGGCCGACGCCGGACAGCCGGATCACCAGCCCGATGACCAGGAAGAACAGGCCGGCGATCAGGGCCAGCCACAGCAGGACGGCCCAGAGCCCACGGGACAGGGTGTTGTCGAACCGATAACGCAGGCGCTGGCGCAGGGTGAAGTTGCCGCTCATGGGACACCGTCCTTCTGCCGTGCGCGACGCAGGCCTCGGCGGGCAGCGTACTCACGCGCAAGCGCGGGAGTCTGACCTTTCGGTCCGGGCGGCGTGATACTTCACGCATGTCCGAGCCGGAGGTGGAGCCGCTGCCCCCCCGACGCGTGGGCGCGACCGTGGGCTGGTTCGAGATGTTCTACGACCTCGTCGTCGTGGCCGCCCTGGGGCTCTGCAACGAGGCCTTCCTCAGCGAGCCGTCGATCGAGACGGCGTTGTCGGCCATCGTCAGTGTCGCCGCCCTCGCCTGGGTGTGGTTCCTGACTGCGCTCTTCACGAACCTGTTCCCGGGCGATGACCTGGTCCGACGGCTCCTCATCCTCGTGCAGATGGGCTTCATCGTCATCGCAGGGCTGGCCGTGAACCAGGTCAACGGCCTGAGCAACCACGCCGGCCTGGCCGCCTACGGCGGTGCGCTGCTCATCGTCGGATTGTTGTTCCTGCAGCATCGCGGCAAGCTCGCCAACCCCCGCATGCTCCATGGGGGGCTGCTCGCGCTCGCGGGGTCGGCCGCGATCTGCTTCATCGGCGTACTGCGGCCCATCGACGAGGCCGGGTTCTTCCTCGCCGCCGCATTGGCGGTGTCGATGGTCGCCGTGCTCAGCGTGCCGAACGAGAAGGCCACGGTCGGCGGATCCCTGCGCTCGGAGCACCTGCAGGAGCGGCGCGGGATCTTCATCATCATCATCCTGGGCGAGGGCTTCGCTCAGCTCGTCCGTGCCCTCGACGACCTGGGCACGATCCCGCGGATGAGCGCCTTCTCGCTGACCTTCCTGCTGGCCTTCGCCCTGTGGTGGATCTACTTCGACGGCACGTTCTCCCCGCGCGAGGGGCACGTGATCGTGCGCTGGCGGCTGTCATTGCTGGCCCACCTCACCCTCATCTACGGCATGGGTGGAGCACTCGACATCCTCGCCGTGCTGACGGCGCGGCACGAGGAGCACGTGGGGCACGGGCTGCTCATCTACTTCGCCGTCTCCATCGCGCTGGTCTTCTGCTCCTTCGCCGTGCTCGGCTGGACCGTCAACGGGCGCTTCGGGGCCGCCGGGTGGGCGCAGATCGGGTCCTCTGCTGTCATCCTCGCGATGGCCGTGCTGGGCTCGCAGGGGGAGGAACTGCGCATCGGCCCCGTCATGGCGGTGTCCTCAGCCTTGGTCATCGCCAATGCCGTGTTCTCCGTCTGGTCGGACCATGCACGGGAGTCCGGCAGTTGGCGGATCGCCCTGCGAGGGATCGTCAAGGGCGGCGACACCGAGGACATGTAGCCGACGGGTCGGCGGGGGCTAGATGTCGCAGATGCGGCGGATCAACGGCTCGGGGTCGACCGCGTCGGATTCGCCGCCGCTGCGCCAGAACTCGAAGTGCAGGTGCACGGCACCCGGGGATCCGCTGTCGCCCATGAGGCCGATGACCTCGCCGGCCGCCACCCGCTGGCCGCCCTCGACCAGCACCTTGTCCATGTGGCCGTAGTAGAACTTCGAGCCGCTCTTCCCCCGCATGACGATCTGCAGCGCTCCGTTGTCCTGGCGCTTGGTGCGGTCGATGACGCCGTCCTCGACCGCGAAGATCGGGGTGCCCCTCCGCCCGCCGAGGTCGATGCCCATGTGCGCTCGCGGACCACGGTCGGCTCCCCAGCCCGCCCCGATGACGAAATTCTTCGTGGGACAGACCCGTGGCCCCTGCTCGTCGGCCTGCGCCACGCTCGGTGCGGCCAGCCCCGCGAGCCCGACAACGGCAGCGGTCGCCGCGATGGCGAGTGTTCTCCGGGGGGACATGGGCCTCGACGTTACCAGTTCGTTACCTGAGCGGCCAGCCGTCCACCGTTCGCACGAGGCCTCACCCCATGACGGCCTTCACCAGCAGGACCACCCCGAGGACGAGCAGCACGACTGCGACGACGACCGCGTGGTGCCTGGTCAGCCAGTCGCCCCACCCCTTCAGCACGCCATCCGCTCGACTCCCGAGCGCCAGGTAGGCGGCGAGCGGCGCGAGCACGCCGATCGACGCGATCAGCGCGAACACGAGCAGCCCGACGAGTTCCTGGCCGAGCGGGACCCCCGTCTCCCCGATGGCCGCGGCAGCCGCCAGGCCGAGGACGAGGTTCTTCGGCTTGATGGCGGCCAGAGCGATGCCCAGGCCGAACGCCCGGCCGGTGCCCACCCCGGACAACCGCGCCATCCAGGCTGGCTGCTCGGGCTCGACGCCAGGCCCGGGCCGGCCCCGCCACGAGCTCATGGCGAAGTAGAGGAGTGTGACGCCGACGGCAGCCGTGAACGCGCGTGCCCAGGGCGAGCCCGAGCCCTCCTCGTGAAGCGGTGTCCGGTTGATCACCAGGATCCCGACGAGGCCTAGGCCCAGCAGGCCTGCTACCCAGCCGGTGGCGAAGGCCGGGCCGGACCGCCGGGCCCGCTCGCCGAGCAGGATCAGGATCATGGCCAGGATCGGGAGTGGACTGGCCAGCACGCCGAGAGCGAACGGAAGCCCCGCCGCGATGGCCGCAGTCACCCGCTGACCATACGGCCACCGGCCCGGTCGAACCCGCGCAGCGACGCCGAATTGGGCCTACGCTCCCGGCATGCCCCGCACCGCCTTTCGGACCTGCCCACTCTGTGAGGCCACCTGCGGCCTGCGCCTGACCATCGAGGGCGACACCGTGATCTCGGTGCGCGGCGACGACGACGACGTGTTCTCGCGCGGCTTCGTCTGCCCCAAGGGCGTGGCGATCGGGGAGCTCCACCACGACCCCGACCGGATCCGCTACCCGCTCATCCGGGGCGCCGACGGCCTGCACCGCCGGGCCTCGTGGGACGAGGCGTGGGCCGAGATCGCCCGCCTGCTCGGTCCCGTGCGCGCAGACCACGGCAACGACGCGGTGGGGATCTACCTCGGCAACCCCAACGTGCACAACGTCTCGTCGTCCCTGTACGGACCGGCGCTGGTCAAGGCCCTCGGCACGCGCAGCGTCTTCAGCGCGAGCACCGTCGACCAGATGCCCCAGCAGGTGGCCGTCGGCCTGCTGTACGGCACGGGCCTCTCCGTCACGGTCCCTGACATCGACCGCACCGAGTACGCCCTCATCCTCGGGGCGAACCCGCTGGTGTCGAACGGTTCCATGTGGACGGCGCCCGACATGCCCCGCCGGCTCCGGGCGCTCAAGGCCCGAGGCGGCCGCCTTGTCGTGGTGGACCCTGTGCGGACACGGACGGCGGAGGCCGCCGACGAGCACATCGCCATCCGCCCCGGCACCGACGGCTTCCTGGTCGCGGCGATCGTGCACGTCCTGTTCGCCGAATCGCTCGCCGATCCCGGACCCGCCGGCGAGTGGCTCGCTGACGGCGCCGTTGATGACCTGGAGCAAGCCGCTCGGCCGTTCACTCCGGAGGCTGTCGCGCAGCTGTCCGGGGTGCCGGCCGACACCATCGTGCGGCTGGCCCGCGAGCTCGCGGCCGCACCGACCGCCTTCGTCTACGGGCGCATGGGCACGTCCACGGCAGGGCTGGCGGTCGACGGACAGTCGCCACAATCCTTCGGCACCGCCGCGTCATGGTGGATCGCCGTCGCGAACCTCCTCACCGGCAACGTTGACCGGCCCGGAGGGGTGATGTGGCCGCTGCCGGCCGCCGGCGGCCCGACCACGTCCGGGACGTCCGGCACCGGGCGCGGCATCCGGATCCCCGGGGGGCACCGCTCACGCGTGCGCGACCTGCCCAGCGTGCTCGGCGAGCTCCCCGCCGCCGCCCTTGCCGAGGAGATCGACACGCCGGGGACCGACGGCACGCGGATTCGCGCGCTGATCACGATCGCCGGCAACCCGGTCGTGTCGACGCCCGACGGCGGCCGGCTGGCCGCTGCGCTGGGCATGCTCGACGCAATGGTGAGCATCGATGCTTACGTCACCGAGACCAGCCGGCATGCCCATGTGATCCTGCCGGCTCCGTCGCCGTTGGCACGAGCGCACTTCGACCTCGCGTTCTCCGCACTGTCGGTGCAGAACGTCGCCCACTGGTCACCACCGTCGGTCGGCCTTCGCTCGGACGAGGCGTCGGACGAACAGGACGAGGGCGACATCCTGCTCCGGCTGGCCTGCGTCGCCCTCGGCGACGCGATGAGCGTCGACGACCTTGACGAGTTCGTGGCGCTCGATGTGGCCACGCGGGCCTGTCGCTCGGAGGCGTCCCGCGTGCATGGCCGCGAACCCGCCGAACTCGTGGACGCAACGGCACCGCGGCGGCGGCAGGAGCGCCTGCTCGACCTGCTCATCCGATCGGGGCCTTACGGCGACGGGTTCGGCTCCCATCCCGGCGGGCTGACCCTCGCGGACCTCGAGGCGGCTCCGCACGGCATCGACCTCGGTCCCCTGCAGCCGCGCCTGCCCGAGGTGCTGCGCACCCCCAGCGGGCGCATCGAGGCGGCCGCGCCGCAGTTGCTCGACGAGGCCGCGCGGATGGCAGCGGTCCTCGCGCAGGCCGCCGGTCACGGCGGGGGCCTCGTCCTCGTCGGTCGCCGCGGGCTGCGCAGCAACAACTCCTGGATGCACAACATCCCGCTCCTGGCCGGCGGCTCGAACCGCTGCACGCTGTGGATCCACCCGGACGACGCAACGGCCCACGACCTGGCCGACGGGACCGATGCGGTGCTCTCCAACGGAACCGGCGAGGTCCGAGTGGCGGTGGAGGTCACGGACGCCGTGGCGCCCGGCGTGGTGTGCCTGCCGCACGGTTGGGGGCACTCCGGAGCGGGCACGTGGGGGGCCGTGGCTGCGGCCGCGCCCGGCGTGAACTCGAACCTGCTCACCCCGTCGACAGGCATAGACGCGCTGTCCGGAACCGCCGTGCTCAACGGCATCCCGGTGACCGTGCGGGCCGCCTGACCAGCCTTCAATGGCGCGGCCCGGCGGGAGTGTTTCTACACTCGGCGTCGGGACCGGCACCATGGCCGGCCATGCGACGACGGAGGGCCTGCCGTGAGCCAGCAGGGCGGTTCGCTCGCCTCTGACCTCGGGATTCTCCACCGGTGGCTGGTCGCCACCTGCGCCGTCCTCGTCATCGTCCTGGTAGTCGGCTACGCACTGAGCATCGAGGCCATCACCCGGATCCAGCCCGACTGGCCCGTCATCTACCCGTACACGGTTGTCGGCCTTGCCGCACTGGTCGTGGCGATGATCCTCTTCGACCGGGGCGGTCGCACAGGGCTGGTCATCGGGCGGGTGCTTGCCGCGATCCCGCTGGCCTTCGGGATCGTGGTGGAACCGGCGATCAGCCTGGGCCTGCTGCCGAGCAGCGACCCGGTCGTGGAGGACTACACCCTCGTCACGGCGCTGCCGGCCCTGGCTGTGGTTTCCACGGCCACCTGCGTGCTCCTGCTTGGCTTCCCGCGCGACCGCGTGCCCCGCTTCAGGTTCGGCCTCGGCGTGCTCGGAGCGGTCATCGCGCTGCTCGGCCTGCTCTCGTACGTCTACGGCGCCGCGTCGCTCTTCACCCAGCTCGGGCTCACCGGCACCTCCATGCCCACCACGATCCTCGGGCTGCTGGTCATCGCCGCCGCCCTCACCGCCCGACCCGACCGGCCACCGCTCGAGGGCCTCGACGCACGCTATGACGGCAGCCTTCTTCGCCGGATCCTGCCTCCCCTACTCGTCATCCCGTTCGTCCCCGCATTGATCACGTGGTTTGTCGGCCTGATCGACACCGATGCCGAATCGGTCACCGCCATCGCTCAGTTGATCACGGTGGTGCTCCTGCTCGGCGTCATCGTTCTGAGCGGCGCAGGCCAGAGCCGTGCGCGGCGGGCCTTGGCCACCGAGCGCCAGCGCCTGTGGGAGGTGTTCTCCAACAGCCCGACCGCCACCGCCATGCTCGACTTCAGCGGGAGCATCCTGCTCGCCAACGAAGCGCTCGGTCGCCTGCTGGGCACCGGCCCGGACCTGCTGCCCGGCAGGTGCCTGGTGGACTTCGTCGCCGACGCGGACCGGCCGGCCACGCTCGACGGACTGATCTCGGTGTCGTCGGGCGGCGACGTGATCCGCGTCGACGTCCAGATCGAGCAGGCGTCCGGCGAGTCCGTGTGGGTCGACGCGTCGCTCGCACCCATCCGCAATGCCGATGGCGTCGTGACGTCCCTGCTGGTCCAGTGCATCGACCTCACCGACCGCAAGCATCTCGAGCGGGTGCTCTTCGACCAGGCCGCGCGGGACCCGCTCACCGGGCTGCTGAACCGCGACGGGCTGGCCCGGCAACTCGCCGAGCGCGACCTCACTCCGGCCCCGGGCTCGGTGACGGTGGTCGTGTACGCCGACGTCGACCACCTCAAGCAGGTCAACGACACCAGCGGCCACCCGGCCGGCGATGACCTGCTCCGAGAGGTGTCCCGCAGGCTCCAGTCCTGCCTCACGGACGAGGACATCGTCGCTCGGGTCGGCGGTGACGAGTTCCTCGTCATCACCCATGCGCGGCTGATGGGCGTGGACCCCACAGCCGTCGTGCTCAGCCGCCTGCGCGACGAATTGACCGGTCCCGTGGCCGTCGGTCGCGACATCATCACCATGTCCGTGTCCCTGGGTGCGGCGGTGGTGCAGGGAGCCGAGGAGTTGTCCGTGGCGATCTCCCGCGCCGACGAGGCCATGTACGCGGACAAGCGGCGCCGCCGGTCCACCGACCGCACGTAGCCGAACGCCGCGGCGCTGCCGATCCGAGGCGGATGCCCCGGCGCACGGCGAAGTAGGCAACAATCCCGCCATGTCGTTCATGCCGCGTCGGGCAGCCTGGCTGACCCGATGGGCGACCGACACTCCCGTGCAGGTCGGCATCGCTGGGGCCTCCTGGTCCGTCGCCGGCTCGTACGCTCGCGGCCTCCTGCCACGCAGCCCGATGCAGCAGGCCGTCTCGAGCGGCGTCGTGGCCGCGACCCACTACCAACTCACGGCGACGGCGTGGGCCACCCTGCAGGCGCTTGGCGCGCTGCCGGGCACCCGCCCCGGCCTGCGGGCGAACTTGCTGCTCTCGGCGGGCGGGATCACGACCGGCATCTCCGCGTCGGCGCTGACGCAGTCACGGGCCGACGACAACATGGTGGCGGCAGCGATCGGCACGGCCGGTCGGCTCACCGCCTTTGCGGCCCTCGCTGGCGGCGCCTCGGCGGCATGGGACGAGATCCTGCACCGCCGGCTCGGGCTACGGCCGGGCATCGACACCACGCTCCTCCCCGCGGTCGCCACCGGTGCAGCCGTCGTCGGGTTCAGCATCGCCCGACGCACCCAGCGCGCCCGCGCGTACGGCGTGGTGGCGCCCGAGCGGCACGCGGTCGCTGGCAATGGCGCCCGGGCGGCGCTCCAGGCCACGGCCGTCGGCATTGCCTCCGGCATCGGCTTCGCCGCCGCCACCACCGGCGAACAGCTCCTGGCCCGAGCCCTCGAACGTGGACTCGCCGTGGCCCTCAGGCGCGAGCCCGGAGCACTGGGCAGCCTTGCCGCCCACGGCCTGATCCTCGGGTCCATGGGAGTCGGAGGCGTGGCCGCCCTGAACGTGGTCACCACGCAGCTGCAGCAGCGCGACGACATCGTCGAGCCCGCCTACCCGACGCCACCGACCTCGGTGCACGTGTCCGCGGGGCCCGCCAGCTCGATGCCGTTCGGCTCGCTCGGCAAGGAAGGACGCCGGTTCGTCCTGATGGCGTTGACTCCCGAGGAGATCAGCGCGGTCATGGGGCAAGCGGCCATCGAGCCGGTGCGCGTCGTCGGCGGCTACGAAGCGGCCGACGACGTCGCGGAGCGAGCGCGGCTGACCTTGCAGGACATGGAGGACGTAGGAGCGTTCGACCGGTCACTGATCTGCATCGGGTCCCCCACGGGAGTCGGCTACTTCAACTACTCCCTCGCCGAGGCGCTGGAATACCTCACCCTGGGGGACTGCGCCATCGTCGTGCCTCAGTACGCCCTGGTCCCCTCCGCGCTGGCACTGACCAAGACCCTCGAGGCCGAGGAGCTCACCGCGCTGGTGGTCGCGGGAGTCCGCGACCGACTGCACGCCCTGGCTCCTTCCCGGCGACCGCGGCTGGTGATCGCCGGGGAAAGCCTCGGCGCAAACGTGGCACTCGACATCGCTACGGCACACGGCGGGCAGCCGTCCGTGCCAGCGTTCGAGGACCTGGGGATCGAGGCCGGCCTCTACCTCGGCGTGCCCTTCCGCACGCGCCTGTGGAATGCCTGGCGCGAGGACCCCGCCGCCGCCGACCCGCGCGGGGAACTCCTGCTCGTGAGCCAGCCGGACACGGTCGAGCCCGGGCCGACGGGTGTGGGGCGGCACGTCATGGTCGTGCACCATGACGACCCGGTGAACAAGTACGGGTTCCGCATGGTGCTGCAGCCACCGTGGTGGATGGGGCCGCCGACCACCCGCCCGCCCCTCGTTCCGCGCGAGACGAAGTTCCGTCCCATCACGTCCTTCGTGCTCGCCACCGTGGACCTCTTCAACGGGATGCAGTCCAAGCCCGGCACGTTCGTCCGTCGCGGCCACGACTACCGTATCGACCTCCGGGAGGGCGTTCAGCTTGCATTCGGGCTCCCCTGCACGCCGGCCCAGGGCGACGCGATCGACGCCGCGCTGCGGACCCGGGAGCAGCAGTGGGCGGCCCGGCGGATGGTCGCCCGCAAGCTCGACAAGGCACGTCGTGCGATCGAGCAGCAACTGGCCGAGTGGGGCACGCCGGGTGACCTCGCCGACCTCGACCCGAACGCCGACAAGGCGCTGCGGGGACTGGCCAGGCTGGGGGTCATCAGCGGTCCGCCGGGGGCGTGAGTCGTAGGGGCTGTGGCTCGCGCGGCTACCCGCGGATGCGGGAGTTGTCCGAGTCATACATCGGGCGCACCGATGCGACCGCGGCGTACCGCGTCCCGGCGATGTCGACCTCCCACGACCCGTCATCGAGCCAGGACTGGGTCAACGGCTCCCGCGCGTCGACCATGGCCAGGCCGACAGCGCCACCCAGCGTGTGCCCGTAGCTGGCCGACCGCAGGTAGCCCACCGCGGTGCCATCGCGCAGGAGGATCTCGCCGTGGTGCATGAGCGGCTCCGGATCCAGCACCCGCACCTGCACCAGACGCCGGCTGGACAGCCCGCTGGCCTTCTGCGCCAAGACGGCGTCCTTGCCGATGAAGCCACCCGGCTTGTCGAGGGCGACGGCGAAGCCCAGGCCCGCCTCCAGCACCGAGTCGGTGTTGTCGATGTCGTGGCCGTAGTCGCGATAGGCCTTCTCCATCCGCAGGCTGGCCAGGGCCTTGAGCCCGGAGTGCCGCAGCCCGAGCGGGGCACCCGCCTCCCACACCTGCTCGTAGGCGTGGGCCGCCTGCTCGGTCGGCAGGTACAGCTCATACCCCAGCTCGCCGACGTACGTGATCCGCACGCACAGTGCCCGGGCGAAGCCGAGGTCGATGTACCGGGCCGTGCGGAAGGGAAACGCCTCGTTCGACAGGTCGACGTTCGTGATTGCCTGCAGCACGCCCCGTGACAACGGCCCCTGCACATTGAGCTGGGCGAGACCTGAGGTCACGTCGGTCGTCCACGCGCGATCGTCGCGGCCCTGCCGCCTGAGCCAGGCCTGCACGTGCCCGTGGGCGGTGTCCGAGGCGATGACCATGAACCTGTCGTCGGCCAACTTGGTGACGGTCAGGTCGGCCTCGATGGTCCCCGCATCATTGAGCCACTGCGTGTACGTGATGACACCAGGCTCGCCGTCGACGGCGTTCGCGGAGACCCGGTCGAGCAACCGTCCCGCGTCCGGGCCCTGCACCAGGAACTTCGCCATGAAGGACATGTCCATCAGCCCTGCGGCATTGCGCACCGCTGCGTGCTCCTGCTCCCAGTACGCGAACCAGTTCTGCCGGCCCCAGGACAGCTCCTCGACGCGCGCTGGCACGCCGGCCGGGGCGTACCAGTCGGCACCCTCCCAGCCGCTCACGTCGCGGAAGTAGGCCCCACGCTCGGCCAGCCGGTCGTGCACCGCGGATCGCTTGATGCCGCGCGCCGTGCGCATCGCCCGGCCGGGGAAGTGCGTCTCGTAGACCATCCCGAGGGTCTCGACCGTGCGCTCTGCGCGGTAACGCGGGTTGAGCTGGAAGTCGTGCATGCGATCGATGTCGAATCCGGTGACGTCGACGTCAGGGCGTCCATCAACGATCCACTGCGCGACGATCCGGCCCATGCCGCCGCCCGTGAGGATCCCGACCGAGTTCATCCCGGCGGCCACGAAGTAGTTGTCGATCCCCGGGGCCTGCCCCACGATCGGCGCCAGGTCAGGAGTGAAGGACTCCGGGCCGCAGAAGAAGGTGCGGATCCCGGCCTCGAGCGTCGCGGGGACCCGCTGCATCGCCCGCTCGAGGTACGGGCCCATGCGGTCCCAGTCAGGGGCCAGCTCACCGAACGAGAACCCGTCCGGGATCCCGGCCAGGCTCCAGGGGGCGCACACCGGCTCGAAGAGGCCGATCATCAATCCGCCGCCCTCCTCGCGGTAGTACCCGTGCCGGGAGGGGTCTTCGAGGACGGGCCAGCGCGGATCGACGCCGCCGATCGGCTCGGTGATCAGGTAGTAGTGCTCGGCCGCCTGCAGCGGGATGGCCACGTCGTTGCGCTCGCCGAGTTGGCGGGCCCACATGCCCGCGCAGTTGACGACGTACTCGCACTCGATGTCGCCATGGTCGGTCGCCACACCGCGGACTCGCCCCGACCCGGTCAGGGCATGGCTGGCCGACACGCCCTCCAGGATCCGCACGCCGGACTGGCGGGCTCCCCTGGCCAGCGACATCGTCGCGTCGACCGGGTTGACCCGCCCGTCCTCGGGAACGTAGAACCCGGCGAGCAGGTCCGATGTGTCGGCGAGAGGGAACAGCCCGGCGATCTCCGCGGGCGAGATCTCGTGGACGTCGAGCCCGACGTGCCGGTTGAACGCTGCAACTCGGCGGAACTCCTCCAGCCGCCCCGCGTCCGCGGCCGCCTCGATGAAGCCCACGGGCGTGAAGCCGGTCGACAGGCCGGTCTCCGCCTCCAGTGTGCGATAGAGCTCACGGGTGTACTGGCGCATCCCCATGGACGTCTCGGACAGTGACCCGAAGCAGGTCATGAGGCCGGCCGCGTGCCACGTGGTGCCGGACGTGATCCGGTCCCGCTCGATCAGGACGACGTCGCTCCAGCCGAGGCGGCCGAGGTGATACGCGATCGAGGTGCCGATGATCCCGCCGCCGATGACGACCACGCGGGCGCGGTCAGGAAGATCGGCGGTCATGCGGCTCCCCGGACGGATGAACTGTTCGCCGCAAGCCTAGTGACGGTCCGGCCCGCTCCCCCGCGCCGGAAATGCTTGTACCCTCGGCAGCACGAGGCACGGGGGTGCCATCGAGGGAGGCAGGCATGAACTCCATCGCTGCCGTCTCCCCGCCGCATCAGGTGATCATGCGGTCGCTGGCGATCGTCGGCTGGATCGGCCTTGCAGTCGGTGCCGTGGTCGGGGTCGTCCTGGAGAGCCGCACGGAGGGCCCGCCCAACGAGCTCGCCCTGACGCTGTCGATGGCGATGTTCTACCTCCTGCTCCTGGGCCGGCTGTTCACGGCCATGTCCGCCTACCCCGAGCGCCGGGCCGCACTGGCCAGCCTCACGGCGGCGATCACGCTGTGGGCAGCGGGCTCGGCCTCGGTCAACAGCCTGATCCATTCGGGGGTGCCGCACTTCCCGTCGCCGGGCGAGGTGCTCTTCCTGACGGCGTACATCGCGTTCGCTGCCTTCGTCAGGTTCGATGCCGGCCACCGGCGCGGAGGCCGCGCGACGCCGTGGCTGGATGCGCTGATCGTGTGCGGCGGCGCGGGCGCACTCGCGGCGGCCCTGCTGCTCACGCCGTTCGTCGCGGCGTTCCCCGAGGGCGGCGTGCCGCTCATGGTGGCGCTCATCTACCCCGTCCTCGACGTGGTCCTCGCGCTCATCGTCGTCGGCCAGTGGGCACTCGCCTCGCGGTCCATGACACGCCGCGAGCTCGCCCTCATCGCCGGCTTCCTGATCATGGCCCTCGCCGACTCCAGCCTTGTCCTCAAGCTGTCGACCGGCCCGTACGCGTTCACGATCACCTTGATCATCCTGTGGGGCCTGGCCCTCATGCTGATCGTCGGGTCCGCCTGCACCGCGCGCCCCCCGCAGGCCAGCCTGGCCCGCCGCCTGCCGGCATCCTTCCTCGCCGCCAGCTTCCTGCTCGCGATCATCCTTCTCGTGGCCCGGCCGGAGGGCACCGTCGGCATGGCCATCGCGATCCCGGCCGTGGTGACGTTGCTGGCCACCAGCGCCCGGCTGATCATCGCGCTACGCGAATCGCGGGCCGCATCGGAGAACTACCGCCTCGCAGTGACGGACGATCTCACCGGACTGCCCAACCGACGCGCCCTGCTGAAGGAGCTCGACGAGCGGATCGCCTCGCCCGAGCCGCTCAGCCTGCTGCTGCTCGACCTCGACGGCTTCAAGGAGGTCAACGACACCCTCGGCCACAGCGCCGGCGACACCCTCCTGGAGTTGATCGCCCTGCGCATCCGGGAGTCCCTGCCGGCCTCGCTCATGTTCGCCCGCGTCGGCGGCGATGAGTTCGCCGTGATCTACGCCACCGAGGACGAGATCGAGCTGCTCGAGCAGGCGGCCACCATCCGCCAGACACTCCTGGCTCGCGCCCGCATCGACGGCCTGGACCTCGCGGTCGATGCGTCCATGGGGATCGCCGTGCGCGAGGAGGGCGACGCCCAGGCCGTCGACATCCTCCGTCGCGCCGACGTGGCAATGTACGAGGCGAAGACCACGCGGACCGGAGCCCAGATCTACAGCGTCGACAAGGACGAGTTCTCCCGCGCCCGCCTGCAGATGGGCGATGAACTGCGCCGAGCCCTGCAGCGCGGCCAGATCCGCACCTGGTACCAGCCCAAGGTCGACGCAGCCACCGATCGGATCATCGGGGTCGAGGCACTAGTGCGCTGGGAGCACCCTGA
>JAUXRN010000213.1 GCA_030681835.1 Actinomycetota bacterium
GACGACGGCGTCGCCCTGACCGGCCTCGACGACGGACGCATCCTGCGCGTGGATTCCGGTGGGGCGGCCAGCGTCGTGGCGGACACGGGCGGACGTCCGCTGGGCATCGAGCGCTACGGGGACGACCTCCTCGTCTGCGATGCACGCCGGGGTTTGCTCCTCGTCGACCCAAGGACCGGATCGGTGGGCGAGTTGGTGACCGAGGTCGAGGGCACCCGGATGATCTTCTGCAACAACGCAGCCGTTGGCCCCGACGGATCCGTGTGGTTCACCGACTCCTCGCGTCGGTTCGGGATCGACGCCTGGCGAGCCGACATCATGGAGCACTCGGGCACGGGCCGCCTGCTGCGGCGCGACCCCGACGGAGCCGTGCATGTCGTGCTCGACGGCCTGCAGTTCGCCAACGGAGTCGCGATCGCGCCCGATGCCTCATGGGTCGTCGTCGCGCAGACCGGCGCCTACCGGCTCGACCGGATGTGGCTCACGGGCGATCGCGCAGGGCAGCGTGAGGACTTCGTCATTGACCTGCCGGCCTTCCCCGACAATGTCGCGACGGGCAGCGACGGCCTGGTGTGGGTCGCCATGGCTTCGCCGCGCAATCGTGTGCTGGATCTGCTTGCCCCTCATCCACGGCTGCGTAAGGGCGCATGGTCGCTGCCGGAGCGCCTGCAGCCGCAGGCCGCGCCGACTACGTGGGTCACGGCATACGACGGCGACGGTCGCCTCGTGCACGACCTGCAGGGGAGCGACGAGCGCATGCACATGGTCACCGGGGTCCGTGAGCACCACGGCATCGTGTGGCTTGGCTCCCTGCAAGGCGACTGCATGGCGTCCTTCGCGCTGGCCGGGTGAACCCATGACCGAGCCGTTCAGCCACGAGTACCAGGCCCAGTGGGCCGACATGGACTTCAACCAGCACATGGCCAATTCGGCTTTCCTCGACTATGCCGGCAACACTCGCACGTTGTTCTCGTCTGCCCGCGGGTTCTCGGTGTCGACATGGGCGGAGCGGCAGTTCGGGCCGGTAGTGCTGGAAGACCGGCTCGTCTACAAGCGCGAGATCCGCCTGCTCGAGTTCTTCACCGTGGACGTGCAGCTCGCGGGCGCGACTGCCGACATGCGCCGATTCAAGATCCGCAACCGCTTCTTCAAGGATGGCGCCACGCTGTGCGCCAGCGTCGAATCGATCGGTCTGTGGCTGGGTTTCAGCGCCCGCAAGCCCATCGTGCCCCCTGACGACCTGCGTGACGCATGGCTGTCTCTTGAACGCACGGAGGATTTCGAGCACTGGGACTGAGTGCGTTATCCACAGGTCGAGATGCGACCTGTCCGCCACCCTGCTGACCGGCCTACCGTCGCCGCCCGAGGTTCGGGTCGCGTGATGGGGAGCCGATGGACGTCTTGGCAGAGGTCGAGGACCGGTTTCGCGCGGGTGTGCGCGCGCGGGGGATCGACCCGATGGTCGAGCCGGATCAGGTGCGGGACCTGGTGGACGCGACGGTGGCGGGCGTCCTTGCTGAGTGGTCGGCCGATACCGATGGCCAGCCGGCCAGCATGCGCGACCTCACGCAGCACGCCTTCTCCGCCGTGGCGGGATTCGGGCCGCTGCAGCAGTACTTCGACGATCCTGACGTTGAGGAGCTTTGGATCAACGATCGACTCACTCAGGGGTTGAAGGCGAGCCCTCACCGAAGCGGTCGTCTAGCACGGGTCGCCCGGATTGCGTCCGCCGCCCACCGAATTCGTTGACACCGACAGCGATCCCGTTCGCTATCGTCGGTGCCCACCAAGCCCCGATGAGCGAGCGAGGGACCATGCCCATCCGTGAATTGTCCAGCGGCGCCACCGTCTCCTATGCCGACGAGGGATCCGGACGCCCCATCGTCCTCCTGCACGGCGTGGCGATGTCGTCGGCGTTCTTCGAGCGCAACGTTGCCGACCTGGCCCGTGGCCAACGCGTCATCGCCATGGACTTTCGCGGGCACGGGTCGTCGCCGTACGTCGAGGGCGGTCACACCGTCGCGCAGTACGCACGGGACGTGCGTGCACTGATCATGGACATGCACCTGGCCGACGTCGTGCTCGTCGGCTGGTCGATGGGCAGCTTGGTCGCCTGGGACTACCTGCGCCAGTTTGCCGACGATGCACGCGTGGCGGGAGTCGTCATCGTGTCGCAGGGTCCGTCCGACCTGATCCAGGCGGACTGGCCGCATGGCATAGCCGACGACGCCGAACTGCATGCCTACCTGTCGGCCATGCAGGCTGATGCGCGAGGTTTCCTCGCCGAGTTCCTGCCGACCATGTTCCACACCGCCCCGGACGAGGCGACTCAGGCGCGCCTGCTCGACGACATCTGCCGGGCCGGGGCCAACACGGGCACCCTGATCCTGGCTGACCAGACGGTCCAGGACTACCGCCCCGACATCCCGGGATTTGGGGTGCCGCACCTGCTGGTGTGGGGATCGGACGAGCAAGTCGGCAAGCTCGCGGCCGCCGGCTGGCTGCAGGCGAGCCTGCCCAGGGCGGAACTCCACGTGTTCGAGTCCAGCGGCCACTGCCCGATGTGGGAGGAGCCGGACCGGTTCGACGCGCTGGTGAGCGCATGGGTGGCCTCTCTGGACTGACCGATGCTCAGCCGGCCGGCTCCGGCCGAACCCTCGGCAGGTCGACGAGGAAGCTGCGCCCTCACTTTTAGCGGACGTGGCCATCGCGAGCCCACGCGCGGCGCGACCGCTTGCTCGCCGCTGCCGGTAACGCCGTTCGTTGTTCACAGGTGCGGAGCTGGGGCAACTCCCGCTCTTCGCGCTCGGCCTACGGTCGCCACCCGAGGGTTGCCGCGGGTGATCGGGTGATCGGGTGATCGGGGGAGCCGATGGACGCCCTGAGGTCGGTCGAGAATCGCGTGCGCGATGGCGTGCGCTCGCGCGGCATCGACCCGCTGAGCGACCCAGATGCGGTGCGTGAGCTGGTTGACGCGGCGGTGGCCGACCTGCTGATGGGGCGGTCTGACGGCAGCGCCGCTGGGGAGGCGCAGGCCCTGGCGCAGCAGGCCTTCTCCGCCGTGGCGGGGTTCGGGCCGCTGCAGCGGTACTTCGACGACCCTGACGTTGAGGAGCTCTGGATCAACGATCGACTGACGGTGGGACGGGTCATTTCGCGGCCGTCGTTGGCCTTGGGCTGGCTAGGGTTCCGACATGCGCTGGATCAGGGGTGTCGCGTCAGTGGGGCTCGCGCTCGGCGTCGTGGGTGCGTCGCCCGCCATTGGTCGTGCACAGCCCGCTCCGCTGCCGGAGGCTGGCTACCGAGACGTGACCTTTGCATCCAGTGGCATTGCGCGACTTCCGGTCATGCAAGGGTCACGGGCCGTCGACATCGAACAGTCGGCGGACGGGTCGCTCCTTGTCCTCGTCGATGAGCTGGCCCCGGGGGGTCGGCATCGGCCGCTGCTGTGGCGCCTGCATGCCGACGGGTCGGTCGATCGCACCTACGGTGACGAGGGCACGGCATCCCCCGTCCTCAGGGAGTCGTTCCGGCCAGTGGCGATCGTGCCAACGGGCGACGGCGCAGTACTTCTGGCAGGTGACATCGAACGGGGTGTCGATCGCGTTCCTGGGGTGGCACGAGTCCGGGCCGATGGTCGTGCCGATGGGGACTTCGGTCGCGCAGGCCTGGTTGCCGGGGGGAAGAGCGGTGTCTTCAGCGTCGAGGATGCGACCGCCAGTCCGCGCGGACTGGTGCTCGTCGGCGGCTCCGGACGGAACGGGTCCGACCTCGGCACCGGCCTTCTTGGGCGGCTTGACGGAAAGCAGCTGACCCTGGAGACGCTGGGTGGTGGCGGAGGGACCGCGCGACTGCGGGCAGTTGCGGCCACCGGCTCCGGCGCCTATGTCGCGACGGGGGTCGCGGATCTGCCCGGTGTCGGGCTGGGTTTCCCGCTTTTCGAGTTCACGTTGGCGGCGAAGGGTGAGCCGCTGCAGCTCGTTTCGACCTTCGCTAACGGCACCGGATGGGACCCGACCGAGGGCTGCCAGTTCGACATGTCAGATGTCGTCATGCAGGGCGAGAGGATCATCACCGTCGGCACCGCCTACCTATGCGATGGAGTGCCCGATAGCTTCGGATCCGTCGCAGCCCGGTATCTGTCCACTGGACTGTCTGACCTCCCGTTTGGCGCGTCGCCCGGTGAGACGGGGGAAGGGGCAATACTTGCCTTCCCCGGCCCTGGCTTCTGGTGGAGTGGCCGCGCGGCCGCCGTCGACTCGCAGGGCCGCATCGTGGTCGTCGGTACCGCCTACGCCACGAGCGCCGGACAGGCCCTTCCCCACGATGTCTCCACTCCCCGTGTCCTGTCGTACCGACTCCAGCCCGACGGCGTCGCGGACACAACGTTCGCGATGAATGCGCTCGCCCTTCGTGACAGCGCGTGGTCGTGGTACGGCGAGGACGTGGTCCTGACCGCCAGCGACGATGTCGTGGTCGTCGGCACCGCACGGTCGGAATCGTCTACCCAGGTGCGGGTCGTCAAGCTATACGGCTAGCTCGCGTGCTCTTCGTGAGCGCATCGTGAGGCCGGGCGGCCGGTGCGTTGTCCACAGGCCGACAGCTGCCCCTGTTCCGGTTGCTGCTGACCGGCTTACCGTCGCCGCCCGAGGTTCGGGTCGCGTGATGGGGAGCCGATGGACGTCTTGGCAGCGGTCGAGGACCGGGTGCGCGATGGCGTGCGGTCGCGGGGCATCGACCCCATAAGCGAGCCCGACCTGGTGCGGGAACTGGTGGACATGACCGTGGCGAGCGTGCTTGCCGAGTGGTCGGCGGACGACGATGCCCAGCCCACCGATGCGAGCGACCTGAAGCAACACGCGTTCTCGGCCGTGGCCGGGTTCGGTCCGCTGCAGCAGTACTTCGACGATCCCGAGATCGAGGAGCTTTGGATCAACGAGCCTGGACGAGTGTTCATTGCGCGCAACGGGCGCAGTGAGCTGACTCCGCTGGTGCTGGATGCCACCGGCGTTCGCGACCTTGTCGAACGGATGCTGCGTCAGTCCGGCCGGAGGCTGGACCTGTCGAGTCCGTTCGTCGACGCGATGCTGCCGGACGGAAGTCGACTGCATGTGGCCATCCCCGACATCACCCGGACGCACTGGGCAGTGAACGTCCGTCGATTCGTCCTGCGTGCTCCCAGCCTCGGGCCGCTTGTGGATCGAGGAATGCTCACCGGCGCGGCGGCCGGGTTCCTCGACACAGCCGTGGCACGAGGCCTCAACATCGTCGTCGCGGGCGGCACCCAGGCTGGCAAGACGACCTTCGTCAATGCGTTGCTCGGGTCCGTGCCCGGGCACGAGCGCATCATCACGTGCGAGGAAGTGTTCGAGCTGCGTCTGCAGAATCCGGACTTCGTCGCCATGCAGACACGAGATGCCAGCCTCGAAGGCACCGGAGAGATGCCATTGCGCAGGCTGGTCCGCGAGGCCCTGCGCATGCGACCGACGCGTCTGGTGGTCGGCGAGGTCCGCCAGGCCGAGGCGCTCGACTTGCTCATCGCCATGAACAGCGGGCTGCCGTCCATGGCGACCATTCACGCCAACAGTGCCCGCGAGGCGGTGACGAAGCTCTGCACGCTGCCGTTGCTCGCCGGGCCGAACATCGCGGCCGACTTCGTGGTGCCCACGGTCGCTGCGAGCGTCGACCTGGTGGTGCACGTGGCGATCGATGCGAGTGGCGTCCGTCGCGTGGGCGAGATCTGCGCGCTCCCGGGACGCACCGAGGGCAACGTCGTCGAACTCGTCCCGCTCTTCGAGGATCGGGGCGACGGATTGCAGCGATCCACCGCCGTGATGCCCGACAGCAAGCGCTTCCGGGGTCTCGGCATGGAGCGGGGCGGCCGGCAGGAGGCACGGGCATGACCGGATCGGGACCGCTGGCCCTGCCGGGGGCTTTCGTCGGCCTGCTCACGGCGTCCGGCGCTCTCCTCATGATGCTGGCGGTCACGGACCGGAGGCCGGCATTCCGGTCCCGCCGCCACCGTCTGCGTCGCCTGCTGGACGCGGCTGGCTCGCCAGGCACCTCTGTGGCGACCCTCACTGCGACCAGCGCAGGTCTCGGTCTCGGGGGGGCAGCGGCCATGCTGCTCGTGACTGCGGTCCCTGCTGTTGCCCTGCTGGCCGGCGTCGCGGCAGGTGCCCTTCCGTTTGCGGTACTCGCCCGACGAGCCGAGCGGCGACGTCGGGCGTCCGCGGCCGCCTGGCCGGAGGCGATCGACTCCCTGGTCTCGGCGGTGCGCGCAGGCTTGCCGCTTCCGGAGGCGGTCGCCGACTTGTCCCGGCGCGGCCCCGAACCCCTGCGGCCCGCCTTCGCTGGCTTCGAGGCTGACTACCGGGCCTTGGGCGCCTTCGGCCCTGCGCTCGATGCCCTGGCTCTCCGGCTGGCGGACCCGGTCGCCGACCGCGTGGTCGCCTGCCTGCATGTGGCCCGCGAGGTGGGCGGCACCGACCTCGGCCGGGTGCTGGCCTCCCTCGCCGCCCTCGTCCGCGATGACGGCCGCACCCGGCGCGAGATCGAGGCACGCCAGAGCTGGACGGTCTCGGCCGCCAGGGTCGCCGTGGCCGCACCCTGGCTGACCCTGGCCCTCCTGTGCCTGCGCCCCGAGGCGGTGCGCGCCTACAGCAGTCCGGAGGGTGCCGTCCTGCTTGTGGGGGCGGCCGCGGTGTCCCTCGTGGCGTACGCGTTGATGACGCGCATCGCCCGCCTGCCACCCGAGCCTCGGCTGCGGCCATGAGGCTGACGGCGGCCGGTGCCCTGATCGGCATGCTGGCAGGCCTTGGCATGCTTCTGGTCCTCGGCTGGGCCATGGCCCGCAGGCGCCCAGTCATGGCCCACCGCATCGCCCCCTACGTAGGAGGCAGGCTGGCGGCCGGGCCGGTCCGCCGCGCAGGGATCGGTGGACTGCTGGCGACCCTGCTGCGGTCCGCGGGCGGATCGTCCCGGGCGGGCTTGGGCCCAGAAGCAGTCGTATGGGCCTTCCTCGGCGCGGGGCTGGCCGGCCTCGTGGCAATGATCGCGTTACAGGCTTCGCCGTGGGCCGCCATCGCATTGGCTGCCGTGGGCGGCGCGGCCGCGCTGGCTGCCCACCGACGGCATGGCGCCCGCGCGGCCCGCCGGCGCCAGGACAGCATTGAGCAGCAACTCCCCGTGGTCGCGGACCTTCTGGCGTTCGCGGTCGCAGCGGGCGAGTCCCCGTTCATGGCCCTTTGCCGCGCGTCGGACCAGGTGCGCGGTCCCCTCGCCGACGAAGTCGCCGCCTGCGTTGCTGCCATCCGCGCCGGCTATTCACTGGAGATCGCCTTGCGCGGGCTGGCCGACCGGACCGGGAGCCGCGATGTCGACGGCTTCATCGACGGGCTGCTGGCTGCCATGGAGCGAGGGACGCCCCTCGCCGAGAGCCTGCGTGCCCAGGCTGCGGATGCCCGGGCACGTAGCCGCCAGCGGCTCGTCGAGCGCGCCGGGCGCAAGGACGTCGCGATGCTCGTTCCGGTGGTCTTCCTGATCCTCCCGACTGTGGTCGTCATTGCCCTCTATCCGGGCCTGCATGGGTTGCGACTCATCGTGCCCTGACCCCGCCTCACTACCCGCACAAGGAAGGGATCGTCATGCTGAACGGGACCCGTACGCGCCTTGCCCGGCTTGCCGTGCGCCTGCGCTGGCTGAAGCCGGATCGTGGTGACGTGCCCGGCTGGGTACTCGTCGCCGTGATGACCGCGGGGCTGGTGACGGCCATCTGGATTGCTGCCGATGACCAGTTGACCTCGGTACTCGACCGCGCCCTTGGCTCGGTTTCAGCACCTTGACGGGCCTTCGGTCGCGCGCGCCGGGGGCTGACCGTGACCGGGGCAGCGCCGTGGTCGAGTTCGTGCTCGTGGCCCCGCTCGTCATCCTCGTGGGGATGGCCGTGCTTCAGCTGGTCCTCCTGATGCACGCACGCTCGACCTTGACGAGGGCCGCCGCTGAGGGTGCTCGTGCAGGCGCCCTCGCCGGTGCCGACGCGGGTGCCGCGGCCGCTCGGGCTCGCGCGATCGCCGTGCAGACCCTTGGGGGAGTGACCCTGACTGCTGTGCGGGCTGAAGCCGAGACACTGGACGGATTGCCCGTGATGACGCTGGCGATCGATGCCACCGTCCCCCTGATTGGGCCGTTCGGGACAACGGCTATCGAGGTCGAAGGCCATGCCCTCTTGGAGGTTCCGCGATGAGCCCACGCATAGCCGACGACACCGGGTCGGCCATCGTGGAGTTCGTGGTCCTGGGCCTCGGCCTCCTCGTCCCGCTGGTGTTCGCCGTGCAGGCGGCGATGGCGCTGCACGCTGCAGCCCTGGCGACCGGTCACTCCGTGCGCGAGGCCGCACGGGCGTTCGGCTCATCCGCGACCGTCACGGAAGGTCGCTACCGGGCGGACGTCGCCGCGCGATTGGCGTTCGCGGACCACGGGCTAGACCTGCCGCCCGGCACGATGCGGGTGGCGTGCGCGGATGGCCCCTGCCTCTCGCCCGGATCCGCCGTGGTCGTGACCCTCGAGTGGGACGTGCCGTTGCCCTGGCTGGGATGGGCCGTGCCGGTAGCGGCCGAGCAACGTGTCCCCATCGATGACTACCGCGGCGATGCGCAGCCGTGACGCGGGTCATGAGGAACTCGGGGAGCCTGGCTCGTGACGAGGGGAGCGTCCTGCTGCTGGCCGTAGGCATGGTCGTGGTGGGCCTGCTCGCCTTCACGGTCCTCATCAACGCCTCGGCCGCGTTCCTGCAGAGGCAGCGGCTCCTCGCGCTCGCCGACGCAGCCGCCCTCGCTGGCGCCCAGGCCCTCGATCTGGAGCAGTACTACCTCGTGGGAGCGAGCGTGGGCACACGGCTCGACCCCGTCGCCGTCGCGGCAGCCGTCAGGCGTCATGTGGCCGCGTCGGGGGCTGCGCGGGAGATAGACGGCCTCGTGATCGACCGCGCCTCGTCCGACGGTACGAGCGTCGACGTGGCCCTCCACGCGCCGTTGCGGCTCCCCTTTCTCAGTGACCTGTTCGACGGCGACGTTCGGGTGGAGTCGACGGCTCGCCTTGCCTTCGTGCCGCCCGCCTAGCCGATCCCCGCGGGCACGGCTGGCCCCCGTAGGCTGGGCGGGCCATGGCCGACATCGACGTCTCCGAGCGGATCGCCGCGCTCGAGACCACCATGGGGAGCATTGAGACGGTCCTCGACCTGCCGGCCATGAAGGTGCAACTGGCCGCGGTCGAGGCCGAGGCATCCGTCCCGAACCTTTGGGAGGACCAGGACCACGCCCAGAAGGTGACCTCGCGCCTGTCCTTCCTTCAAGGGGAGATCCGCAAGGTCCAGGCGCTCCGCGGCCGGCTCGACGACCTGCCGATCCTGTTCGAGCTCGCAGAGAGCGAGGACGACGACGCAGCACTGGCCGAAGCACTGAAGGAACTCGAGTCGGTCGAGACGGCCGTCGCCGAGCTCGAGGTCCGGACCCTCCTGTCCGGGGAGTACGACGCCCGCGAGGCCTTCGTCAGCATCCGCTCGGGCGCCGGCGGTGTCGATGCCGCTGACTGGGCCGAGATGCTGCTGCGGATGTACACCCGCTACTGCGAGCGCCACGACTGGCCCTTCGAGGTCAACGACACGTCATACGCCGAGGAGGCAGGCATCAAGTCGGCGACCTTCCACGTGAAGGTGCCCTATGCCTATGGGACGTTGTCCGTCGAGCAGGGCACGCACCGGCTGGTGCGCATCTCTCCCTTCGACAACCAGGGCCGTCGGCAGACCTCATTCGCCGAGGTCGAGGTGATCCCCGTCGTGGAGCAGACGGACCACATCGTCATCCCCGACGACGAGTTGCGCGTGGACGTGTACCGCTCGTCCGGCCCCGGCGGGCAGGGGGTCAACACCACCGACTCGGCAGTGCGCATCACGCATATCCCCACAGGCATCGTGGTGTCGTGCCAGAACGAACGCTCCCAGATTCAGAACCGCGCATCTGCGATGGCTGTGCTGCAGTCCAAGCTGCTCGAGCGGCGGCGCCTCGAGGAGCAGGCGAGGATGGATGCGCTCAAGGGCGACACCGCTGGATCCTGGGGCAACCAGATGCGCTCGTATGTCCTGCACCCGTACCAGATGGTCAAGGACTTGCGCACCGAGGAGGAAACGGGCAATACGTCCGCCGTCCTCGACGGCGAGATCGACTCCTTCATTGAGGCGGGTATCCGCTGGCGCATGCAGAGCGCCTCGGCCTAGTCCTCCTGCCCTGTGCTTACACTGTCACGGTGATCCTTTTCGACCAGGTGACGAAGCTGTACGTCAACCAGCAGCGTCCCGCACTCGATGACGTGTCCCTCGAGATTGAGAAGGGCGAGTTCATCTTCCTCGTGGGGCCGTCCGGTTCAGGCAAGTCGACGTTCCTGCGCCTGGTGCTCCGCGAGGAGCGCCCGACCAAGGGGCAGGTGTGGGTCCTCGGCAAGGAGCTCAACCGGCTCTCGAACTGGAAGATCCCGGCGCTGCGGCGCCAGATCGGCACCGTGTTCCAGGACTTCAGACTCCTCCCGAACAAGACCGCGTTCGAGAACGTTGCCTTTGCACTCGAGGTCATCGGCAAGCCCTCGTCCCACATCAAGAAGGTCGTGCCCGAGGTACTCGAGGTCGTCGGCCTTGAAGGCAAGGAGCAGCGTCGGCCCGACGAGCTCTCCGGCGGCGAGCAGCAGCGAGTCGCCATCGCCCGCGCCTTCGTGAACCGGCCCATGCTGCTCATCGCCGACGAGCCGACCGGCAACCTCGACCCAGGCACGTCGATCGGCATCATGAAGCTGCTCGACCGCATCAACAAGCTCGGGACCACCGTCGTCATGTCCACCCACGACTCCCAGATCGTCGACCAGATGCGCCGCCGGGTCATCGAGCTGGAGTCCGGCCATGTCGTCCGCGACCAGTCCCGAGGCGTGTACGGGTACGCCCGATGAGGGCCACGTTCGTCGCGAGCGAGGTCGGCCACGGCCTTCGCCGCAACCTCACGATGACCATCGCCGTGATCATCACGGTCGCCGTCTCGCTCGGGCTGTTCGGGGCGAGCCTGCTGGTGCGCGCTCAGGTGTCGACCATGAAGGACTTCTGGTACGACAAGGTCGAGGTTTCCATCTTCCTGTGCAGCAAGGGCAGCGACACGCCCTCCTGCGCGGGCGGCGCCGTCACCGATGCCCAGCGGGACCAGATCCGCTCCGACCTCGAGTCGCTGCGCCCGCTCGTCGAGGACATCTACTACGAATCCAAGACGGAGGCGTACCAGCGCTTCCAGGACCAGTTCGAGAACTCGCCGATCGTCGACAACGTCACGGAGAACGCCCTACCGGAGTCGTTCCGCGTCAAGCTCTCCGACCCGACCAAGTACGAAGTGGTGGCGTCCGCCTTCGCCGGACGTCCAGGCATCGAGCAAGTCAACGACCAGCGGCAGATCCTCGACAAGTTCTTCCGCCTGCTCGGCGGGCTGCAACTCATCGCCCTGCTCATAGCCCTGTCCATGCTTGTCGTCACCGTGCTCCTCATCGTCAACACGATGCGCGTGGCCGCCTTCAGCCGCCGTCGTGAGACGAGCATCATGCGGCTCGTCGGCGCCTCCAACTTCTACATCCAGCTCCCGTTCCTGCTGGAGGCCGGACTTGCCGCGGCACTCGGAGCCTTGCTCGCCATCGGCACGCTGATCGTGACAAAGGCGGTGCTCATCGACCAGGTGCTCGCGCCGTCCTTCCAGTTCACCGCTTTCGTCGGCTGGGACTCCGTGGTGGCCATTGCGCCGCTCATGCTCATCACGGGTGTCGGCCTCGCAGGGCTGGCCGCCTTCTTCACCCTGCGCAAGTACCTGCGGGTCTGACCTCTCGAGCCGTGGCGCTTCCTTGACCTCGTCGAGTGACTTCGCGCTGAAGCCACAGCCGCGCGCGTTCTCCAGGCGCGGCTGGGTGGTCCTCGGGGTTGTCGTGCTCGCCGCGCTTGCCCTGCTCGCGCTGATCCTGCGCTTCTACGACGCCGAAGGAGGCATCCGGGTCACCGGCGGCGTGGGAGCCGCGGAGCAGGCGGGCCTCATCGCCACGATCGAGCCCCGCTCGGTGGATCCTCGACTCGGCGAGGCGACGGTCGTTCTGTCCTTCGCATGGCAGGCCCCGGCGATCGGCGAGGACGACACGATGCTGGCGAACACCCGGATCACCGTGATCACGTCGCAGGGCGTGCAGCAGGGGACCTATGACTCGGGAGATCCAGTCGGGCAGGTGGAGGTCACTCTCGGGCTGGACGGCGAGGAGGCGGCCTATCCATTCGACTCCCACTCCGGGCTCATGGCGATCTCGGCGGAATCCTTCGTCGTCGCCGACGATGGCACGGAGACGGTGACCGGCAGTGTGCCTATCGGGCTGCTGGCCGACGGCGGGGTGAGCGGCTGGAACACAGCGATGGACCTGGGCTCCGGACTGGCGCCGGACCAGTTGGCCACTGTGACGTACGACAGGTCTTTCTCGACACAGGTCTTCGCGATGCTTCTGCTCGTGCTCTCGATCATCATCGCCCTATGCGCCATCGTCGCCGGGGTCCTCGTCGGGACCAACCGGCGACGGGTGGAGGCCACAATGCTGTCGTGGGTGGCTGCCCTGCTTTTCGCCCTCCCGCTCCTGCGCAACTACATGCCGGGCAGCCCGCCAGTCGGTGCCGCCATCGACGTCTACGTCTACCTGTGGGTGATCGTGGTCGCTGTCGCTGCGCTCATCCTCTTCGTGTACGGCTGGTCCATGCAGGGTCGGGCAGCCCTCCGGGACGTGAGAGGCTAGATGCCCCTGGCGGCCGGCCCACGGCCGCCGCGCGAGCCGGAGGGTGGTGAGCCATGCCCCGCGAGAAGGGCCGCAAGCTCATCTCCCAGAACAAGAAGGCCCGGCACGACTACGCCATCGAGGATGTCTTCGAGGCGGGCCTCGTGCTGACCGGCACCGAGGTCAAGTCACTGCGGGCCGGCCGGGCCACTCTGACCGATGGCTACGCCACCGTCGATGGCGGCGAGATCTGGCTGCGGGGCATCCATATCCCCGAGTACACCCAGGGAACCTGGACCAACCACGAGCCCCGCCGGGCGCGCAAGCTACTGCTCCGACGCGATGAGATCCGCCGCATCGTGGCCAAGGTGAAGGACTCGGGGATCACGCTCGTCCCGCTGGCCCTGTACTTCCAGGACGGCTACGCCAAGGTCGAGATCGCCGTAGCCCGGGGCCGGCGAAGCTACGACAAGCGCCAGGCGATCGCCGAGCGGGAGTCCAAGCGGGAGGCGGATCGGGCGATTGGCCGCCGGGGGTGAGCCGGGCGTACCCTTGGGTCAGGTCGTTCGATCGTTGAACGGCTCTTGATAACTGAACAGGGGGGTGACAGGTTTCGACGGGCAGTTGCCTTGACCGGAGAAGCGTGTCGAGAAGCCAAGGTGATCTCGTTAAGAATCCTTGGAAAACAATAACTGCCAATAACAAGCAGTCTGCTGACGCTTTCGCCCTCGCGGCGTAAGCACTGATCAGCCGTCAGCCCGATGAGTCCCCGAATCGGGATCTGGCGTCGCTAGGGGACTAACCAATCGCTCCGGTCACGGGAGCAGGCGGAAAACCAAACAGTGACTGGGCCGCCACCGGTCAGTGCCGCACGAAGGCCGGGGGCCGAGAAGCGATAGCGCGGCTACACACGTAGAAGAACGGAAGAGTCCTGCACGGACCCGGGTTCGATTCCCGGCACCTCCACGACGGGGTTAGTTCTAACTCGCAGACGGGGTTAGTGCTATTCCCCGGGGGCATCTTGTTGCTCGAGCACAGCGGCTGGACTATCGGTTCGGCCGCTTCTCGCTGTCGGGGACCGTGCGAGCCACCCGGTCACGGGTCTTCCCAGGAGTGCCGGACGCCGGGAGGCGCCGAATTGTTGCTGACGCTCGCGTGTGGGCTGACTGGGGGCTGTTGTGAATATGGCCCCCTTGGCAATCTCGGTGCCTGCTGGTTGTGGTGACTGTCACCCCTGGGTAGGCAGGCTTCGCGGCCGCATCAACGCGGCGGCGAAGAGGCCTCCCGCTGCGCGGCACAGCACGCGCCCGGCGCACCGCCGTGCGCCCATGGCGTGACTGTCAACGCAAGTCGATGCGCCAGCGGTAGGCGGCACCACCACCGATGCGGTCCGGCTTCGTGAACTCCTCCACCAGCACACCGCCATTGCGCTCCACGACCCGCTGAGAGGCGAGGTTGCCGACATCGGTGACCAACTCCACCTCTGCCATGCCTTCTTGACGCGCCAGCACCAGCATCAGCGCCAATGCGCGAGTGGCATACCCACGCCCGCGCATCCACTCCACGGTCCCGTAGCCAATGTGACCAGGAACATCGTCGGGGAGAGTCCCGCCGGTCGAGGGCCAGCGAAGGTCGATGTTCCCAACGAACTGCCCATCCCACATCCAGCGGAAGAGCGCCGGCAACGCCGGTGCAGTGGTCCCGTCAGCGAAGAACCGAACGCCGTCGGGAGAACGGTCAGCCAACCTCGCCAGCACAGCCCCCGGCTGACTGTCAGCCAATGCCAAGAGAGCAGACGTTGACCCGAACAGCACACGGTCACCCGGCCAGCCACGACGGACGGCGTCCAAGTAGCCGTCCAGCAACTCCGGTGAGGGCGTCAGCAGTTCCATCGCCTGGACCGTACCGGCTCAACGCACCCTGTCCACCCTGCACCGCCCGGCAGCAGCATCCATCCGGTGGATGCTGGGCGTACGACCATGGTTGTCGCTCACCGCCAACCATTAGCTCAGCACGGAAGTCTGCCTCCTCCGACTGCCATACTCCGCGTGTGATGACGTCCTGGGCCGTCTTCCCCGCTCTGCTGGCTGGCGTGATGCAGTTCTCGTCGCCGGCCACGCCGGCCACGCCCGTCGCCCCGCCGCCAGATGCCGGGTACCACATTCAGTTCACCGGTGTTCTTGACGTTCCCGGCTCTGTGCGGCTCGTCGAAGTCGACGGTGACGTTCCTCGGGCGCTGATCGCGCGGCTGCAGGCCCGCGGCAAGTACGTCGTGTGCTACATGTCGGCTGGGTCGACGGAGGACTGGCGGGCCGATGCTGCTCAGATCCCCGCTGCTGCCGTGGGCAAGCCCCTCACGGGGTGGCCCGGCGAATGGTGGCTCGACATCCGCAATGACGGCGTCCTGCAGGTCATGCATGCGCGGATCTCTCGACTGGCCGGCAAGGGATGTGACGGGATCGAATTCGACAACGTGGACGGCTACTCGAACGCCACCGGGTTCCCGCTCAGTGCCACCGACCAGGTCACTTTCAATCTGGCGCTGGCGGACTCGGCTCGGGCATCGGGAATGTCACCCGGCTTGAAGAACGCCGTGGAGCTGATACCTGACCTTGTCGCCGGATTCGACTGGGCGCTTAACGAGGAATGCGTCACCTACAACGAATGCCACCGGTACCGACCGTTCGTGGCGGCAGGTAAGCCGGTCTACGTCCTTGAGTATGGGGAGACGCCGAGAGCGAAGGTCTGCCGGGTGACAGCCCGGTACGGCCTGCAGGGTCAGCTGAAGAGGCTGAGGCTCGACGCGTGGTCATACCGCTGCCCCCCAAGCGGCTAGCCGCCGCACGGGTCACGCAGACCGGCGCCGGGCGTCGAGCATCTCCGGGTTCGGCCACTTCGCGTTGGTGACCCAGCCGCGGCGCTCGAGGAGTGCGATGAGGTCCCCGGCCAGGTCCATCTGGCCTTCGTCGACGCCATGGCGGGCCAAGGTGGGGAAGGCGTGGTGGGCGTTGTGCCACGACTCACCGGCCGACACCAGCGCCAGCCAGCTGACGTTGCGGGAATGATCACGGGTCTCGAACGGGCGGTCCCCCCAAAGGTGGCACACGGAGTTGACTGACCACGAGAAATGGTGCACCAGCCCAACGCGCAGCAGGCCGGCCCAGACTAAGGTGGTCGCCGCCCCGCGGGCACCGCCGGCTGCCCAGCCGACCGCCACGGGCAGGACGAGGACCGTGAGCACGGGAGCGATCCACCACCAGGTATTTATGCGCATCAGACGGCGGTCGGCGAGCAGGTCGGGAGCGTACTTCTCCGGCTTGGCCGGGAACCCCTCGATGAGCCATCCCATATGGGCGTGCACGAACCCGCGAACGGTACCGAGCGCGACCGATCCGTACGCATGGGGGGAGTGCGGGTCCTTGCCAGTGTCCGAGTAGTGGTGGTGCTCGCGGTGCATGGCGACCCAGCCGACCGGGGAGCCTTCCAGCGAGGTGGCACCCGCCCACACCAGCAGGTCGCGCAGCCAGGGAGCGGCGGTGAATGCCCGGTGCGTGAGCATGCGGTGGAAACCGACCGTGACGCCGAGCATCGCGACAGCGGTCATCGCGAGCATGAGCGCCACGTCGAGCAGCGTGGGCGGCAGGGCCAGCCAGACGACGGCACCGACCGCGGCGACCGGCGCGCCGATGAGCAGCACGGTGATCGCCTTCTGGACAAATCGGGCTCCGGGGGACGTACCCACCGGCTCGGGCGGGGCGAGGATTGCGGCAAGCATGCCCGGTAGGTACCCGCAACAAGCTGCGGGCAAACCGGGGTGCTCTGGGGCGTGGTGACCGCGGCCGGAAGCCCGGCCCGGCCGCCCGGGCTGAGATGGGATCATCCCGAGCCTCGTGCATCGGACGCTCGTACGATGCGTACGCTCGGGCATCGCACGCGGGGAGCCAGCAGCAGCGCATCAAGGGGGTAGCGAGGCATGAACAGTCCTGACAGTCCGGCACGTGCCGCCCTGGGTTCACCAGGGCGGGCCTGCCGCATCGTCACGGTGACAAAGAAGGCGTGCCCCCGTGCCCGCCGATGAGGTGGACGCCGCTCCACTCTCGAGTGACGATGACGAGACGCTCGCGGACACACTAAGTGACGCGGCCCGGTCCATGGAAAGCCAGGATGGGCCACACCTGACGCTCGTGGAGATCGTCGTGGCCGCGGTGGAGATGATCCCTGGGTGCGACGAGGGCTCGATCAGCGTCGTGGTTCGGAAGACCGTCTCGTCTGATGCCGCATCCGGTGACCTGCCGCGCATTGTTGACGCGATCCAAACCGAGGTGGGCCAGGGCCCATGCCTGGATGCGGTGCGGCTGGCCACGATCGTGGTCGCAAACGACCTTGCGACGGAGACCCGCTGGCCGTCATTCTCCGCCCGCGCCGCGGAGGCAGGGGCGGCGGCAATGATGTCGCTGCACCTGTTCGTCGAAGGGGAGAACCTGGGTGCGTTGAACTTGTTCGCCCGCACCCCGGGGGCCTTCACGTCCGAGTCGGAGCACACCGGCTTGCTGTTCGCCTCGCATGCGGCGATCGCCTTCGCCAGCGCCCAGAAGCTAGCGCGGGTCCAGGTCCGTGTCGCGGCCCAATTGGTGATCGGTCAGGCGGAGGGCATCCTCATGGAACGGCACAGGGTCACCAGCGACGTCGCTTTCGGGATGCTGGTCCGCGCCAGCCAGGCCCGCAACATGCGGCTCGAAGCGGTCGCCGACCAGCTCGTCGTCGAGGGCCACTTGTGAGCGTCGATCCGGGCACTATGGCCACATGATCGACCAGGCTGTGGCCGATCGGGCGGTCGCGGCAGTGCACGACGGGGATGACGCCAGCCTGCTGGCCCTGCTTGTCGCCCATCCCGGGCTCGCGTCCGCCCGCCTCCCGGGACACGGAAGTCGAACCCTCCTGCACGTGGCGACCGACTGGCCCGGTGGCTTCCCGCGGGTCGCGGAGACGATCGCTGCCCTGGTCTCCCACGGCGCTGATCCGAACGCGGCATTCCAAGGCGACCATGCAGAGACGCCCCTTCATTGGGCTGCGAGTTCCGGGGACGTTGCGGCACTGGACGCGCTGCTCGACGCGGGCGCCGACATCGAGGCCCCGGGGGCTGTGATTGCCGGGGGGACTCCGATGGCCGACGCCACGGCCTTCGGCCAATGGGATGCCGCCCGACGTCTGTTGGCGCGTGGCGCGCGAACCAGCCTGTTCGAGGCTGCGGCGCTTGGGTTGGTCGACCGCGTGTCGGAGATGATCGCTTCGGGAGGGTTGCCGCCCGATGCGCTGACGAATGCCTTGTGGGGGGCGTGCCACGGGGGCCAGCGGTCCACGGCCGAGTTGCTGCTCGTGCATGGTGCTGACGTCACTTGGGTCGGGTACGACGGCCTCACCCCCATCGGAGCAGCGCAGCGGGCAGGCGCCGACGATCTTGTGGCGTGGCTCGCCGGGCGCGGTCGCACTACCTAGGCTGTCGCGATGCACCTGGAGTTCAGCGGTGAGGTGTGGTTCTGGCGGGGACCGTCGCCTTTCCACTTCGTCACCGTGCCCGATGACGAGGCCCATGCGCTCAAGGCAGCCTCAGCCTTGGTGACCTATGGCTGGGGAATGATCCCCGTCGAGGCGCGGATCGGGTCGACCAACTGGACCACGTCCTTGTTTCCCAAGGACGGGACGTACATCGTGCCGCTGAAGGATCGGGTGCGCACAGCCGAGGGGCTCGAGGTGGGGGACGTGGTCACCGTGCACCTGACGGTTGACGCCTGAGCCGGCCTCGCACTCATCGGTACCGGGTTATGCCCTTCGTCTGGCATGCTGGCGCCGACCACGAACACCACCGGAAGGAACGATCGATGAGCGATCCCACGCCCCCGCCCCCGCCCGGAGGATCCGAGGTCCCGCCGACCGCAGGTCCCGGCGTTCCGCCGCCGCCCTCGATGCCCCCGCCGCCGCCCGGCTCGATGGGTGCTGCTCCGCAGAACGGCATGGGCACGGCCGCCCTGGTCATGGGCATCCTGCAGTTCGTCTGCCTGGGCACAATCGCGTCGATCCTCGCCATCATCTTCGGCAAGATCGGCATGAACAAGGCCAAGCAGGGCCTGGCCACCAACGGCGGCATGGCCAAGGCCGGCTTCTGGCTCGGCATCGCCGGTGTGATCTTGTCCGTCCTCGGGCTCATCCTGGCGGGCATCCTCATCGCCGCTGGCGTGATCTTCGTCAACAACAGCATCGACCCTGCCAACAACTCCAAGACGGGCCTGTCCGATGGCAACTACGCCATGGAGCCGAACTCGTCGCTGCACATCAACGACCGCTGCTCGTTCGGCGGATACCCGATCAATATCGACACCAACTCAGAGAACGCGTCCAGCGTGACGGTTGTCGGCGAGGGCCCGACCCAGTGCGGAATTGGCACCGGGACCCCCGACGTCGTGGTGTTCACCGTGAGCGGTGGCGTCGCGAGGATCGTCGAGGTCAACTACTAGGCCCGGGCACAAACCGGGCGGGCAGCCGCGCATGCGAGGCACCGGGGTGCGACGACCTTCAACGGTCGCTGGACTGGTGGTGCTGGCATGCGCGGCTGTCGTCGTATCCCTTGCGCCCGCCCGGGCGATGCCCACGGCCACCGTCGACGTGGCGGCCGGGAGCTACGCGGGCCCGCTGTTCTCGGTCTCCGAGAAAGTCAACGACAACCCGCGCGTCCTGACCAAGCTCCTGCCCAACATGGCACGCAATGACGTGCGTTCCGCCGTCCTGTACTTCGGAGCGGAGGGGAGGGCAGACGACGCTGCATTCATCGCCCGGGTGATCAAGCGAGCCCCCGGGGTCATCGTCCCGTTCTACTCAACCGGCCGTGGCGGGGCGTGGGAGGGGCGCGAGGCAGGGCCACGGCTGCTCAAGGCCTACCGTGCCGCCCTGGCCGCCCTGCGGCAAGAGCTCGGTACGAAGGCCATCAAGGGAATTGGCGAGATCGAGCTGATGACGTGGCGCATGCCGCACGACGACCCGCGGATCATGACGCTGCTCGACTTCGCGGCCAAGAACGGGCTGGCAGTCATGCTCCATCCCAGGCTGGGCCAGCTGGAGCAGTTCGAGGCCCTTGTCGCGAAGTACCCAACGACGGTCTTTCTCATGCACATGTTCGCGCGGGACCAGTACGGCAAGGTGTTCGAGGACGACCGAGACGCGCTGATCGACCTCATGTCGAGGCGCCCGAACGTCTACTACACCGTCGACGTCGATCACATGCTCCTCGGGGACCGAGGGGGCCTGTTGTACGCATTCGCCGATCTCCCGCCCGACAGGGCCGCTCGGGCATTCCGCGCTGCCTTCGACACCGGTCGCGAGAGCATGCTCGCTGCCTCCCTCGCCAAGTACCTCCCGTTGGTGCAGGCGCATCCTGATCGCGTGATGTGGGGAACCGAGATGAGCACCGACTACTCGTACGAAACGTCCGTGTATGACCGGGTGATCGCATTCGCCCGGGCCTGGATCGGTGGCCTGCCGGCCTCGGCTCAGGAAGGCGTGGCCTATGGGAATGCCCGACGCGTTCTTGGGCCGGGTGTCACGCTTCGCTGACCCGGTCAGATGCAGAACTCGTTGCCCTCCGGGTCTGCCATGGTCACCCAGGAGTGCGGTCCCTGGCTGCCGGAGTGCAGGACGGTCGCGCCGCGTGCGACCAGGCTGGCCCGCACCTCCTCGACATCCGCGTCGCCGTGCCGGATGTCCAGGTGGACCCTGTTCTTGCCGGACTTGGCTTCGGGCACCTGCTGGAACAGCAGGCGCGGAGCTGCCACGCCATCCGGCGGGATCACGGCCGCGCCCGCCCGCCACACGAGTGCTCCGCGATGGTGCGTCGTCTCGTCCGGTGTCGCGTAGCCCTGCTCGATCATGCTGCGGATGAAGGCCTCATCCTGCTGCTCGACGAGCCAGCCGAGCGTCTCGGCCCACCAGTCAGCTAGGGCATGAGGCTCGGCACAGTCGATCGTCACCTGCACCGTCATCTCCATGGGCACACGGTAGACCGCGGCGGGGAAGCCCTATGTGGCGGATCCGGTGCCCACCACGCCGTGCTTCGGGAGTGCCGGCAGCCTGCCGAGGCCGCGACGGTAGAGCACGAGCAGCACGATGCCAGCCACCGCCTGCGCGATGTCGCTTGGCATCGCCCAGACGTTGTTGACAGCCATGTTGCCGTCGCTCATCTCCATGATGTGCCCGATCGCATCGCCACCGAAAGACACGGCAACCGCAACCACTGCCGCGGTCAGCCAGCGGTCGCGGTAGCGCAGGCACATGATGCCGAGGACGCTCAGCGCGAGATCACCGAAGCCGACCTCCCACTGGAACATGCTGGGTGCGTACCCGATGCTCTCGGCAACCTCCGCCGACATCGGACCGGTGTGCCCGAGTACGCCGTAGAGGCCGTAGATGCCTCCCCACACCATGACCCACAGCAGCGCCAGTTCGATGAACCGCGGACCCGTGCGGTGGTTGGGGTGGCGGTCGACCAGGACATGGATGGCGAGGCCGACGAGGAGAGTGATCCAGAAACCGAAGAAGAAGAACATGAGTCCTACGGTATTCCGACATGACCCGCGTAGCAGCGTTCGTGATGTCGATCGCTGAGACCTGCAGTGCGCGTCGCAACGGCACTGTTGTGCGACCGGAAGTGCTGGTTTCGCCACTGATCGCCGTGTCGCGGTAGGAATTGCCTGTGACACGTGACCTGCCCCCGGTATTGCACGGTCCGCGACTGGACCTCGTCCTCGTCACTGTGGAGCAATTGCTCAGCCGTGATGGCAGTAGGGACCCCGTGCCGCTGGCCCTCCCGGACCCACACAACGTGCTTGACCCGCGGACGTCGCCGCTGCTGTACCGGATCGTCCAGGTGCGCACCGACCCCTCGGTCAACCCGTGGCTGATCCGGCTGGCGGTGCTACGCGGCCCCGAGCCGGTCATCGTGGGACTAGGCAACTTCCACGGCCCGCCTGACCAGGCCGGCATGGTGGAGATCGGTTACAGCGTCATCCCCGGATACCGGGGCCAGGGTTTCGGCCGCGAGATCGCGACGACGATGTGGGACGCGGCCGCCCGCCACCCTGATGTGAAGATTCTGCGCGCGACGGTGACCCCAGACAACGAACCGTCCCTCGCCATCGTGCGGGCAGCCGGTTTGGTGCACGTGGGCGAGCAGGAGGATCCCGTGGATGGCCTGGAATTGGTGTTCGAGCTCTCCGTCGAGGAGTACCACTCCGGGGCCTAGCGCTATCCGCTGCCGCGGAGGTCGGGCGGGTGGTGGTGATAGGTGCGGCCCATGGGGGATTGCCAGGTGCAGGTGCCGTCGGGGGTGGATGTGGTGATCTGCCAGCCGGCGTGGGTCTTGAGCTGGTGGTGCCGGGTGC
>JAUXRN010000224.1 GCA_030681835.1 Actinomycetota bacterium
CCTGCCCCTCGCCCTCCCCGCTCGGCACGTCCGGGTCGGGCAGCGGGTCGACGGTCGCGTCGGGGCTGGCGCCGAACACCTTCGCCAGGGCCACGTCGAGGGAGTTCTCCAGCGCCACGGTGGACCCGTACCCGACGAGCACCTTCCGCAGCAGCGGGTAGCCATCCTGGGCCGCCCGGATGAACACCGGCTCGACGTACAGCAGGCCACCGTTGAAGGGCAGGCTCAGCAGGTTGCCGAGCTCGACCTCGGACCCGCCCTGGCGGAGCAGGCTGAGCTGGGAGGCGACGACGGAGTCGGATTCGAAGTTGTTCTGAACCTGCTGCGGGCCAGGGATCGTCGTGTTGCTCGGCAATTGCAGGACACGGATGGTTCCGTACCCATCGCCCGGTGCGGAGTCGACGGCCATGAACGCGGCCAGGGTCTGCCGGCGCTGCGGGGCGAAGGTCGTCGTCAGCGAGAAGGTCGGCGCCTCCTGGTCCGGCATCTGCAGGGTCAGGTAGTACGGCGGCTGGAAGACCTGGGCCGGGCTGACCGTCGGGTCGTTCGGGACGATCCACACGTCGGTGCCGTTGTAGAACGAGGCGGCATCGGTGACGTGGTAGCGGCTCATGATGGCCCGCTGGATCTTGAACATGTCCTGCGGGTAGCGCACATGGTCGAGCACCGCGGCGGGCATCGCGTCGAGCGGCTCGACGACGCCGGGGAACGCCTTCATCCACGTCTGCAGCACCGGGTCGCTCGGATCCCACGCGTAGAGCGTCACCGTGCCGTCGTAGGCATCGACGGTTGCCTTGACGGAGTTGCGCACGTAGTTCGCCTGGTCGCGGGGCACCAGCGCACCGGGCACGGCCCGCTGGCTGACGGAGTCGCTGGTCGCGTCGCTGACGCTCACCCGGCTGCTGTACGGGTAGTCATTCGAGAGCGTGTAGCCGTCGACGATCCACTTGATCCGGCCGTCGACCACGACCGCATACGGATCCTGGTCGAGGGTCAGCCAGGGCGCGATCTTCTCCACCCGGGTGATCGGGTCGCGGTCCCAGAGCATGCGCGAGTCGGCATTGACGAGGTCGCTCAGGAGGATGTTGGCGTCCTGGAACTTCGTCGCGAAGATCACCCGCCCGAGCAGCGAGCCCATGGGCACGCCGCCGGTGCCCTGGTAGGTGTTGTTGGCCTGGCCCGTCGCGCTCGCGTCGTCCGGGAAGTCCAACTCGACGGGCGGCGAGCCGGCCGGTGCGCCGACGATCGAGTAGGCGGGGCTGAACTCGCCGAAGTAGACGCGCGGCTGCTCGATGTCGAGCGCCCCGGACGACGGGATGTCGCTCTCGAAGAAGTCCGGCTGGCCGTTGGAGTCGGCCGTGTTGTCGTACGCGGCGACGAAGCCGTACCCGTGCGTGTAGACGAGCCGGTCGTTGGTCCAGTTGCGCTGGCCGTCGGGGATGCCGGCGAGGTTGATCTCGCGGACGGCGACGACGGCGCCGCGCTTGGCTCCGTCGAGCTCGTAGCGGTCGACGTCGAGCCGCGGGTTGAAGGCGTAGTAGCCGCGGATCTGCTGGAGCTGGTTGTACGTCGGCGAGACGACGGCGGGGTCGAGCAGCCGGATGTTGTTCAGCGTGCCGGCGCTGGCGTTGAGCGTGGCCTGCGTCGGCGGGCTCACCGTGCCCGGGTACGGGCTCACCTCGGCGTCCGCGATGCCGTACGCGTCACGGGTCGCGTCGATGTTGCGCTGGATGTACGGCTCCTCGCGGACCAGCTCGCTGGGGCGCACCTGGAACTGCTGCACGAACAGCGGGTACAGCACGCCCACGACGATGCTGGTGAGGATGAGCAGCCCCGCGCCGATTGTCGGGATCACCCAGTGCCGGCGCAGTGCGTTGAAGAAGAACAGGAGCGCGACGAGGATCGACACGGCCGCGAGGATGTTCAGGGCGGGAAGCACCGCGTTGACGTCGGTGTACTTCAGGCCGGTGAAGCCCTGCACGAGCTGCTGGCTCTGCGTGGCCAGGCCAAATCGGTCGAACCAGTATGAGACGCCCTTGACCAGCACGAACAGGCCGATGATGACGGACAGCTGCGTCTGAGCAGCGGCGGTAGCGCGGTCGCCGCGCGGCTGCAGCCGCAGGCCGCCGTACAGGTACTGCACGACGAGGACCGCGACGAACACGAGGATGACCATCGCGAACGCGTAGTCGATGAGGAACCGGATGAACGGCAGCGTGAACGTGTAGAACGACAGGTCCATGCCGAACTGCGGGTCCGTGATGCCGAACTCCGTGGCGTTGCGCCACAGCAGGTAGGTGCCCCACTCGGACGACGCGGTGAGGCCGGCGATGACGCCCAGGCCGATGCTGGTCGCGAGCGTCAATCGGCGGCGGAACGGCTCGAGCGCGATGCGGTACCGCTCGAGGCTCGCCTGCTCGGGCGTCATGCCCCGGAAGGCCGGGCGGGTACGCCAGGCCAGCCACATGCTCAGCCCCACGACCGTGCCCATGAGCAGCCCGAAGCCGAGGAACATCACGGCGCGGGTGACCAGGCTGGTGGTGAAGACCTCGGTCTTGTCGACCGACACGAACCACAGCCAGTCGGTGTAGAAGTTCGCGAAGAGGACGAACGCGCCCACGAGCAGGACCAGGATGATGAGCGTCGGCAGCAGCACGCCGCGGCGCCGCGGCCGCGCCTGCGCCGGTGCGCCCGCCTCACCCATGCCGGGCATCTCGAAACTCATTCAGCCAACCTACGTCACGTCCGGCTACGGGGCATCGGCGGCCGGGCACGAGCTGACCGGCTGCCCTGCCGCGTGCGCCCGGATCGCCTCGATGCCGTCCGCGAGGGTCTCGACGGGCACGACGGCCAGCCCGTCCGGAACGTGGCCCGCGGCCTCGCTGCAGTGCTCCTCGGGCATGAGGAAGAGGGTTGCCCCGCTGGCCCTTGCCCCGGCCAGCTTCTGCCGGATCCCGCCGATGGGACCCACGGTGCCATCGGGCGCGATGGTGCCTGTGCCGGCGATGTGGTTGCCCTGCGCGAGGTCGTCAGGGGTGAGCTTGTCGACGATGCCCGTCGCGAACATGAGCCCCGCGCTGGGCCCGCCCACGTCCTCCAGCGTGAAGGCGATCGGGAAGCCGGCGGAGTAGACCTCGCCGACGCCGATCCCGATGAAGGGGATGGACGCGTCCTCGGGGTTGGGGGCCGACGTCACCTCGACGACCTGCTCCTGCCCGTCCCGTTCGATCCCGATGGCAAAGGTCGTGCCGATCGGCTGCGCGCGCACGAGCTCGGCCACCTGCACAGGCGCCGTGATCTCGACGTCGTCGACCGTGAGCAGGTGGTCGGCCGGCTCGAGCACGCCCGCCGCGGGCGAGACCGAGTAGACCGTGGTCACGGCGACCGCGCTCTCGATCGGACGGTCGAGATAGCCCATCGCGGCGGCGATGGCATCGGACTGGGACGTGCTGAAGCTGATCGCCTGGCGCCGCTCCACCTCCTCGCCCGTCTCGTCGTCGGGGAAGATCAGCTCGCGCGGCACGACGGCATCGTTGGGGTCCAGCCACGACGCGATGGCATCGACGAAGACGAGGCCGCCCCGCGGGCCACCGGATTCCAGGACGGTGACCATGTCGAGGCTGCCTGTGGTCGGGAAGGTCTCGGCGCCCGAGATCTGGATGACGGGCTCGCCGTCCTGCTCCCCGATGACGTTGAACGTCGGGCCGGGGGCGAGCTTGACGAACGGCACGGGCAGGAGGAACGCGGCCACGAGCAGGGCCAGCGATGTCATCCCCGCGACGATGAGCATCCAGCCGCGGCGGGTGGGCTGATGCGCGGTGCTCGGCTCGGTCATCGGGCCTCGTCGTCGTGGTCGGGGTCGTCTATGTCGTCGGGCGGGAGCGGCCGTTCCATTGCCTCCTGCATCTTCCGCAGGCCGGCCATGCCGTCCGCCGCCGTCGCCGGCTTGGCCGGCCGGCTGCGGAACATCACGAACAGCACCGCGAGGACGGTGGCCCCGATCGGGATCAGCCACCACGCCAGTGCCGACACCGCGTGCCTCCCTTGCCTGTTGTGCCTAGACGGCCCGGGGCCGCGCCCCGTTCCGGAGTCCGGGACCTAGCAAGGTTACGTGGTCGCAGCAGTGCGCGGACCAGGCCCGCACATGCGACGGACCCCCGGGGCTCTCCGCGCCACTCGCCTTCCCCTGCGAGCGCGCGTGTTATCCCGGGGGTCCAACGGCGCCGAAACTAGGTACTGGCGGAGCGGGAGTCAATGAGAACGGCGCAATCCGTTCACCCGCCCTGTGGACATGGTGTGCAGGGGCTGGGGACAGACCAGCGTGTCGCTGTGGACGGGACGTGCATGACGCTGGGGACAAGCCTGAGGATGACGGCTCAACCACCCCACTGACCAGCCAAAACGCTGCGTCGCGGCTGTGGACGAAAAATAGTCACGGCCCGTTGCCGGATGTTCACCCGCCCGTGACCTTCGCCGTCGCCCTTGGCCGACGGCCCGGTCGGGTCCACACTGGCCCGGTGGCCTTCTCCTTGTCCTCGTGGCGCGAGGAGGTGGCCGGTGCGGCACTGGCATCGGACGAGGACGCACTGCGCCAGCTGTTCTCCGAAGGCCAGGCCGCGCTGGGAGACGCCGCCAGCGTGGAGTGGGCATCGGCGCTGTCCGGCCTGGACGCGAAGGCGGTGACGGGCTAGCCGGCTCGTCCGAAGGCGGTTCAGGGGCGGGCTGCGTGCCCGATCATGGCCAGGACGGCCGCGTCCAGCCCGTCGGGCAGGGCATCGAGGTCGAACCAGCGCAGATCGTCGGACTCCTCGCTGATGACCGGCTCGGCGTTGTCGGGCACGGTTGCCAGGAACTGCACGTCGAGGTGCTCACTGGGCGAGCCCCAGCAGGAAACCGGATGCCGGTCCAGGTGGATGGGCTCGTCCGACATGGTGATGTCGGAGATGCCGCCCTCCTCGATGGCCTCGCGGATCGCGGCGTCGCGAACCGTGCCGTCACCGGGCTCGCAGTGGCCGCCGAGCTGCAGCCAGCGCCCCGCCTTGGGATGGAGCGTCAGCAGCACCTTCGTGCGCGAGTGATCCATGACCAAGGCGCTTGCAGTCAGGTGGCCGACCCGGCACGAGCGCGACATCGCGTTGGGGTGCTCGTCGAGGAACGCGAGGTACTCCCCCGCGAGGCGGGCCTGGTCGGCGTTCGGCGGCACCCATGACGCCAGCAGCGCACGCGCGTCCGCGTGCAACGCGGCCTGGGCGGCGGCGGCCTCCGTCACGTGGCGTCGGGGCCGAAGTCGAGCTCGGTGGCGCTGTCCTCGATGAAGCCCAGCGGGTCGCTGAGCCCTTCCGGGGACGGGAGCAGGTCGGGATGGCCCCAGAGCGCATCGCGCGCCTCGATCCCGCGCCCGGCGCGGACCACCGCGAAGAGCGTCGCCGCCTCCCGGGCAAGCCGGGGCCGCAGCTCCATTCCCACCAGCGTGGCGAACGTCTTCTCGGCCGGCCCCCCGGCGGCCCTCCGGCGCCGGATCGTCTCGCGCAACTGAACCGCCGAGGGCAGCCGGTCGGCGATCGCGGTGTCGACGACGTCGTCCACCCATCCCTCGACCAGGGCGAGGAGCGTCTCGAGCCGCGCGATGGCGGCCCGCTGCTCGTCGGTGTCCTCGGGCATGAGGACGCCGCTGCTAAGCGCGTCTTGCAGGGCCTGGGGGTTGGACATGTCGATGTCGCCCATGGCCTCGGCCAGCCGGGATTGGTCGACCCGCACGCCACGGGCGTACTCCTCGACGGCCCCGATGACCCGTGGCCGCAGCCAGGCAACGTGCGCGAAGAGCCGCTGGTGCGCCGACTCGCGCAGGGCGAGGTAGAGCCGCACGTCGTCGACGGGCAGGCCGAGTCCCCCGCCGAAGGCCGCCACGTTGCGCGGCAGGAGCGCCGGGAGCGGCTCGCTGGTGAGGGGGATGCCGATGTCCGAGCCGCTGACCACCTCGCCGGCGAGGCCGGCGAGGGCCTGGCCCACCTGCATGCTGAACGCGGCCGCGCCGAGCTGCTGGACCATGCCCATCATCGGCCCGAGCATCTGCGCCATCTCCGGGGGGATGCCGTCGGGAAGCATGCCGCGCAACTGCTCCGGAAGGCTCTCGTTGAGGGCGGCGAGATCCATGCCGGTGCCGGGAGTCGCCGGGCCGACGGCCGCGGCCATCTGCTCGGCGATGGGAGTGATCACGGTCCGCCAGACCGGCATCGTCGCTTCGAGCCACTCCGACCGGCTCCACGCGGCGGGTGCCGCCGTGACCGCTGGGAACGTCACGGCGGGATCCAGCCAGACATCGGCCAGTCGGACTGCCTCGACGACGGCGCGGTTCTCCGCCTCGGCGACCGAAGGGTCGCCCGCGGCCGCAAGTGCCTTGCGGGCAACGTCGGTCACCACGGACCAGTTCACCGGGCCGCCGGCGTCCGGGCCAGACTGGCCGGCCTGGAGCATGGCACCGAGCTGCTGCAGGGCCGCCCCGAGGCTGTTCATGTCGAACGGGCCGCCCGCACCGAACCCGGGCGTCCCGCCGCCGGGCGGCGTACCGCCGCCGGAGTCGTTCGCGTCGTCGGCACCGAAGCCGAAGGGCTGGTTTGCGCTCATGGCTCCACGGTATCCCGCGCGCGCAGCATCGCCATGGCCCGTTCGCCGCCGGCGTGACCGGCGTGACCGGCGTGACCCGTGACGGCTGGTGGCGGCGGCCCTTGCGGGCCGCCGCCTCCTGGTGCGTCATGGGACGCGCTGCGTCATTGCCTCAACAAGCAGGCATCGTTCAAGGAACTGCCTGGGATCAGGCCTTTCCGAGGATGCGGGTCACCTTGGTGCCGCAGACCGGGCAGATGCCCTTGGCGAAGCGGCGGCCGTTCGTCTCCTCGACGTTGCCAGTGAACTCCCGCTTCTCCTTGCACTTCACGCAGTACGCCTCGCCGGTGTAGCTCTCGGCCATCGGGCCCTCCTGTTGTTCGATCAGTACCGCGTGGCCGCGGTTGGCGGCCGGTGCCGCCTGGGGGATCACCCCGTGGTCAACTCCACCCTAGGGCAGCCTCACGCCAGACCCGCGCCTTCGACACCCGGCGCGCGGCCGCATTCCGGTCGATCTGTGGATAACAAAGGATAAATGCCGCATTTCGCCCAAGGTTTGTGGCGTTCCCCACGGCACGGCAGGATGCCCGGGTGACCCAAGCAGGCTCGCCCGACGACCCAGCGATCGACGAGGGCGCCCTCGTGGCCGACCTGCTCGACCTCCTTCGGGTGCCCTCCATGGGGGGCACGCCGGCCGAGGCGGAGGTCCAGGACCTGCTCGCCGGGCGATGGCTCGCCGAGGGGCTCGAGGTGGAGCGCTGGGACATCGACCTCGCGGCGCTGCAGGCCGATCCGCACTTCCCAGGCATGGAGGTGGCCCGGACGTCGGCGGTCGGGGTCACGGCCACGCTGGCCGGCGACGGCACCGGGCCGGTGCTCCTGCTCAACGGGCACACCGACGTGGTGCCCCCGGGCGACCTCGGTGCGTGGACCGGCGATCCGTTCGTCCCTCGTCGCATCGAGGTCGAGGGCCGGGACAGCATCGTGGCCCGGGGGGCGGCTGACATGAAGGCTGGCGTGGCCGCGATGTGGGCCGCGGTGCGCGCCGTCCAGCAGGCGGGTGTGCCGCTGCGCGGCAGCGTGGTCCTGGCCCCCGTGTCGGGCGAGGAGGACGGTGGCCTCGGTACCTTCGCCCTGCTGCGACATGGCGTGCGCGCGGACATGTGCGTCATCACCGAGCCGAGCGAGCTCGACATCGTGCCGGCCAACGGCGGTGCCCTCACCTTCCGGCTCACCGTGCGCGGTCAGGCGGCCCACGCGTCCATGCGCACGACGGGCGTCAGCACGATCGAGAAGTTCTATCCCGTGCTCCAGGCCCTCCAGGCGCTCGAGGACCTCCGCAACGCCGAGGTCGACCCCCTCATGCACCGGTGGCCACTGGCCTACCCGCTGTCCATCGGCACCATCCACGCAGGCGACTGGGCATCGACCGTCCCCGACCTCCTCGTCGCCGAAGGCCGCCTCGGCGTGGCCCTCGGGGAATCCGTCGACGACGCGCGCGCAGCCCTCGAGGCTGCCGTGGCCGATGCGTGCGCGAGCGACGGGTGGCTGGCCACGCATCCGGTCGAGGTCACCTGGTGGGGCGGCCAGTTCGCCTCGGGCCGAACGCCAGCCGAGGCGGCCGTGGTCGGGGCGGTCTCCGCCGCGCACGCAACGGTCACGGGCCGCGTGCCCGCCGTCTACGGCGGGCCGTACGGCTCTGACCTGCGGCTGCTGGCCGGAATCGGCGGGATACCCACGGTGCAGTTCGGGCCGGGCGGCGTCCGGGCGGCACATGCTCCGGACGAGTGGGTGCCCGTTGACGAGGTGGTCACGTGCGCGCGGACGCTCGTGCGACTCATCCTCGACGTGTGCGGGTAGCCGAAGGCTTACCCGATCCTGACGTTGCGATGGTTACGTTCGCTCCTCGTCTGTCCGACACTGACAGAAGGACCCTCGACGGAAGGACGGGCCATGAGCACCCTTTCCCCCAGGACGACGACCCATGCGCGGCGCCTCGTCATCGCCGCGGCCGGCATTGCCCTCGTGGTCGTGCCAGCAGGCGCGGCCGCCGCCCATGATGCCGGCAACCAGGGCAGCCAGCGTCCCAACGCGGCCACGCAACTGGCCTCCCTGACCGAGGCACAGCGGGCAGCCGTGAAGGCCGCTCGCGAGGCGTACGTTGCGGCCGCCAAGACCGCCAGGACTGACCTCAAGGCCGCACTCACGGCCATCCGGGAGGGATCCGGCGGGGAGCTTGCCGGTCTGAAAGACGCTGCCAAGGCCGCCCAGCAGGCACTTCGTGACGCCATCCAGCAGGGCGCGTCCCGGGAGGCGATCGCCGACCTCAAGGCCAAGGCACAGGCGGCCCGGGAGGCGTTGCGCACGGCGATGACCGCCGCACGTGAGGCAAACGCCGCGGCGGTCGACGCTGCCAAGGCGAAGGCTGCAGCGGCCATAGACGCCGCCGCAGCCACGTACACGGCGGCCATCACGGCCGCGTTCGCTCCCGAGGAACCGCCCCAAGGGTTGCTCAACCCGCCCGGGCACCGGGTCGGCCTTGGCGGCCGGGGGCATGGCGGAAGTCACCGATAGCCGGCCGTTGGACTCTTAACCGTGCCTTAACCCCACTCGGGTGCGCCCTTGGTGCCGTCGGGCCGAGACTCGAAGAGAGTCATCCGCGTACGACGATCGAGAGGCACGCAGACATGACCACCAACCGAACGGCACGACGCATCATCACCCTGACGTCATCCATAGCCCTGCTCGCGGCCGCTCCCGCTCTCACGGGAGTCGCGCTGGCCAGCGAAAACGGAAGCGGTCACGGATCGAGCCATTCGAGCAGTTGGTCGCGCGGCAGCCTGACCGACGCGCAGACGACGGCCGTCAAGGCCGCCCGCGATGCCTACAAGGTCTCCGCCAACGTGGCACGCGACGCCTACCGCGCCGCCCTCGAGCCGATCCGGACGGCGATCGCCGCCCAGCTCGCTCCGCTGCACACGGCCAAGGACGCCGCCAAGGACGCATACAAGTCCGCGCTGAGGTCCGGCGCCGACGCCGCGACCGTGGCCGACCTGAAGGCGAAGTACCTCGCGGCTGAGCAGGCGTACCGCACCGCAGCCACGGCTGCGCTGGCCTCCTACCAGGCCCAGCTTGATGCGGCCCGCGCGACCGCGCAGACCGCCATCAATGCGGCTGTCGCCACCTACAAGGCCGCCGTCACGGCAGCCTTCGCCCCCGCCGCGCCTCCGGCCGGCCTGCTCAACGCGCCCGGGCACTCGCTCGGCAACATGGGCTCGGACGATGATGACTCGGACCACCACGGTTCCGGCTTGTCGCATGACGATGACGATGACGATGACGACGACGACGACGATGACGACGACGATGAC
>JAUXRN010000228.1 GCA_030681835.1 Actinomycetota bacterium
AAGTCGAGCAGGAGGACGTGGAAGCCCATCTCGAAGGCGACCTGCTCGGTGAACGCAAGCAGGATGCCGCCGAGGCCCGCGAGGGCAGCCCCGACGATCCACACCACCTCGATGACCCGCTCGACGTCGATGCCGGCGCTCGAGGCAAGCGCGGGGTTGTCGGATACCGCGCGAGTCGCCTTGCCCAGCCGGGTCTTCTGCACGCCGATGACGACCGCCGCCAGGGCGAGGATCGACACGATCACGACGACGATGTCCGAGGGAGTCACAGCGACAGGCCCGAACTTGATGCCGGCCAGCCCGACGAACTCGGTGTATGCCTGCTTGTCGCCGCCATAGAAGAACAGGAAGAGGTTGCGCAGCAGGATGGCCAGGCCGATCGACACGATCATCATGGCGATCAGGCCGGTGCCGCGCTTGCGCAGCGGTTTCCACAGGCCCCGGTTCTGGAACGCACCGAAGATCGCGGTCAGGACGACGCCCAGGATGGCCGCGACGATGAGCGGGAGCCCGAACCCTGCGTTGAGCGTGTAGGTCGCGAGGGCACCGAAGGTGATGATCTCGCCGTGCGCGAAGTTCGTCAGGCCGGTCGTCCCGTAGATCAGGGACAGGCCAAGGGCACCAAGGGCGATCAACAGGCCGAACCGGACCCCCTCGAAGGTCAGCTGGGCGGCCGTCTCCCACTTGGAGTTCGTGACGGCCGTGCTCTCGCCGAGCGGGAAGATGATGATCCGGTTGATGTTGGGGGGCTGGACGGTCGTCTTGATGATCACCTTGTCGGGATCGGTGAGGCCGACCCCCTCGGGGAGCGTGGCCACGTCGATGCTGACCTCGTAGGCGCCCTGTGCCGGGACGGGGATCACCCACGTGCCATCGGCGCCGCTGGTCGTGGATTCGGTGAAGCCTTCGCCGGTGACGGTGATCGTGACGCCGGGGACCGGGGTGCGCCCCCCGTCGACCCGGTTCTCCAGCCGGCCGCTCACCTGCTCGCCTTCGGCTGCCGCCGTCGGGGCCAGGGCGATCAGGGCAATGAGCGCGATGAACACGGCGCCGAGGGCGGCAAGGAAGCGTCGGTGCACGCCGTGCCCTCCCCTCCAGCCATGGCTGCTGACCCGCGGATACGCGCGTCAGTTCTCGATCGGCGGGGGGAGCATAACCCCGGAGCCGTCACCGGGGAGGGGCAACCGCGTAACCGTGGTGTTACTCCGTTGTCGCCTCGGGGCCGGCCTTCGCCGGGGTCTGGATCAGGCAGGTGAGCCGCGCCGTGGACACCAGTCGCCCTGCGTCATCCGTGATCCGGATGTCGTAGCTCGCCACGGTGCGGCCCTCGCTCAGCGGGGTGGCGACGCCCGTCACCCTGCCCGAGCTGACAGCTCGGTGATGGGTGCAGGACAGGTCGAGGCCCACGGGAGCCGAATCAGGCCCCCCATGCAGCCAGGCCGCGATCGACCCGACCGACTCGGCAAGGGCGGCGCTGGCCCCGCCGTGCAGCGTGCCGTACGGCTGGGTGTTCCCCTCGACGGGCATCGTCGCCACGACGCGTCCGGGGCGGGCCTCGAGGATCTTCATCCCCATCCGGGTGCTGAGTGCACCCATGTCGAAAGCGGATTCGATGCCGGGCTCGTTCGTCATGGCGCCAGAATAGGATCCCGAGAGTGGCGAACTCGCGGCTCCTCCTGCTCGACGGGCACTCGTTGGCCTACCGGGCCTTCTACGCCCTGCCCCCCGAGAACTTCTCCACGACGACCGGCCAGCCGACGAATGCCGTATTCGGCTTCACGTCGATGCTCATCAACGTGCTGCGCGATGAGCAGCCCACCCACGTGGCCGTCGCGTTCGATGTCTCCCGCACGACCTTCCGGACCGAATCCTTCCCTGCGTACAAGGCCAACCGCGCCGCCTCGCCGGTCGAGTTCGCAGGCCAGGTCGAGCTGATCGAGGAGGTCCTGCGCGCCCTGGGGATCACGGTCCTGAGCGTCCCCGGCTTCGAGGCGGACGACGTCATCGCCACCCTTGTCCGCCGGTCCGCCGACCACTCCATGAGCGTCGACGTCGTCACGGGGGACCGTGACGCCTTCCAGCTCGTCGATGGCCGGGTGACCGTCCTGTACCCCAAGAAGGGGGTCAGCGACCTCGCCCGCATGACGCCCGATGCGGTGCAGGAGAAGTACGGGCTGACGCCGGCGCAGTACCCCGACTACGCGGCGCTTCGCGGCGACCCCAGCGACAACCTGCCGGGCATCCCGGGCGTGGGCGAGAAGACCGCAGCCAAGTGGATCCGGGAGTACGGCTCGTTGGCCGACCTCGTCGACCGGGCGGGCGAGGTCGCCGGCAAGGTCGGCGACGCCCTGCGCGCTGCGCTGCCGCAGGTCCTCGTCAACCGCCGGCTGACGCAACTCGTCGACGACGTCCCGCTCGACGTCGACATCGAGGCGTGCCGGCTCGAGGCGTGGGACCGGGCCGCCGTCGACCGGCTGTTCGACACGTTGCAGTTCCGCGCCCTGCGTGAGCGCCTGGACAAGGTCCGGCCCTCGAACGGCGACGAGGACGACGCTGTGGCAGTGCCCGGCTCGGGGCCCGAGATGCTCGCCGTCGCGGGTGCCGGGGCCCAGTCGTGGCTCGCTGGGGTCGAGGGTCCGTCGGCCGTCGCCGTTGCCGGACGGTGGGGCGGCGGTCGCGGCACCATCGAGGCGATCGCGGTGCTCGACCGCCGCGGCGTGGTGGGGCTCATCGACCTCGCTGACGAGGGTGCGGCCGTCGCCGCGCTCGACTGGCTTGCCGACCCGCTCGTGCCCAAGGACCTGCACGACGCCAAGGGCCCCGCCCTCGCTCTCCTGGCGGCCGGGCACGAGCTGGGCGGCCTGCGCATCGACACTGCGCTGGCCGCCTACCTGGACGCGCCGGGCCACCGGGGCTACGGGCTGGTCGACGTCGCCGAGCGGGTTCTGGGACTCTCGCTGCGCACCGACGACACCGCGGATCAGCTCCTCTTCGAGGGGGGGTCGCATGACGAGCTCGCCGGGCACGCGGTCGCTATCCGGGACCTCGCGGCCACGCTGCAGGAGCGGCTCACGACGCAGGGGACCCTGGGGCTGCTCACCGACCTCGAGGTCCCGCTCGTGGCCGTCCTTGCGCGCATGGAGCATGCGGGCATCGCCGTGGACCTGGCCGGCCTCCACGCCCTGTCCGATGAGTTCGGCGCCGACATGAGGGCAGCGGAGCAGGAGGCACAGGCGATCGTCGGCCGGCCGTTCAACCTGGGGTCGCCCAAGCAGCTGCAGGAGATCCTCTTTTGGGAGCGCAACCTGCCCAAGACCAAGAAGATCAAGACGGGTTACACCACCGACGCCGAGGCTCTGCAGCAGTTGTTCGCCCAGACGGGCGATCCGCTGCTCGAGCAGTTGCTGGCCTGGCGAGACCGGTCACGGCTCCGCCAGACCGTCGACGGGCTCACCCCGCTGGCCGACGCCGAGCACCGGGTCCACACGACGTTCAACCAGATGGTGGCTGCCACCGGGCGGCTGTCGTCGACCGACCCCAACCTGCAGAACATCCCCGTTCGCACCGACGCCGGCCGGCGGATCCGCGGCTGCTTCGTCGTCGGCGCGGCGTACGACACCCTGCTGACGGCGGACTACAGCCAGATCGAGATGCGCATCATGGCCCATCTGTCCGAGGACGCCGGCCTGATCGACGCCTTCCGCAGCGGCGAGGACCTGCACACCACGGTTGCCAGCCGGGTGTTCGGGGTCGACGCGCCCCAGGTCGACGCCGAGATGAGGCGGCGGATCAAGGCCATGTCCTACGGCCTGGCCTACGGCCTGTCCGCATACGGCCTGTCGCAGCAGCTCGACATCAGTCCGGACGAGGCGCGCGGCCTCATGGACGACTACTTCACCCGGTTCGGCGGCGTGCGCGACTACCTTGCGGAGGTGGTCGAGCGGGCCCGGGCACAGGGGTTCACCGAGACCATGATGGGCCGCCGCAGGTTCCTGCCTGACCTGACCAGCGAGAACCGGCAGCGGCGCGAGATGGCCGAGCGGATGGCCTTGAACGCCCCCATCCAGGGCACGGCTGCCGACATCGTGAAGGTGTCCATGCTCGCCGTCCAGGCCGGGCTGGCCGCCCAGGGCATGGGCAGCCGCCTGCTGCTCCAGGTGCACGACGAACTGGTCCTCGAGGTCGTCCCGGGGGAGCGGGAGGCGGCTGAGGCCCTCGTGCGCCGGGCCATGGCCCAGGCCGCCGACCTGTCCGTCCCGCTGGACGTCTCCGTGGGCTTCGGGCCTACCTGGCAGGAAGCCGCCCATTAGGGGCGCGGCGCGGGCCACGCACACGGGGGAGTAACCTTGTGAGGCCTCGCAACCGCGGGGCGACCCCACCAACGAAGAGATCCCTACTACATGACGATTTCCACTCCGATCGCGCCGGCCCAGGTGGCCATCAATGACATCGGCACCGCCGAGGACTTCATGGCAGCGATCGACGCAACGATCAAGTACTTCAATGACGGCGACATCGTCGAGGGCACCATCGTCAAGGTGGACCGCGACGAGGTCCTCCTCGACATCGGCTACAAGACCGAGGGCGTCATCCCCTCCCGCGAGCTGAGCATCAAGCACGATGTCGATCCCAGCCAGGTTGTCTCCGTGGGCGACCGCGTGGAGGCCCTGGTCCTCACCAAGGAGGACAAGGAAGGCCGGCTCATCCTGTCCAAGAAGCGTGCCCAGTACGAGCGGGCCTGGGGCACGATCGAGCGGATCAAGGACGAGGACGGCGTCGTCGAGGGCCAGGTCATCGAGGTCGTCAAGGGCGGCCTGATCCTGGACATCGGCCTGCGCGGCTTCCTGCCCGCCTCCCTGGTCGAGATGCGCCGGGTGCGCGACCTCCAGCCGTACGTCGGCAAGACCCTCGAGGCCAAGATCATCGAGCTGGACAAGAACCGCAACAACGTGGTCCTGTCCCGCCGCGCGTGGCTGGAGCAGACGCAGAGCGAGGTCCGCCAGACGTTCCTCACCCAGTTGCAGAAGGGCCAGATCCGCAACGGTGTCGTGTCGTCGATCGTCAACTTCGGCGCCTTCGTCGACCTCGGTGGCGTCGATGGCCTCGTGCACGTGTCGGAGCTGTCCTGGAAGCACATCGACCACCCGTCCGAGGTCGTCGAGGTGGGCCAGGAGGTCACCGTCGAGGTGCTCGACGTCGACATGGACCGCGAGCGTGTCTCGCTGTCCCTCAAGGCGACGCAGGAGGATCCGTGGCAGCATTTCGCCCGGACCCACCAGATCGGCCAGGTCGTGCCCGGCAAGGTCACCAAGCTCGTGCCCTTCGGCGCGTTCGTGCGGGTCGAGGAGGGCATCGAGGGCCTCGTGCACATCTCGGAGCTGGCCGAGCGCCACATCGAGCTGCCTGAGCAGATCGTGCAGGTCAACGACGACATCTTCGTCCGGGTCATCGACATCGACCTCGAGCGGCGTCGCATCTCGTTGTCGCTCAAGCAGGCGAACGACGGGGCCGAGGGGATCTCGGGCGACGAGTTCGACCCGTACCTGTATGGCATGGCCCCGGCCTTCAACGAGGCCGGGGAGTACATCGGGCCGGACGGCTTCGACCCGGAGACGGGCGAGTGGAAGGCTGGCTCGGAGGACCAGCGGGGCGAGTGGGAGAAGCAGTACGCGGAAGCCCACAGCCGCTGGGAGGCCCATCGCAAGCAGGTCGACGACGCCCGCGCCGCCGACCAGGCTGCTGCCCTCGAGTCCGGCGACGCTGTCTCGTCGTACTCGTCGGAGTCCACGGACAATGAAGGCACCCTCGCGTCCGACGAGGCCCTGCAGGCCCTGCGCGACAAGCTGACCGGCGAGTAGAGCGCCGCGCTTGCGCGCGCTCTGATCGTCGCTCCTACTACGTCGAGTGGGCAGT
>JAUXRN010000241.1 GCA_030681835.1 Actinomycetota bacterium
TCATCGCGGTCGGGCTCGTCGTGGTCGCGGCGGTCATCTTCATCGAGCAGGCGCAGCGGCGGATCCCCGTCCAGTACGCCCGCCGGATGGTCGGGCGCAAGATGTTCGGCGGGAGCTCGACCTACATCCCGCTCAAGGTCAACCAGGCCGGCATCATCCCGGTCATCTTCGCGTCGTCGCTGCTCTTCCTGCCGACCCTCATCGTGCAGTTGACCGGCAGCCAGTCGGAGTGGGCCGTGTGGGTGTCGACGAACCTCGGGACGGGATCGGGCATGTACTACAGCCTGTTCTACTTCGCGCTGATCGTCTTCTTCTGCTACTTCTACGTCTCGATCACGTTCAACCCGGTCGAGGTCGCGGACAACATGAAGAAGTACGGCGGCTTCATCCCCGGCATCCGGGCCGGGCGACCCACGGCCGAGTACCTCGACTACGTGCTGACCCGGCTGACGGCGCCGGGCTCGCTCTACCTCGGCGCGATCGCGGTCATGCCCTTGTTCGCCTTCGGCTTCCTTGGGGTGTCGAACCAGTTCGTGTTCGGCGGCACCAGCCTGCTGATCATGGTCGGCGTCGGGCTGGACACCGTGAAGCAGATCGAGGCACAGTTGCAGCAGCGCAACTACGAGGGCTTCCTCCGCTGATGCGACTGGTGCTCATGGGCCCCCCGGGCGCGGGGAAGGGGACGCAGGCCCTCGTCATTGCCGGCGTTCTCGGGGTGCCGCACGTCTCCACAGGCGACATCTTCCGGGCCAACGTGAGCCGGGGCACGCCCTTGGGCATCGAGGCCAAGCGCTACATGGATGCCGGGGACTACGTGCCGGACGGCGTGACGAATGCCATGGTCCGGGACCGCCTCTCGCAGGATGACTGCCGCCCCGGCTTCCTCCTCGACGGGTATCCGCGGACCGTCGAGCAGGTCAGCGAATTGGACGCGATGCTGCGGTCCGACGGGCTGCGGCTCGATGCCGTCGTCGAGCTCGAGGTCGACATCGACGAGGTCGTGGGGCGGCTCGTCAAGCGGGCAGCCGACCAGGGCCGCAGCGACGACTCCGAGGCCGTCATCCGCCGCCGCCTCGAGGTGTACGGCGAGCAGACGGCACCCCTGCTGGCCGTCTACCGGGACCAGGGCCTGCTCGTCGCCGTTGACGGGCTGGGCAAGGTCGACGAGGTGACCGGTCGCATCCTCGCGGCACTGAGCATCGAGCGCTAGCCCGTCGTGTTCCGCCGCAAGCCGGCCATAGAGATCAAGAGCCCGGACCAGCTCGCAGTGATGCGGCAGGCCGGCCTGGTCGTGGCGAGGACTCTCGCTGCCATCAGCGAGGCCGCGACCCCCGGAAACACCACCGGCTCCCTCGACGAGCTTGCCCGCGACGTCCTGTCTGACCATGGCGCCACGTCCTCGTTCCTGCACTACCGGCCGCATGGTGCCATTCCCTACCCCGCCGTGATCTGCGCCTCGGTCAACGACGAGGTCGTTCACGGCATCCCGGGCGACCGGGTGCTGGCCGACGGCGACCTGCTGTCCGTCGACTTCGGCGCGGTCGTAGATGGCTGGCATGGGGACGCGGCGGTCTCGATCCTCGTAGGGCGGGCCAGCGCGGAGATCGCGGAGCTGTCCCGGACCACGGAGGCCTCGATGTGGGCGGGCCTGGCGGCAGCCCGTGCGGGGAACCACCTCACCGACATCAGCCATGCCGTCGAGCAGGCGATCGGGGGGCGCTACGGCGTGGTGGAGGAGTACGGCGGCCACGGCATCGGCTCCCGGATGCACATGGACCCGCACATCCTCAACTACGGCCCCCCCGGACGCGGCCCCGTCCTGGAGCCGGGGATGGCGCTGGCTATCGAACCGATGGCCACCCTCGGCAGTGCCGAGGTGATGGTGCTGGCCGATGGCTGGACGGTTTCGACGGCGGACGGCTCGTGGGCGTCGCACTGGGAGCACACGGTGGCGGTCACCGAGGACGGCCCTTGGGTGCTCACCTCCTTGGCGGACGTTCGCCTGTGACGATTGCCGTGGACTCCCGGTCTTGACCGGACCCCGTGGGTTAACCTAGAAGCAACAGCCGTCTTCTCTGGAGGAATGTCATGCGCAGGGTGCTGGCTCTCGGGGTCATTGCAGGGCTCGGTCTGACCATGCTCACGGCCACGCCGTCCGTCGCCGCGGGCTCCCTCGTGTTCGCGTCCTTCAACGTCTGCGGCGCGAAGCCGGGGCCCACGCAGTGCACGAATGGCGCCACGCCGTGGGAGTCCCGCAGGGAGAAGGTGGCGCGGGTCATCGCGGAGTCCGGGGCCGATGTCCTGGGCCTGCAGGAGGTCACGAACAACGCGACCGCCGGGGTCAAGACCCAGGTCGAGGACGTCGCGCGACTCATCGCGCCGAGCGGATACGTGCCGATCTCCGTCGCGGATGCGGACAACGAGTGCCGCCGGCCGCGCGACGCCGCCGGCCAGCTCGCGGGGCCGTCGCCGTGCGAGACCACCGCGCTTCTCGCCTACAAGACCTCGACCGTCTCGGTCTTCCCCACTCCGCAAGGCTCAAGCACGGGGCGCGTCATGCTGCAGTCCATCGCCCCCGGGATTGACCCGGGTTCAGCCAATCGGTCCGTCGAGTGGGCCTACCTGCGAGGCAACAACGGCGCAGGCCCGTTCCTGGCCATCTCCCTGCACACCGACAGTGACAAGGGCGCTGGCGCCGAGGCAGCCCGGGTGGCGGTCGGGCTCGCGCTGGCCGGCTGGGTGGGCAACGTCAATGCCTCGCGGGGGATGACCGGAACGCCCGTGATCCTCATGGCTGACCTGAACTCATATGCGGCGAGACAGCCCAACGGCGTGCAGAAGATGCTCACCAACACCGGCTGGGTCGACGCGTTCACGGCCAAGATCAAGAAGAACGTCCAGTACCCGACGATCAACTCCAACCCGGCCAACGGCAACAACGGCTTCCCGGTCAATCCGTACATGGCCCGACCGAACAAGAAGAACCCCAAGGGCTACGCGACGCGGATCGACTACATCTTCGGGTTCGGCCCGGGTATCACGATGGTCTCCTACGAGCACGTCATGTACCTCAACGGTCGGGCGCACAACCCCGACTACCAGGCCTCGGACCACCAGATGGTCCGCGCGACCATCGCGTTCGCGTAGCCGTCCGGATATCGGCGCCCGAAGCCCCGTCGGAGGGCGACCGCCCCGATTTCTCTTTGGTGACCCGCTGGGCGTAGACTCCACGGGCCGACAAGGGGCTTCCCCGTTCGTCCATCACGCCATACGGCTCGCGCCGGATGGTCGCGTGCGACCTGCGTGGTGAGCTGCTTGCCCCGTACGGGGCTCCTCAGGGGGCGGCACCACGACGGAAGCTGAGGGTATGGGCAAGAAGGACGGCGCGATCGAGCTCGAGGGCACGATCACGGAGTCGCTTCCCAATGCCATGTTCCGGGTGGAATTGGACAACGGGCACAAGGTGCTCGCGCACATCAGCGGCAAGATGCGGATGCACTACATCCGGATCCTGCCGGACGACCGGGTCGTCGTGGAGCTTTCGCCCTACGACCTGACCCGTGGCCGAATCGTCTACCGCTACAAGTAGTACTCGTTACACCGTCGAGGAAGAGAGCCATGAAGGTCCAGCCGAGCGTCAAGAAGATCTGCGACAAGTGCAAGGTCATCCGTCGCCACGGCCGCGTCATGGTGATCTGCGACAACGTGCGCCACAAGCAGCGTCAGGGCTAATCCGGCATTGACGCGGTGCCAGGGGAGACAACCCGGGCACCGAACACAGCAGAGCCCGACCCCCGCACCCGTGCGGGACGACACCCCCGGTCACGAGGCCGGGGACCTGCCCCGAAAGACGCCATATTGGGCGGGCAGGACTGGCTCCGCTCCGCAAACCTCGTGCACGACAGAAGAGAGAACGCCACCATGGCAAGACTCGTTGGTGTCGACCTGCCGCGCGACAAGCGCATGGCGGTCGCACTCACCTACATCTATGGCATCGGACGCTCGCAGGCCGCCAAGGCCCTCGAGTCGACCGGCATCAGCCCCGATCTGCGGTCCAAGGACCTCACGGACGACCAGGTCCTCGCCTTGCGCGACTGGATCGACACCAACGTCAAGGTCGAGGGCGACCTCCGCCGCGAGGTGACCGCAGACATCCGCCGCAAGGTCGAGATCGGCTGCTACCAGGGGCTTCGTCACCGCAAGGGCCTTCCGGTCCGCGGCCAGCGCACGCACACCAATGCGCGCACCCGCAAGGGTCCACGCAAGACGGTCGCTGGCAAGAAGAAGGCAACGAAGTGACCTACCTCGAGACTCAGGAGTTCTGACCGATGGCCCCCAAGACCGGCAAGGCACCTGCGGCGAAGAAGGTCCGCCGCAAGGAGAAGAAGAACGTGGCCCACGGCCACGCTCACATCAAGAGCACGTTCAACAACACGATCGTCTCGATCACCGACCCCACGGGCGCGGTCATCGCCTGGGCAAGCGCGGGGCAGGTCGGCTTCAAGGGAAGCCGCAAGTCCACGCCGTTCGCCGCCCAGCTCGCTGCCGAGGCCGCGGCCCGGCGCGCGATGGAGCACGGCATGCGCAAGGTCGACGTATTCGTGAAGGGTCCGGGCTCCGGCCGCGAGACCGCTATCCGTTCACTGCAGGCCACGGGGCTGGAGGTCGGCTCGATCTCCGACGTCACCCCGGTGCCGTTCAACGGAACCCGCCCGTCCAAGCGTCGACGCGTCTGATCGCGCGCAACCGGAACTAGGAGAGATCACCCATGGCGCGTTACACAGACGCCGACTGCAAGCGGTGCCGCCGCGAGAAGATGAAGCTGTTCCTCAAGGGCGCCAAGTGCGAGTCGCCGAAATGCCCGTTCGAGAAGCGGCCCTACCCGCCCGGCCAGCACGGCCGCGGCCGGTCCAAGGACAGCGAGTACCTGCTGCAGCTGCGCGAGAAGCAGAAGGCGACCCGGATGTACGGGGTGCTGGAGAAGCAGTTCAGCAACTACTACCAGGAGGCGCAGCGCCAGTCGGGCAAGACCGGCGAGAACCTGCTCCGCATCCTGGAGACCCGGCTCGACAACGTCGTGTTCCGCGCTGGCTTCGCCAAGTCGCGTGACATGGCACGCCAGCTGGTGACCCACGGCCACATGATGGTCAACGGGCACAAGGTCAACATCCCGTCGTACCGGGTGTCGCCCAACGACATCGTCGAGGTGCGCCCGGGGTCGCGCGAGCTCACCCCGTTCATCGTCGCGCACGCAGAGGTCGGCGAGCGCACGGTCCCGGCGTGGCTCGAGGTCATCCCGTCCCAGATGCGGATCCTCGTCCATGCGCTTCCGGTCCGCGGAAACATCGACACGCAGGTCAACGAGCAGCTGATCGTCGAGCTGTACTCCAAGTAGCCAGTACCCGTTTCGGGCAGATACGCGACGTCATATAGCGGTCGTCGCTGGAAGGAAGTTCATCGTGCTTATTAGCCAGCGTCCCGTGCTCACCGAGGAGCCGATCAGCGAGTTCCGCTCGCGCTTCGTGCTCGAGCCCCTCGAGCCCGGTTTCGGCTACACCCTCGGCAACTCGCTTCGCCGCACGCTGCTCTCGTCGATCCCCGGCGCCGCAGTGACCAGCCTGCGCGTCGATGGCGTGCTGCATGAGTTCACTACCGTCCCCGGGGTCAAGGAGGACGTGACCGAGCTCATCTTGAACATCAAGCAGCTCGTGGTCTCGAGCGAGCACGACGAGCCGGTCGTCATGTACTTGCGCAAGCAGGGCCCGGGGCAGGTCACCGCTGCTGACATCCAGCCGCCGGCCGGCGTCGAGGTGCACAACCCCGATCTGCACATCGCCACTCTCAACGCCAAAGGCAAGCTCGAGATCGAGCTGGTGGTCGAGCGCGGCCGCGGCTACGTGTCCGCCGTGCTGAACAAGGCGGCCGGCCAAGAGATCGGCCGCATCCCGGTCGACTCGATCTATAGCCCCGTTCTCAAGGTCACGTACAAGGTCGAGGCGACTCGCGTCGAGCAGCGCACCGACTTCGACAAGCTGGTGATCGACGTCGAGACCAAGACGTCGATGCTGCCGAGGGACGCTGTCGCGTCTGCCGGAAAGACCCTCGTCGAGCTGTTCGGCCTGGCCCGCGAGCTGAATGTCGATGCAGAAGGCATCGACATCGGCCCCTCGCCGACCGATGCGTTCGTCGCCGAGCAGCTGTCCATGCCCATCGAGCAGCTCGACATGACCGTCCGCTCGTACAACTGCCTCAAGCGCGAGGGCATTCACACCGTCGGTGAGCTGATCACCCGCAGCGAGGCCGACCTCCTCGACATCCGCAACTTCGGTGCGAAGTCGATCGACGAGGTCAAGGTCAAGCTGGCTGGCCTCGGGCTGGCCCTCAAGGACAGCCCGCCCGGGTTCGATCCGGGTGCCGCCGTGTACTTCACCGACGAGGACGACGACCTCGCCTACGCCGAGGACGAGCAGCTCTAGCCCGTCCGCCCGCCCTAGAGCACTGAGGAGAAGCAATGCCTACGCCAACCAAGGGTCCCCGCCTCGGCGGCGGTCCGGCCCACGAGCGGCTGATGCTGGCCAACCTGGCCACCGCGCTGTTCGAGCACGGGCGCATCACCACGACCGAGGCCAAGGCCAAGCGCCTGCGGCCGCTGGCCGAGCGGCTGATCACGTTCGCCAAGCGGGGCGACCTGCACGCTCGGCGCCGGGTGCTGACGGTCGTGCGGGACAAGTCGGTCGTGCACACGCTGTTCACCGAGATCGGACCGAGCTACGCCGGGCGTCCGGGCGGCTACACCCGCATCACAAAGATCGGCCCGCGCAAGGGCGACAACGCACCGATGGCGGTCATCGAGCTGGTCGAGCCCATGGCCGAGCAGGTCGTGGCCGAGGCGACGGGCGCGACCAAGCGGGCGGCCAAGGAGGCCCAGGCCACGGCGCCCGCCGCCGTCGTCGAGACGGTCGTCGACGAGGTCGACGCCGATAGCGACGTCATCGCGGAGGACGTCGCCGTCGCGGAGGTCGATGCTGTGGACGATGCGGCCAGCGAGGCTGACGAGAAGAAGGACGAGTCCTGACAGACGTACCGGTCATCGATCAGCCCGCCGCCCCTGAGGGTGGCGGGCTGATCCGTCTTCGCCTCGACATCGCCTACGACGGCCAGGGCTTCTCGGGTTGGGCACGGCAGGAGCGACTGCGGACGGTGCAAGGGGAGCTGGAACGGGTGCTGGCGTACGTCGTGGGTGCCGGCGTGGAGCTGACCTGCGCCGGCCGCACCGACGCCGGTGTGCACGCCCGCGGTCAGGTCGTCCACGTCGACGTTCCGTTCGCTCGGGGCGACGTGGACGTCGCCCGGGTGAATCGTGCCCTTCCGGGGGATATCCGCGTAACGCGAATCACGGTCGCCCCGGACGGTTTCGATGCCAGGTTCGCGGCCCTGTGGCGGCGCTACTCCTATCGCGTCTGTGACACCCCGGCCGGTCCCGATCCGCTCGGCCGCCGGATCACCTTGGCGTGGGGCAAGCCGCTGGACCTTCAGCGCATGAACGAGGCTGCGGCCTTGCTGCTCGGGGAGCACGACTTCGCCCCCTACTGCCGAGCCCGCCCGCAGGCGTCCACGGTCCGCGAGCTCAAGCGGCTCGACTGGGAGCGGGATTCGGGTGGTGACGCGGTCATGACGGTGCAGGCTGATGCCTTCTGCCATTCGATGGTCCGCTCACTCGCGGGGGCGATGCTCCCTGTCGGGGACGGACGCAGGCCCGCCCACTGGCCCGCCGACGTCCTCCTAGCAGGAAAGCGTGATCCGGCCGTGACCGTCATGCCGGCGCACCCGCTCGTGCTCGAGGAGGTCGGGTACCCGGAGCCGGGGGAGTACCGCAACCGTCAGGCCCAGACCCGCCGCGTTCGGGCGGAGGGCTGACGTGGGGCATATCGATGTCCAGCACGTCACGTTCTCGTTGCCGGACGGCAGGGTCCTGCTCGACGACGTCTCCTTCCGGGTGCCCGACGGGGCTACCGCGGCGCTCGTCGGAGCGAACGGGGCTGGCAAGACGACGCTGCTGCGCATGGTCGCGGGCGACATTCGGCCGGACGAAGGCTCGATCGTCTACAGCGATGCCATCGCGGTGATGCGGCAGTTCGTCGGCCAGATGTCGGAGGGGACGGTCCGGGACCTGCTTCTCGGGGTCAGCCCGGCCCCCCTGCGTGCCGCCGCGCAGCGCCTGGATTCGGCCGAGCAGGCGATGATGGAGAGCGACGACGAGGCGACCCAGATGTCGTACGCGCATGCGATAGCCGAGTACGGCGAGGCCGGTGGCTATGACGCCGAGGTGCTGTTCGACGTGGTGACCGTGGTCGCCATGGGCGTGCCCTTCGAGACCCTGCGATGGCGCGCGGTGTCGACGCTGTCGGGTGGCGAGCAGAAGCGGCTGGTCCTTGAGCTCCTGCTCCGCGGGCCGGCCGGGATCCTGCTGCTCGACGAGCCCGACAACTACCTCGACGTTCCGGGCAAGACGTGGCTGGAGGACCAGTTGCGGCAAACCCCCAAGACCGTCCTGCTCATCTCGCACGATCGCGAGCTGCTGCACCAGTGCGCCAGCCATGTCGTGTCCGTGGAGCTCGGGGCGGTCGGCAACACGGTCTGGGTGCACGGTGGCGGGTTCGGCTCATTCCATGCGGCGCGGGCTGACCGGTTCTCCCGGCTCGAGGAACTGCGCCGGCGGTGGGACGAGGAGCACGTCAAGCTCAAGGAGCTGGTCCAGTCCCTCAAGGTCAAGGCCACCTACAACGACGGCATGGCGTCGCGGTACCAGGCCGCGCAGACGCGACTGCGAAAGTTCGAGGAGGCCGGACCGCCGATCGCGGTGCCCCGGCAGCAGAACGTCCGGATGCGCCTGGCCGGCGGACGCACCGCCAAGCGCGCGATCGTGTGCGAGTCCCTTGCCCTGACCGGGCTGACCGCCCCGTTCGACGGCGAGGTCTGGTTCGGGGAGCGCCTCGCGGTGCTCGGCGCCAACGGATCGGGCAAGTCGCACCTGCTGCGGCTGCTGGCCCGGGGCGGCACCGACCCCGACGTCGAGCATCGGCCGGTCGGCGAGGTGGAGATCGCGCCGGTGGCGCATTCCGGCGTGGCCCGGCTCGGTGCCCGGGTGCGGCCCGGCTTCTTCGCCCAGACGCATGTGCGTCCCGACCTGTCCGGCCGCACGCTGCTGGATATCCTGCACCGCGGCGACGAGCACCGATCGGGGCTGCCGCGCGAGCAGGCGGCCCGAGTGCTGGACAGGTACGAACTTGCCCAGGCCTCGGAGCAGGACTTCGACACCCTGTCCGGCGGCCAGCAGGCCCGATTCCAGATCCTGCTGCTGGAGTTGGGCGGGGCCACCCTGCTGCTGCTCGACGAGCCGACCGACAACCTCGACCTGGCCAGTGCCGAGGCGCTGGAGGAGGGTCTGGCCGGTTTTGAGGGAACGGTGGTGGCGGTCACCCACGACCGATGGTTCACCCGCGGATTCGACCGGTTCTGGGTGTTCCGGGCGGATGCGAGCGTGGTAGAGACCCCCGAGCCGGTCTTCTCCGACTGGTAGCCCCGTTTCCGGCTTTGTCTTGTCGGCAGGGGTGATTTGGCTGGCCCGGGGGCGCCCCGGTAGTCTTGGCTGCTGCTGTGGACGGCCCTGGGCCGCATGCACAGCCTGGGCATCAGGGATGGTGCCCAGTACGGCGCTCCGGCACCTGCCGGGGCGTGCAGAGTCCGGTCCCGACGAGAAACCAAAGGTGGCGTCCCGTGCGCACATATAGCCCCCAGGCCAGCGAGATCGATCGCACCTGGCATGTCATCGACGCCACCGACGTCGTCCTCGGACGCCTGGCCACCCACGTCGCGACCCTCCTGCGCGGGAAGCACAAGCCCATCTTCGCCCCCCACGTCGACACCGGCGACTTCGTCATCGTGATCAATGCCGACAAGGTCGTCCTGACCGGGAACAAGAAGCAGCAGAAGAACGAGTATCGCCACTCCGGCTTCCCGGGCGGTCTCACCACGACCTCCTACAGCGAGCTCATGGAGTCCAACCCCCGCCGGGTCGTCGAGAAGGCGGTCAAGGGGATGCTCCCGCACAACAAGCTGGGCCGGCAGCAGATCAAGAAGCTCAAGGTCTACGCGGGTCCGCTGCACCCCCATGCGGCCCAGTCCCCGCAGCCCTTCCAGATCACCCAGATCGCGCAGTAGTCGCGGTTCCAGGCTCCACGAGAGGTATTGGCAGTGTCTGAGGCCACCATTGAGACCACCGAGCTCGACGAGTCCGTCGAGGAATCGGTAAGCGAGTACACCACTGAGACGCCCACGCGCGCCGTTGTCGCCCGCGACATCGTCACCGCGCCCGGCGCCGCCACCGGCCGCCGCAAGGAGGCCGTCGCCCGAGTCCGCCTCGTCCCCGGCACCGGTCGCTGGACCATCAACGGCCGAGACCTCGAGGGGTACTTCCCCAACAAGGTGCACCAGCAGCTGGTCAACGAGCCGTTCGTCAGCCTGGGCGCCGAGGGCCGGTTCGACGTCATCGCGCGTATCCATGGCGGCGGCGTGTCTGGCCAGGCCGGCGCGCTGCGCCTGGGCGTGGCCCGGGCCCTCAATGGGATCGACGAGGAAGGCAACCGGCCCATCCTGAAGAAGGCCGGCTTCCTCACCCGCGACCCGCGGGCCAAGGAGCGCAAGAAGTACGGCCTCAAGAAGGCCCGCAAGGCTCCGCAGTACAGCAAGCGCTAGCCGCGTGGGCCGGCTCTTCGGCACCGACGGGGTGCGCGGGCTCGCTAATCGCGACGTGACCGCCGAACTCGCCCTGGACCTCTCGGTAGCGGCCGCTCACGTCTTGGCGGATGCGGGTGCGTTCAGCGGCCACCGTCCCAGGGCTGTGGTGGCGCGGGATGGCCGAGCCAGCGGGGAGTTCCTCGAGGCCGCCGTCGTCGCCGGACTGGCAAGCGCGGGCGTCGACGTGTCGTTGGTGGGCGTCCTGCCGACCCCGGCCGCAGCCTTCCTCACGGAGAGTCTCGATGCCGACCTCGGGGTCATGCTGTCGGCCTCCCACAACCCCATGCCGGACAACGGCATCAAGTTCTTCTCTCGCGGCGGCCACAAGCTGGACGACGTCATCGAGGACGCGATCGAGCAGCGCCTGAACGACCCCTGGGACCGTCCGGTGGGCGCCGCTGTCGGACGGGTGCGGCGCGAGGTCAAGGCCTTCCGTCACTACGCCGACCACGTGCTGACCACGACCGCCCAACGGCTCGACGGACTGACGGTGGTCGTGGACTGCGCGAACGGCGCGGCCTCACAGGTGGCCCCCGACGTCCTCGAGCGTGCAGGTGCGACCGTCATCGCGATCCATGCCGAGCCCGATGGGCTGAACATCAACCAGGACTGCGGCAGCACGCACATGGGCAGCCTCATCGACGCCGTCAGGGCGCATGGCGCCGATGCCGGCATCGCCCACGACGGCGATGCCGATCGCTGCTTAGCGGTGGATGCCGACGGCAATGTGGTCGATGGCGACCACATCCTGGCCATCCTCGCCGTGGCCATGGCCCGTCAGGGCCGCCTGGCCGGCAACACGGTGGTCGCGACCGTCATGGCCAACCTCGGCTTCAGCATCGCGATGCGCGAGGCGGGCATCACCGTCGTCGAGACCGGGGTCGGTGACCGGTACGTGCTCGAGGCGATGCGCGATGGCGGCTTCGTCCTCGGCGGGGAGCAGAGCGGGCACGTGGTGATGTCGCAGTACGCCACCACGGGCGACGGGCTCCTCACCGCATTGCACCTACTGGCCGAGGTGGCGGCCACCGGGCGACCCCTGTCGGACCTGGCCTCGATGGTCATCAAGCTCCCGCAGGTCCTGGTCAACGTCCGCGGTGTCGACCGCGCGGGCGTCGACGGAGCCAGCGGCGTCGCGGCTGCCGTGGCGGCGGCAGAGGCAGAGCTCGGCACCACGGGCCGCGTCTTGCTGCGCCCCTCCGGCACCGAGCCGGTCATCCGCGTGATGGTCGAGGCGCCTACCGAGGACCAGGCCCAGGAGATCGCGGACGGGCTCGCGGCGGTCGTGGCCACTGACCTCGCCCTCGGCTGAGCCGCGACCACACGGCCTGCTGCAGCGTCAGCGTCAGCCACCCGGCCAGCGCCATACCGGTGATGTTGACGACGAGGGTGAGGGAACTTCCCCACACCTCGCTCCACTCGGCGAACACCGCTGCCACCGCGATGTTCCCGGCGGCGGGGATGGTCGTGACCGAGATGAACACCCCGACCAGCCCGCCGGACTTGGCGGAGGTCAGTGCCAGCACACCGGCGGCCCCGGCGATCACGGCGATGATGAGCGACCATGCGTTCGGCTGGTAGATGAAGCTGGTGCCAGGCCGGTGCTCGAGCAGCAGGTCCGAACCGTCGATGAGCCCCGTCCATCGGGCCACCAGGGCCAAGGCCGCCACGGCGGTGATGGCCACGGCGAAGCCGATGACGAGCGTGCGCAAGGACTGGCGCAGCAGGTGGTATCGCCTGCGGACCAGGCCTAGGCCCAAGGCCGCGATCGGGACGAACTCCGGACCGAGCACCATGGCGCCGATGACGAGGACAATGGAGTCGGTTACCACGGCGATAGCGGCGAGCAGGGTGGCCAGCATCATGAAGCTCAGATACGTCCAGGTCAGGGCGGAGTCCTCGTAGGCGCGTTCCACCACCTCGGCCCACACCACGGCGTCGGTGCCCGCGCCGGGGGCATCCTGTTCAGCCCGCAGCCCCGTCCGTGACACGAAGGTCGGGACCGAAAGGACCTGGATGGTGCCCTCGACAGGCACGCCGAGGTCGACGAGGGCGTCGATGACGGAGTTGACCTCCTCGCGCGGCAGGTCGGCCTCGATGATGCTTCCCTTGGGCAGCAGGCTGGCGTCCGGGTACACGGCAAGTGCGCTGATCGCGGGGATCCCCTCAAGGAGTCGCACGACCCGGGGCGACAGGTCCGCGGGGCAACGCACCCGGACCGTCATCACGGCGCCATTGTGCCGTCAGTGGCCGCGTAGGCTTGCCCCTATGTGCGGAATCGTGGGGTACGTAGGCAGCAAGCAGGCCCTCGACGTCATCGTGAACGGCCTGCGCCGGCTTGAGTACCGCGGCTACGACTCCGCCGGGGTTGCCATCATCAGCGATGGCGCGCTCGTCGTCCGCAAGAAGGCCGGCAAGCTTGCCAACCTCGAGACGCTCATCGGCAGCGACCCGATGCCTGACTCGACCACAGGCATCGGCCACACCCGCTGGGCCACCCACGGCGGCCCCACCGACCGCAATGCCCACCCGCATGTCAGTGAAGACGGCCGGGTGGCGGTCATCCACAACGGGATCATCGAGAACTTCGCTGGGCTGCGGGCCGAGCTCACTGCCGCGGGCGTGGTCCTTGCCTCGGAGACCGACACCGAGGTGGTCGCTCACCTGCTGGCGCACTCACTGCCGGAGGCTGACGGCGATCTCGCCGAGGCGATGCGCCGCACCTGCCGGCGGCTCGAGGGTGCGTTCACCCTCGTGTGCATCGATCGCACCCAGCCGGATCTGGTGGTCGCGGCGCGTCGCAACTCCCCTCTCGTCGTCGGGCTCGGCGAGGGCGAGAACTTCGTGGCGTCAGACGTTGCGGCCTTCGTCGACCACACGCGGTCGGCGCTCGAACTCGGCCAGGACCAGGTCGTAGCCATCCGGCCGGATTCGGTGGTCGTCACCGACTTCGCGGGCGAGCCGGTCGAGACCCGCCCCTTCCACGTGGACTGGGACACGTCGGCCGCCGAGAAGGGCGGATACGACCTCTACATGCTCAAGGAGATCGCCGAGCAGCCCCGGGCGGTCGCGGATTCCCTGCGGGGGCGTATCAGCAAGGACCACCGGATCCAGCTGGATGCGTCGGAGGCGGAGGACGCGGCACTGCGAGCGGTCACCAAGGTGGTCGTGATCGCCTGCGGCACGGCGGCGCACGCGGGCATGGTCGCCAAGTACGCCATCGAGCACTGGACGCGGCTGCCGGTCGAGGTCGAGCTGGCCAGCGAGTTCCGCTATCGCGACCCGATCGTCGGGCCGGACACGCTGGTCATCGCGATCTCCCAGTCGGGCGAGACGATGGACACGTTGATGGCGCTGCGGCACGCCAAGGCCCAGGGGGCCAAGACGCTCGCCATCTGCAACACGGTCGGATCCACCATTCCGCGCGAGTCCGACGCAGTCCTGTACACCTATGCGGGGCCTGAGATCTCCGTTGCGTCGACGAAGGCCTTCCTTACTCAGATCATCGCGGCCTACCTCGTCGGCCTGTACCTGGCACAGGTGCGCGGCTCGATGTTCGAGGACGAGATCCGGGGCATCCTCGAGGAGCTCGACAGCATGCCGAGCAAGGTCGACCTCGTGCTCGACACCACCGAACCGGTGCGCGCGCTGGCCCGCGAGCTCGCCTCATCGACGTCGGTCCTGTTCCTCGGTCGGCATGTCGGCTTCCCGGTTGCCCTCGAGGGCGCCCTCAAGCTCAAGGAACTTGCCTACATGCACGCGGAGGGGTTCGCCGCCGGCGAGCTCAAGCACGGGCCGATCGCGCTGATCGAGGAGGGCGTGCCGGTCATCGTCATCGTCCCGTCACCTCGAGGGCGATCCGTGCTGCACGACAAGATCGTGTCCAACATCCAGGAGGTCCGCGCCCGCGGGGCGCGCGTCATCGCGATCGCCGAGGAGGGCGACGAGGTCATCGCAGAGTTCGCCGACCACGTGATCCGGATCCCCGCGGTGCCGACGCTCATGCAGCCCTTGGTCGCCACGGTTCCGCTGCAGGTGTTCGCCTGCGAGATGGCCACGGCCCGCGGCCTCGACGTCGACCAGCCCCGCAATCTCGCCAAGTCCGTCACGGTTGAGTAGCGCCCTGATCCCCGAAGGACCCGTCGTCGGCATCGGAGTCGACCTCGTCGATGTCGCTCGATTCGGCACGTCTATCGCACGCACGCCCGGACTGGTTTCCCGCGTCTTCACCGATCGTGAGGTGGCGGCCTGTGGCACCGGACCAGGACGGGTTGCCTCGCTGGCCGCACGGTGGGCCGCCAAGGAGGCCGTCGCCAAGGTCCTCGTCGACAGCTCGGGCCTTTCCTGGCACCACTGCGAGGTGCTGTCCGGCCATCGCCGTCAGCCGGAACTCCACCTGAGTGGCTCGGTCGAGGCGGCGGCAGCCCGGCTCGGCATCGGGTCATGGCTGGTGTCCCTGAGCCATGATGGGGGAATGGCGATCGCGTTCGTGGTCGCCCGCGCAGCAAGGGGGTCGGGGTGATCGGCGTCCGGGATGTTGCGCAGGTGCGTGCAGCGGAGGTCGCTGCGTTCGCCGTGACGCCCGAGGGTGCCCTCATGGAGCGGGCCGCCTTCGCGCTGGCCGTGGCCTGCGCGGAGTTGCTTCACGGTGCCACGGGCGGCGTGGCCGGCCGACGGGTCATGGTGATGGCCGGCGCCGGGAACAATGGTGGTGATGCCCTCTGGTCGGGGGCCATGCTGGCGCGGCGCGGCTGCCGCGTGGATGCGGTCATCGTCGCGGACAGCGTCCACGACGAGGGTGCCGCGGCACTGCGTGCGGCGGGCGGGCGCGTACACCGGTGGTCCGCGACCGATGAGACCGTACGGACCCTGGTCTCGCGGGCCGATCTCGTCATCGACGGGATCCTCGGCATCGGCGGGCACGGCGGGCTTCGTCCCGCTGCCGCGCAACTGGCGGAGGCGGCCAGCCGCAGTGGAGCGATCGTCGTTGCCGCCGACCTGCCGTCTGGAGTCGACGCTGACACGGGTGCCGTAGTGGGGCCAGCGGTCGACGCCGACGTCACGGTGACCTTCGGCGCACTCAAGCCAGGCCTCGTGGTCGCGCCGGGGGCGCAGCACTGCGGCAGCGTCCGCATCGTCGACATCGGCCTGGCGTTCCACGCCCCCCCGACGGCGCGCGTCATCGAGTCGATCGATGTCGCCCGCTGGGTCGGCGAGCCCGCGCCCGATGCCTACAAGTACCGACGCGGCGTGGTCGGCGTCGCGGCCGGCTCCGCGACCTACCCTGGGGCGGCGCTGCTGGCGGTGGGGTCGGCGCGGCGGGCGAACGCCGGGATGACCCGGTACCTCGATCGCGGCGATGGTGTCGCCACGGCGGTCGTCACGCGCTTTCCCGACGTTGTCGTTGACGGATCGCCGCCGTCCGCGCAGTCCCGTGTCGACGCCTGGGGATGTGGTCCTGGCTTCCCCGGGGATTCGGCCGACCACCCGGCGGTCATGGCGGTGCTGGCCGCGCCGGTGCCGGTGGTGCTGGACGCCGGAGCCCTTGGCGTGGCCGCGGATGACCGCGTGATCCGCGCGCTGATAGCCGAGCGCACCGCCTCGGGGCTGCTCACCGTGCTCACGCCGCATGACGGTGAGCTCGACCGGCTCCAACCGGGGCTGCTCGTGAGTTCGCCCGGTCGTCGCGAGGCGGCCTTGGCGGCGGCCGCCGCGTTGTCCTGCGTCGTCGTCCTGAAGGGCCCCGGGACGATCGTGGCCGGGCCCGAGGCGGAGTGCTGGATCGATACCGAGGGGACCTCTGACCTCGGAACGGCCGGCTCCGGGGATGTCCTGACCGGCATCCTTGCCGCCCTCCTTGCCGGCGCGTGGGCCGACGGGCACCGATCGGCAAGCGACCTCATCGAGGCCGTTGCTGCGGGGGTGTGGCTGCACGGCGCGGCCGGTCGCATCGCGGCGCGTCACGCACCCGTCGTGGCTCCTGACCTCGTCCGCTGCCTTCCGGCAGCGGTGGACAAGGCCCGTTTCGGCGATCTCGCCGGGGACAGGTCATGACCCGGGGAGTGGCCGAGGTCGATCTCTCCGCCATCGCGGCCAACCTCGACGTCGTCGCCGAGCGGGCCGGGGACGCGCAAGTCATGGCCGTGGTCAAGGCTGACGCGTACGGCCACGGGATGCTCCCGGTGTCGCGCGCGGCTCGAGCCCACGGTGTCCCGTGGCTGGGCGTGGCCTTGCCCGCTGAAGCCCTTGCACTGAGGGCCGACGGGGATGCCGGCCGCGTTCTCGCGTGGCTGTGGACTCCCGGGGACCCCGACGTCGACGCATGCGTGGCCCAGGGCATCGACCTATCGGTCTCGACCACCTGGGCGCTCGCGGAGGTCGCAGCTGCGGCGCGCCGTCACGGCACGTCAGCGCGTGTCCACGTCAAGGTCGACACCGGCCTGTCGCGCAACGGCGCGGGCCCGGCCGAGTGGCCAGACGTCCTTGCAGCGGTGGCCCAGGCAGGCGCGGAAGGGGCTGTCGACGTGGTGGCCCTGTGGACCCACTTCGCCGATGCCGACACGCCGGGCGCGGGCTCGGTCGCGGCCCAACGCACTCGCTTCGCCGACGCGGTCGCCGAGGCGGCCGCCGCCGGGCTCCGGCCGGACCTGCAGCACCTCAGCAACAGCGGAGGACTGTGGGCCCACCCGGACTTGCGGGCCGGCTTGGTGCGCATCGGAATCGCGATGTACGGGCTGACCCCCGCCCCCGCACTGGGCACCGGGGCCGACCTCGGGCTGGTCCCGGCCATGACCCTTCGATCGGCCCTCGCCAACACGAAGGCGGTCGAGCCAGGCACGGGCGTCTCCTACGGCCACACCTGGTCGACCCGCGCGGCGACCACCCTCGGGCTGGTCCCGCTCGGCTACGCCGACGGCATCCCGCGGGCCGGCAGCGACCGAGTCGAGGTGGCCGTTGCCGGCCAGCGGCATCGGTGCGTCGGGCGGGTGGCGATGGACCAGTTCGTGGTCGACCTGGGCCGCGATGCAGCCGAGGCGGGCACCCCGGTCGTGCTTTTCGGCCCAGGTTACTCGGGCGAGCCCACGGCTGACGACTGGGCGCACGCCATGGGCACGATCGGGTACGAGATCGTCACTCGCATCGGGCCGCGCGTACCGCGCGCGTACGTCGGCGGCGCCGCATGAGCCCGGATGCCGGGTTTGCGCGGCTGGCTGGACGGGGCCTCGTCGCCGCGGGCGCCATTGCCGCCGGTGCCGCGATCGGGGCGCTCGCCGAACGCTCGCTGCTGCGCCGGGCCGCTCTCGTACCCGGTGGGGACGGCGAGGAGTTCGGCATGCTCCGCGGGACGGTGCACGTCGTCGAGGCGAGCGATGGGTCCCTGCTCCACGCCGAGGTCGACGATCCGGCGCAGCCCGACCCCAGCGACTTGACCGTGGTCTTCTGCCACGGCTACGCGCTCAACCAGGACTCGTGGCACTTCCAGCGCAGGGCCATGCGCGGGCGGGCCCGCCTGGTGTTCTACGACCAGCGCAGCCACGGCCGCTCCGACCGAGCCGAGTTCGACTCCCACCATGTGGACCAGCTCGGCAGCGACCTCGGGTCGGTGATCGACGCACTTGCGCCGCACGGCCCGCTCATGCTGGTCGGCCACTCGATGGGTGGCATGACGGTCATGGCTCTCGCCCAGCAGCGCCCCGAGCTCTTCGCCGAGCGGGTGTTCGGCGTGGCCCTGATCGCGACCACGGCGACGGGGCTCAGCCTCGGCGTCCTGGGCCTGCCGCCCGCGCTCGGCAGGGCCGTCCTGCGGCTGGCACCGTCCGTGGCCGCCGTCGTGGCCAGGCAGAAGGACCTGGTCGAGCGGACCCGCTGGGCCGATACCGACCTGGGACTGCTGCTCACCAAGGTCTACTCGTTCGGCTCCAACGCGACCGACCATGCCGGCCGGTTCGTGGCCGGCATGGTGTCGTCGACGGCGATCGACGTGCTCGCGGAATTCCTCCCCGCGCTGCAGGACGACGACCGTCGCAACGCCCTGCCGGCGTTGCAGTCGGCGGAGGTGCTGGTCATCGCTGGCGCATCGGACCGGCTCACCCCCAAGGAGCAGAGCGACGAGATCGTCCGCCACATCCCGGGAGCGGAGTACGTCGTCATCCCGGACAGCGGGCACATGCTGACGATCGACCGGCACGAGCAGGTCGATGCCCTCCTGCTGGCACTCCTCGATCGGGTCCGCCGGGACGTCGCGGGCATGCCCACCGACGGTGTGGCGTGAGCCCGGCCGACCGACGCAGCGCCTCGAGCGCCGACCAGATGCGGGGGCTCGGCGCCGCGATCGGGCGCGCATGCTCCGGCGGCGAGGTCGTCGTCCTCAACGGCGACCTGGGGGCCGGGAAGACCACTCTCGCCCAGGGTCTCGGACGTGGCCTGGGCATAGCCGAGCAGGTCACCAGCCCGACCTTCGTCATCGCCCGGTCGCACGCTCATCCGTCGGGTGGACCGGACCTCGTGCACGTGGACGCGTACCGGCTGGGCTCGCTGGGCGAGGTCGAGGATCTCGACCTCGAGTCGGACCTGGCCACCAGCGTGGTCGTGGTCGAGTGGGGTGCGGGCGTGGTGGACGGGTTGTCCGACCGATGGGCGCTCGTGACGATCGCCCGCTCGCCGGACCCTGCCGTCGAGACGCGCGTCGTCGACCTCGCGTGGGCCGACGTTACCTGGGCGCACTCGCCCTGGGCGGCACCGGCAGCCCCGGACGCGGCTGGTGGCGACGCTCCGTGATCCTGGCCTTCGATACGTCCACCGCCCTCACGTCGGTCGCCCTCGTCGACGGCGACGAGGTCGTCGCCGAGCGGTCCCATCTCGACCCGCGGCACCATGCCGAGGTCCTCGCCCCGATGCTGGCCGACGTGCTGAAGGCCGGCTCGGCAGGGCCAGGCACCGTTGACGCCATCGCCTGCGGTGTCGGTCCGGGTCCCTATACGGGCCTGCGGGTCGGCCTTGCCTCGGCGATCGCGCTGGGCGTGGCCTGGGGCCGACCCGTCCACGGACTGTGCTCCCTGGACGCCATCGCGGCGGCGTTCGTCGAGGCACGCGAGGGGGTGCCGTTCGGTGTGGCCGGGGATGCCCGCCGTCGAGAGGTGTACTGGGCTGCCTACTCGGGCGCTGGCCAGCGACTGCAGGGCCCGCTTGTCAGCATGCCCGGCGACATCGACCCGGGCGTGCGCTCGGGGGCCTGGCTTGGATCCGGTGCGCGGCAGTACGCGGACTGGTTCGGCTCGGTGCGCGCCGACGAGAGACCGGGGTGGGGCCACCCTCAGGCCTCCTGGGTCGCCCGCCGCGTGGGTGCGCTCCTCGCAACCGGCGTGGTGCCGCTGATCGGCGCGACACCCCTGTCGAGTCATGGCGACGACGGCTCGCCCACCGCCGCGGCCCTGCGCGGGGCGCTGCTGCTGCCGCCGCAGCCCCTGTACCTGCGCCGACCCGACGCGGTGGCGGTGCAGCCGGCATGAGCACCGATGCGGGGGCGAGCGCCGATTCGGCGATGATCGGGGAGACCGGACGCCTGGTCGAGCCGATGAGGTGGTGGCACCTAGACGACGTGGCCCGGATCGAGAGCGAGGTCTTCCTCGGGGATCCGTGGTCGGTCGAGCAGTTCTGGCAGGAACTGGCCCAGCCGACCCGTCGCTACGTCGTGTGCCGGGACGCCGGAGCCGTCGTCGGCTACGGAGGCGCCTACCTGATGCCACCGGACAGCGACATCCAGACCATCGCGGTGACGCCGAGCCATCAGGGGCGCGGGATCGCCAGGGTGATGCTCGACCGCCTGCTCGGCGATGCCCGTGCGGCCGGCTGCACTCACACGATCCTCGAGGTGCGCAGCGACAACGCGGCCGCGATCGCGCTCTACGAAAGCCGCGGCTTCGCGCGCATCAGCGAGCGCCGCGCGTACTACCCCGACGGCGGAGATGCGGTGATCATGCGATGCCGGCTGGACGGCCCTGACCGGGTTGCGCAGGCCCCCGCATGAGCACCGACGGCCCGCTCGTCCTCGGGATCGAGACGTCGTGCGACGAGACCGGCGTGGGCCTGGTCCGCGGCAGCGTCCTGCTCGCCAACGAGATCGCGTCGAGCGTGGACGAGCAGGCCCGGTTCGGCGGCGTGGTCCCCGAGGTTGCCAGCCGGGCGCACCTGGAGGCGATCGCTCCCGCCCTTGACCGCGCGTGCGCCGACGCGGGCGTCCGCCTCGGCGAGATCGACGCGATCGCGGTCACCGCGGGGCCTGGCCTCGTCGGCGCGCTGCTCGTCGGGGTCGCCGCTGCCAAGGCGCTGGCGGTCGGCCTGGGCATCCCGGTCTACGGGGTCAACCATCTCGCCGGGCACGTGGTCGTCGACGAACTCGAGCATGGCCGGCTGCCGGACCCTGTCATCGGCCTGCTGGTGTCGGGGGGCCACTCGTCACTGCTGCTCGTCACCGATGACGCGGCCACCATCGAGCCGCTCGGCCAGACGCTCGACGACGCGGCGGGAGAGGCATTCGACAAGGTGGCCCGGCTGCTCGGCCTGCCGTTCCCGGGCGGGCCGTGGATCGACCGAGCCGCGCTCGATGGCGATCCTGAGGCCATCGCCTTTCCGCGCGGTCTCAGCGCGCCGGGGGACCTGGCGCAGCACCCGTACGACTTCTCGTTCTCCGGCCTGAAGTCCGCGGTGGCCCGTTGGGTCCGTGCCCGGGAGGCGGCGGCAGAGCCGGTGCCGGTCGCAGATGTCGCCGCGTCGTGCCAGGAGGCCATTGCGGATGTGCTCACGGCCAAGGCCGTGGCGGCCTGCCGCGACCGGGGCGTGCGCGACCTCGTCCTCGGAGGGGGCGTCGCCGCGAACTCTCGGCTGCGGGCCATGGCCCAGGAGCGGTGCGCAGCAGCCGGATTGGCCCTGCGCGTGCCCAGTCCGGGACTGTGCACCGACAACGGGGCGATGATCGCCGCGCTCGGGGCCCGCCTCGCCGCTGCCGGCGTGCCACCGTCCGGGCTGGACTTCGCGACGACTTCGACCATGTCGGTGACCCGGTCGTCATGGTGACGGCGATGGACAGGTGGGCCGGGATCTTCGGCGCTGGCCCTGTCGTGGTCGACGGCGGGCTCTCGACCCAGCTGACGAGTCACGGTGCGGACATGTCCGGCCGACTGTGGACCGCGCGTGCCTTGCTGGACGACCCCGGGGCGGTCGCCCGGGCGCACGCGGCATTCGTCGATGCCGGTGCCACCGTCGTCATCACGGCCAGCTACCAGGTCTCCCGGCTGGGTTTTCGCGCCGAGGGCCTGGCCCAGTCGCGGGCCGATGCCGCTCTTGCGGCCAGCGTGACGGTGGCGCGGCACGCGGCGGATGGAGGTGCCGCCGGCCGCTCTGCCGTGCGGGTGGCTGCCAGCATCGGGCCGTACGGCGCCGTCCTGCACGATGGGTCGGAGTACCGCGGACGCTATGGCCTGTCCCACGAGGACCTGGTGGACTTCCACCGGCCACGACTGGAGATCCTGGCGGCGTCCTCGCCCGACCTGTTCGCCGTCGAGACCATCCCCGACGTCGACGAGGCCCGGGCCCTCGTGGAGGCGCTCGAGGCGGTCCCGGAGGTGCCGGCGTGGATGACGTTCTCCGCGGCCGACGAGGCGCGCACCTGCGCCGGGCAGCCCATCGAGGAGGCCGTTCGCATCGCTGCCGAATCGCCCTCCGTGGTCGCGGTGGGAATCAACTGCACCGATCCGCGCCACGTCCTGGGGCTGGTGACCCGGGTACGGGCCGCCACCGACCTGCCCATCGTCATCTACCCGAATGCGGGCGGCACGTGGGATGCGACCACGGGCGCGTGGTCCGGCGAGGTGGCCGAAGGAGGGGTGTTCGCCGACGATCTCGTCCGTCGGTGGCACGGTGCTGGCGCGACCGCCATCGGCGGTTGCTGTGGCACGGATGCCCGCTCGATCAGGCAGGTAGCCCGCGTGCTGGCCGGCACAGCACCCTGATCGACCGATCGCCCAGACGGGTGAGCACGAGGACGTGCCCGGCGCCCTCGCGCCTGCCCAGCCCGCGCAGGACCGTCGCGGGAGCGACCCCGGTGTCACGGGACTTGACCGTCAGGGTGGCGACGGCCAGGGCGTCCAGCCGGCGGCGCTGCTGTCGCTCACTGCCGTCAAGCAGGCTGATCACCTCGAAGCCGCGGACCGCCGGCCCGAGCTGCGACTCGGGGCCGGTGAGCCAGGTGCTGTGCGGGCCGAGCGGCCGGACCTGCGGGTGATCCGCGAGCACGGTGGCGACCGCACCGGCCTTCAGAATGGCGGGGTCGGGCTCGTACAGCCAGTCGCCCAACCTGTCGGCCGGTGCCGTCGGCCCGGGCGGGCCTGACGGGACGACGATGGCCTCGCCGCCGGCCCAGACCACGGCACGCCGCCCCTCGGCGAAGACCGGCCACGAGTAGAGGGCGCACTCCACCACGACGCGGTGCACGCTGGACCACTCGGCGTGCCACCCATCCGGGACGGGCAACGACGGGGCCACCTTGGCGGCGACGCGTGGGTGCGGCAGCGCAGCCAGCCAGGGCCACGGCGGAGCCCAGCGGGCCGGGTCGCGTTCGGGCATCGCCCGCAGGCGGGCATCCCGGGGCCCGTCCGGGTCGCGCCGGGCCGGGTCGGCGAACACCGCGTCGGTCGGGGCGAGCCGCTCGAGCTCGACTGCCAGCGCCTGCGCCTCGGTCGCGTCCGCATCGACGACCTCGACCAGCGGCCAGTTGTGCCGGCAGAGCGCCGCCGTGACCGGGTCACGCTCCAGGGCCCGGACCGCCATGCCCGCGGCCGCGCACGCTGCTGCGTCAAAGCCCAGGCCGGCCGTCAGGTCCAGGACGCGGGTGACGCCGCTGGCGCGGAGCAGCGCGGCCCGGTGTGCGGCGATCCCGGGACGGGTGGCCTGCTCGAGTTCGGCCCGCGTGAGCAGGAGGCGCTGCGCGTCGATGCCGTACCGCTCGAAGGCCAACCGCCGCAGGCCGGCCTGCTCGAGGGCGGCACTGGCCTGGCCGGGGGAGAGGTCGGGGCGGTCCCGGCGCAGGGCCGCGGCCGCGGCAAGGGGCTCAGGGCCACAAGCCGCGGCCGCCTCGATTGCCGCCAGGCCATCGGGGGTCGCCAGCCAATGCGCCGTGGCAATGTCCACGCCGGCCATTGTGGGCCATGGTCGCGATCCCGCCCGTGCGCACGCTGCTGGCACTCAACTTGACGGAGTGCTAATGGGTGCGTACTGTCGGATCTGGCACTCCCCACCGGGGACTGCCAACTCATCAGCCGCCCGACCAGGGCGGCCCATCGACAGCACCGGAGGATGTAATCGTGTCGGTCTCCATCAAGCCGCTCGAGGACCGCATTCTGGTCCAGACCCTGGACGCCGAGCAGACGACCGCGTCCGGCCTCGTGATTCCTGACACCGCCAAGGAGAAGCCCCAGGAGGGCAAGGTCCTGGCGGTCGGCCCTGGCCGGTTCGACGACGATGGCGCCAAGCGGATCCCGCTCGACATCAAGGTCGGCGACGTCGTCATCTACAGCAAGTACGGCGGCACCGAGGTCAAGTACGACGGCGAGGAGTACTTGCTCCTCTCTGCTCGCGACGTCCTCGCCATCGTCGAGAAGTAGTGCAGTCCGGCCCGTCGCGCTCCAGCGCGGCGGGCCGCACCGTCACACCACACCTGTTTGGGGAGCACTGACTCATGTCCAAGATCCTGGAATTCGACGAGGATGCCCGGCGCAGCCTCGAGCGGGGCGTCAACGCCCTCGCCGACGCCGTCCGCGTGACCCTGGGGCCCAAGGGCCGCAACGTGGTCATCGACAAGAAGTGGGGCGCCCCCACGATCACCAATGACGGCGTGACCATCGCGCGTGAGATCGAGCTCGACGATCCGTACGAGAACCTCGGCGCCCAGCTCGCCAAGGAGGTCGCCACCAAGACCAACGACGTTGCCGGTGATGGCACCACCACGGCGACCGTGCTTGCCCAGGCGATGGTCCGCGAAGGCCTCAAGCAGGTCGCGGCCGGCGCCTCGCCCCTCGACATCAAGCGCGGCATCGACAAGGCCGTGGCCGCGGTGACCGAGCAGCTTCTCGCGAACGCCCGCGAGGTCGCGGACAAGGCCGAGATCGCCGACGTGGCCACGATCTCGTCGCAGGATCGCGAGATCGGTGACCTCATCGCCGACGCGTTCGACAAGGTGGGCAAGGACGGCGTGATCTCGGTCGAGGAGTCCAGCACGACGGGCCTCGAACTGGAGTTCACCGAGGGCATGCAGTTCGACAAGGGCTTCATCTCGGCGTACTTCGTCACCGATCCCGACCGCATGGAGACGGTTCTCGAGGACGGCCGCATCCTGCTCGTGCAGGGCAAGGTCGCCTCGGTGCAGGAACTGCTGCCGCTGCTGGAGAAGGTCGTCCAGGCCGGCAAGCCCCTGCTCATCGTCGCCGAGGACGTCGAGGGCGAGGCCCTTTCCACGCTGGTCGTCAACCGGATCCGCGGCACGTTCTCTTCGTGCGCTGTCAAGGCCCCCGCTTTCGGCGACCGGCGCAAGGCCATCCTTCAGGACCTGGCCATCCTCACGGGCGCCCAGGTCGTGTCTCCTGAGGTCGGGCTCAAGCTCGACCAGGTCGGCCTTGAGGTGCTCGGCAGCGCTCGCCGCATCGTCGTCACCAAGGACAACACCACGATCATCGACGGCGGCGGCAACGAGGCCGACGTCGAGGCCCGCGTGGCCCAGATCCGAGCCGAGATCGAGCGCACCGACTCCGACTGGGACAAGGAGAAGCTGCAGGAGCGGCTCGCCAAGATCTCCGGTGGAGTCGTCGTCATCAAGGTCGGCGGCCACACCGAGGTGGAGCTCAAGGAGAAGAAGCACCGCATCGAGGACGCCGTCTCCGCGACGCGCGCCGCGATCGAGGAGGGCATCGTCTCCGGCGGAGGCACCGCGCTCGTCCAGGCCGTCAAGGTCCTCGACGGCGACCTGGGACTGACGGGCGACCAGGCCACCGGCGTCGGCATCGTCCGCCGCTCGGCGGCCGAGCCATTGCGCTGGATCGCCGAGAACGCTGGCGAGCAGGGCTACGTCGTCGTCTCGAAGGTGGCCGAACTGCCCGCCGGCCACGGCCTGAACGCGGCCACGGGCGAGTACGTCGACCTCATGGCCGCCGGCGTCATCGACCCGGTCAAGGTCACCCGCTCGGCGCTGCAGAACGCCGCCTCCATCGCGGCCATGCTGCTCACCACCGAGGCCCTCGTCGTGGAGAAGAAGGAAGACGAGCCCGAGGCCGGTCACGGTCATGGGCATGGCCACCACGGCCACTCGCACTAGGCACGCAGGCGACGTAGTTTCGCCCACAACATCGAGTGGGCAGTTGTTGGGCGGGGCCCTTGAGGCCGCGCCATCAACAACTGCCCACTCGATTCGTTCAGGACACCTGGGCCAGTCGACGATTGCGACGGTAGAAGGCCTCGCGGTCGTCCTCGGACATGCCGCCCCACACCCCGTAAGGCTCACGGACGGCTAGGGCGTGGGCGGCGCACTCGGCCAGCACGGGGCAGGTCGCGCACACCGCCTTGGCGGCCGCCTCGCGGCTGTCGCGCGCAGGTCCGCGCTCACCCTCGGGGTGGAAGAACAAGCTGGGGTCCTCGCCGCGGCAGGCCCCGTCCATCTGCCAGTCCCACAGGTCTGCATTGGGGCCGGGAAGCCGCGAAACGTCCGCCATGGTGGTCCTCCGTCTGTGTCGTGTTCCCCCACCATACAATCGCGCCATAAGTTGGTCAACATGCAATATTGACGAAGGCGCGGCGCGCTCGCCATGCGCATCCGTCGACCGGGTCCCACAATGTGGCCGTGAGCATCGATGAGGCAGGGATGGGCCTCACCGTGGCCGCGGTCGCCCGCCGGATGGGGGTGGCGCCCGCCACCCTGCGTACCTGGGACCGTCGCTACGGGATCGGACCGGGTGCCCATGCGGCCGGGACCCATCGTCGGTATTCCGCCGAGGACATCGCCCGTCTCGAGCACATGCGTCGTCTCGTCATCGCCGGGGTTCCCCCCGCGGAAGCGGCGCGGGCTGCCCGCTCGGCCGAGGCCGAGCCTGCGCCCACGCAGCCGGCCAGGGCCGGTGGCGGCCGGGTTCTCGCCCAGCCGGGCGCCGGGCAGGCCGAGCGTGGCCTTGCCAGGGCCGCTCAGTCGCTCGACATCGCCTCGTGCGAGGTCATCGTGGCCGAATCGCTGCGTGCCCACGGCGTGGTCTGGACATGGGACCGGCTGCTCGTGCCGGTGCTGACGGCCATCGGCGATCAGTGGCAGGACACGGGTCGCGGCATCGAGATCGAGCACTCCTTGAGCACGGCGATTCATGCCGCCCTCGCCGGGGTTGTCGGTGCGCTCACCCAGCCGGTCAACGTGCGGGCGGTCGTGCTTGCGGGGGCTCCCGGCGAGGCCCACACCCTGCCGCTGTGGGCGGTCGCCGCCGGGCTCGCCGAGCGCCGCATCGGCGCGCGGGTTCTGGGGCCGGGCCTGCCGGTGGAGTCCCTGGCCCACGCTGTCCGGGTGCTCGGCCCTGCGGCGGTCTTCGTGTGGTCCCAGGTGCCTGGTTCCGCCGAGGCCGACATGCTCGCCAGGCTCCCCGCCCTCAGGCCACCGCCGTTGCTCATCGCCGGCGGGCCGGGCTGGACCGGATCGCTGCCGGCGCGTGCCACGAGAAGTACGGGACTGGCCGATGCCGTGGCCCAAATAGCGCGTGCGGCAGGCGAGTAGCCTTAGGGCCTACCGCCCCGCGCCGACTCGGAGACCCCATGGATCCTCGTTCGTTGTCCGATTCCTTCGACGGTGTACCGGGCAAGTTCGCCTACCAGGGGCTCACGTTCGACGACGTGCTGCTCGTGCCGGGGGAATCCGATGTCGTGCCAAGCGAGGTCGTGACGGCGTCGCGAGTCACCAGGAACATCACCGTGCAGCTGCCGCTGGTCTCCAGCGCCATGGACACCGTCACCGAGGCCCGAATGGCGATCGCCATGGCGCGGCAGGGCGGCGTGGGCGTCCTGCACCGCAACCTGCCCATCGAGGAGCAGGCAGCCCAGGTCGACCTCGTGAAGCGGTCCGAGGCCGGCATGGTCAACAACCCGGTCACCTGCCTGCCGGACGACACGCTTGCCGACGTCGACCGGCTCTGCGGGCGCTACCGGATCTCCGGAGTCCCGGTCGTCGACGAGGGCGGGGTGCTGCTGGGCATCGTCACCAACCGCGACATGCGCTTCGAGGACAACCTCGACCGTCCGGTCCGCGAGATCATGACGCCGATGCCGCTCATCACGGCGCCTGCCGGCATCGCCCCCGACGACGCTCTCGCGCTGCTGGCCGGGCACAAGGTCGAGAAGCTCCCGCTCGTCGACCCGGCCGGCCGGCTCCGCGGACTGTTCACCGTCAAGGACTTCGTCAAGTCCGACAAGTACCCGCACGCCACCAAGGACGCCAACGGCCGCCTGGTCGTCGGCGCTGCCGTCGGTGTCGGTGACGATGCGGAGAAGCGAGCCCGCGCCCTGATCGAGTCCGGCGTCGACTTCCTGATCGTCGATACCGCGCACGGCCATTCGCGAGCGGTGATCGACATGGTCCGGCTGCTCAAGCGACAGTCCACGGTCGACATCGTGGGCGGCAACGTGGCCACGAGGGCCGGCGCCCAGGCGTTGGTCGATGCAGGTGCCGACGGCATCAAGGTCGGAGTCGGCCCCGGCTCCATCTGCACCACGCGAGTCGTCGCCGGAGTGGGGGTCCCGCAGATCTCCGCGATCTACGAGGCATCGCTCGCGGCCCTGCCCGCCGGGGTGCCGCTCATCGGTGACGGTGGCGTGCAGTACTCGGGCGACATCGCCAAGGCGCTCGTGGCTGGAGCAGACACCGTGATGCTTGGTTCGCTGCTCGCCGGCTGCGAGGAGGCTCCGGGAGACGTGGTCTTCGTCAACGGCAAGCAGTTCAAGTCGTATCGGGGGATGGGCTCGCTCGGTGCGATGCAGTCCCGCGGCCAGGCCCGCTCCTACAGCAAGGACCGCTACTTCCAGGACGACGTCCTCAGCGACGACAAGCTCGTGCCGGAGGGCATCGAGGGCATGGTCGCCTACCGCGGGCCGCTGGGCGCCGTCGCGCACCAGCTCGTCGGCGGATTGCGGGCCGCGATGGGGTACTCCGGCGCGTCGACCATGGAGGAACTGCACGCGAAGGGATCATTCGTCCGGATCACGGCGGCCGGCCTGCGGGAGAGCCATCCACATGACATCCAGATGACCATCGAAGCCCCCAACTACTCAGGACGGTAGTCGCCTACCGAAAGGACGAAGTTCCTTGACCGACATGCAGATCGGTGGGGCCAAGCGCGCCCGCCGCGGCTATTCATTCGACGAGGTCGCGATCGCACCGAGCCGACGGACCAGGGATTCCGAGGCGGTGACGACCGCGTGGACAATCGACGCCTACCGCTTCGACACCCCGCTCCTGGCCGCCCCCATGGACTCCGTGGTCTCCCCGCAGAGCGCGGCTACCCTGTCCGGGCTTGGCGTCCTCGCCGTGCTCAACCTCGAGGGGCTGTGGGGTCGCTACGAGGACCCCGAGCCGCTTCTCGCCGAGATCGCCGGGCTGCCGACCGATGCGGTCACCCCCCGGATGCAGGAGGTCTACGCAGCCCGCCCCGTCGATGCAGGCCTCGTCGCGGCGCGCATCGCGGAGATGAAGGCGGCAGGGATCACGGTCGCCGTCGGGATCTCACCCCAGGCGACGGCCCGGCTCGCCCCGCTCGCCTCGCAGTCGGGCGCGGACATCGTCGTGATCCGTGGCACCACGGTGTCCGCCGAGCACGTGTCCACGGACGGTGTGCCGCTCAACCTCAAGAAGTTCATCCACGAGCTCGACGTCCCCGTCATCGTCGGCGGCTGTGCCACCTACCAGGCGGCCCTGCACCTCATGCGCACGGGCGCGGCCGGCGTGCTGGTCGGCTTCGGCGGGGGAGCGTCGCACACGACCGCTGACGTCATCGGGGTGAGCGTGCCGATGGCCAGCGCTGTCGCCGACGTCGCTGCCGCGCGGCGCGACTACCTCGACGAATCGGGCGGTCGGTACGTGCACGTCATCGCAGACGGATCGATGGGCCGCAGCGGCGACGTGGTCAAGGCGTTCGCGTGCGGGGCCGACGCGGCGATGCTCGGCACTGCACTGTCACGAGCGTCCGATGCCCCGGGGCGGGGGGCGCACTGGGGCGCCGAGGCGTGGCATCCTCGGCTGCCGCGCGGGGAGCGCCACCTCACGCCGACCGTGGGGACGTTCGGGCAGGTCCTGCACGGCCCGTCGACGAGCGCCGACGGGACGATGAACATCGTCGGTGCCCTGCGCAAGGCCATGGCCACGACGGGCTACAGCGATGTCAAGGAGTTCCAGCGCGTCGAGATGGTCATCACGGCATGACCGACGTCCAGGTGGGGTCGCGGCTGCCGGACGGACTCGTCGAGCGGCTCATGGCCCATGCCGCGGTCGCCCCTGGAGCGGCCCGGCTGACCATCGAGGCCCCCTTCGACGGGCGCCCCCTGTACGACCTGCCGCTGTCGGATGAGACCGATGTCGAGTCGTGCATCACGGGCCTGCGTGCTGGCCAGCGGGCATGGGCGCGCACGCCGCTGCGCGAGCGCAGCCGCATCATGCTCCGCTTCCACGACGTCGTGATGCGCCGGCGCAACGAGGTCCTGGACATCGTCCAGTGGGAGACCGGCAAGGCGCGGCGCGACGCCATGGAGGAGCTGCTCGACGTCTGCCTGAACGCCCGGCACTATGCGCGCGATGCCGCGCGCCTGCTCACCCCTCGGCGCCACCGGGGCGGCCTTCCCCTGCTCGTCGGGGCCGTCCAGGTGCAGCACCCCAAGGGCGTCGTCGGCTTCCTGTCCCCGTGGAACTACCCGCTGACCCTGGCGGCCAGCGACGCCATACCGGCCCTCATCGCCGGCAATGCCGTCGTCATCAAGCCCGATGTCCAGACGACATTGACGGCCCTGTGGGTCGTCGACCGGCTCGTCGAGGCGGGCGTCCCCAGCGATGTCGTGCGCGTTGTCACCGGAGATGGTCCCGTGGTCGGCCCCATGGTGATCGATCGGGTCGACTACGTCATGTTCACCGGCTCCACCCGCGTGGGCCGCGAGGTCGCCGCCCGGTGCGGGGAGCGGCTCATCGGCTGCTCCCTCGAGCTCGGCGGGAAGAACGCGATGATCATCCGGGCGGACGCCGACGTGGTCCGGGCGGCGGAGATCGCCTCGCGGGCATCCTTCGCGAACTCCGGCCAGCTGTGCATCTCCATGGAGCGGATCTACGTCCACCATGACGTGTACGAGGCGTTCGCCGAGGCATTCGCCGCCCGGGCGAAGGGCCTGCGCATGCAGGCGGGCGTCGGCTGGGGCGCCGACATCGGCTCGCTGATCTCGCAACGGCAGCTCGACCGCGTCATGGCCCACGTCGAGGATGCCGTCCACCACGGCGCCACTGTCCTGGCTGGTGGCCGGGCCAGGCCGGACGTCGGTCCCTACTACATCGAGGCCACCGTCCTGGCCGGCGTGACCGACGCGATGGCACTGTGCGCGGACGAGACGTTCGGCCCCGTCGTGGCGCTCTACCCGGTGGCCTCCGACGACGAGGCCGTCGAGCGCGCCAACGACACCCGATTCGGGTTGAACGCCGCGGTCGTCACCCGCGATCGACGAGCAGGGCGGGCCGTCGCGCTGCGCCTCAAGGCGGGCACGGTCAACGTCAACGAGGGCTACGGGCCGGCGTGGTCCACCACCCGCTCCCCGATGGGCGGCATGGGCGACTCGGGCCTGGGCCGGCGGCACGGCGACGAGGGCCTGTTGAAGTACACCGAATCGCAGACCGTCGGCACCCAGCGGCTGCTGGGCTTCGGCGCGCCCTTCGGCCTCAGCGACGAGCAGTGGCTGGGCACCCTTGGCGCCGTCATGGTGGCGATGAAGCGCCTCGGTCTCAAGTAGCAGTGCTACTGAAGTAGGTTCCTCCCGTGGCCCAATTCGACTTCGACGTCCTCATCGTCGGATCGGGCTTCGGTGGGTCGGTCGCAGCGCTCCGGCTTGCCGAGAAGGGCTACCGCGTCGGAGTCGTCGAGGCGGGCCGGCGGTTCGCCGACGAGGAGTTCCCGAAGACTTCCTGGCGGCTACGCGACTTCCTATGGGCGCCGAGCCTGGGCCTGTTCGGCATCCAGCGGATCCACCTGCTCAAGGACGTCGTGGTGCTCGCCGGTGCTGGCGTCGGCGGTGGGTCGCTCGTGTACGCCAACACGTTGTACGTCCCCGGCAAGCGGTTCTTCGACGACCCGCAGTGGAGCGCCATCACCGACTGGGCGGACGAGCTCGCGCCCTACTACGACCAGGCGGCCCGGATGCTCGGGGTCACGCTCAACCCGCACATGACGCCCAGCGACGAGATCATCAAGGCCGTGGCCGACGAGATGGGCGTGGGCCACACCTTCCGGCTCACGCCGGTGGGCGTGTACTTCGGCGACGGCCCGGGCATCACGCGGCCCGACCCCTTCTTCGGCGGAGTGGGCCCGGAGCGCACCGGATGCATCCAGTGCGGTGAGTGCATGACGGGCTGCCGGCACAACGCCAAGAACACCTTGCCCAAGAACTACCTCGCGCTGGCCGAGGCGGCCGGCGCGGCCATCTACCCGCTGACCACCGTTACCGGGATCAGCGAACGGGCCGGCGGGGGGTACACCGTCGACACCCGGCGAACCGGCGTGCGCACCCAGCGGCGCGTGCGCAGGCTCAGCGCTGAGCACGTCATCATGGCCGCGGGCACGTTCAACACCCAGAAGCTCCTGCACCGGATGAAGGACGAGGGCAGGCTGCCGCGCCTGTCCCGCGCGCTCGGCCGGCTGTCGCGGACGAACTCTGAGTCGATCCTCGGGGCGGTCGCCCGCACGACCACATCGGCTGACTTCACCCAGGGCGTCGCCATCACGTCGAGCTTCTACCCCGATGCGGACACGCATGTCGAGCCGGTGCGCTACGGCAAGGGCTCGAACTCCATGGGACTGCTCCAGTCGATCCTCACCACCCCGCAGGTGGGCCGCAAGCGCTGGCAGTCATGGGCGGCGGAGCTGGTGCGCCAGCGGGCCGATGCCGTCCGGCTGCTCGACGTGCGTAGGTGGAGCGAGCGGGCCGTGATCGCGCTTGTCATGCAACCGGTGGACAACTCGTTGACGCTGACGGGTCGTCGCTCGCGGCTGCGCGGCTGGCACTTGACCACCCGCCAGGACGAATCCACCCCGGCCCCGACCTACTTGCCGGTGGCCCACGACGTGGTCCAGCGCATCGCCCGCAGGAT
>JAUXRN010000073.1 GCA_030681835.1 Actinomycetota bacterium
AGGTGCGCGACCCACTCGGGCATCTCGCTTCGCGGGTGGGCGCACGTCAGGGCGCGGCACGCTGGGGAGCGGCGGGACGTGCCCCCCGCGACCCCCGAGAGCATCGGGTCCGCGGTCGCCGGGGCTGGCGTCGCAGGCGCCAAGTTGTGGGGGTATGTCAGGGGAGTGGCGTGGTTCACGGCGTTCCTTCGGGTCAGGACCGTCGCAGGCCGGCCCGAGGAGGGTGGGGTTTACAGCGTGATCTGGTAGCTGGAGTGCGTCTCGCAGTGTCGGGGCGTGAGGTCGAGGGGTGAGCAGGGGCAGGCGAGCACCGAGAGCTCGACCGTGTTGCCCGCGAGGGCGTCCTGCTCGTCGTCGGTGCAGCCCGCGCGGGCCGTGTCGACGAGGTCGTGGAAGGCGTCGTGGTAGTCGTCAGCCAGGTCGAAGAGCAGCGCCTTGGTGGCGAAGCCGCCCTCTGAGAAGAGTCCGGAGCTGCTGATCGCGCCGTCGAGCAGGTCGTTGAAGCGGTCCTGAAGTTTGAGGGGCACGTTGTGCCCCCAGCGGAAGGACAGCACGGCGTGCAGGCCGACCGTTCGGATGTGTACGCCGGTGACCTCGCCGTTCTCGACGCGCAGGATGTCTCCCTTGGCGATGGCGACCGTGACACAGATGTTCTCTGCCGCGTAGTAGCCGCCGGAGACCGGCGAAGCCCAGAAGGTCTCGCATTGTCCGTCCTCGCGCTGGGCCAGGACCTTGACCATTTCTGCGGTGTGGCTCATGTTGTGCCTTTCGGTGGGGTTAGGCGGTGATGGATGTTTGCCGGGCCGCGTCGAGCCACGCCTCGACGTCGTCGACGGCGTAGAGCACGCGGCGGCCGACCTTGAAGCTCTTAGGCCCCTTGCCGATGTGCCGCCAGTAGCGGACGGTCTCGATGGGTGCGCGTGAGACCTCGGCGACCTCGGCTGTGGTCATGTACTTGGTCATCTCGGTCCTTTCCTACGCGGCGGTCGCCGCTTGCCATTAGGAATATAGAAGGATCACCGTTGACAGTGCAAGCCAATGCCGCTAGTCTCCATTCCGCTTAGGAAAATCACGAGGAGGAAGCGTGCCCCGTCCCAATCGGCCCCGTTCGGTCTTCGCGGAGGCCAACCTGGCGGCGCGCGTGGCGGCCGAGCGCGAGTCGCGTGGCTGGACGATTGAAGGACTGGCCAAGCGCATGTCGGACGAGGGCTGCGCGATGACGGCGTCCGCGATCTTCAAGATTGAGAAGGGCGACCCACCGCGCCGGATCGTGGTCGACGAGCTCGTGGCGTTCAGTCGAGTGTTCGAAGTCCCGGTCCAGGAGCTGCTGCTGCCCCCCGAAGTGGCTTTCCGCGGCGACCTCGTGAAACTCGCCATGGCGTATGGCGAGGCGAAGGCGCTCGAAGACGCCGCCTTCGAGCGGTGGGCGTCCGCTAGTGCAGTGACGGCCGCGGCTCAACGCGCCATTGAGGAACACGCACTCGCACACCCCGGCTTGGCGGACGAGGCACTGTCGACGCTGGAGCGGTGGACCATGCCGCAGTACACCGACGGCCAGATGTTCTGGCTCAGCCTGCACCTTCAGGACGCGATCCGCCACGCCCTCGCCGGCTACCCCGAGGCCGAGGCCGATCCGGATTGGGATTACGAACCGGACGAGGAAGACCTGCGAGAGATGCGGAGCGGAATGCCGGCCGCGCTGGAGGCCGTGCAGGAGTTGCTCGTGAAGCTCGATGACGGCGGGAGGGACGCGGCCAATGGCGAGCACGCAGAAACTGAGTAGCGGCAAGTGGCGTGCCCGTTACCGGGACGACTCGGGACGTGAGCACGCACGCCACTTCGCCCGCAAGGTGGACGCTCAGGCGTGGCTTGACGAGGTCACGGCGGCGATGGTCACCGGGCAGTACGTCGACCCCCGCGCGGGGAAGGTCACCCTGCGGCAGTACGCCGAAGGCTGGCAGTCATTGCACGTCGGGCGGGAGGCAACGGCCGCCATCATCGACAACGCCCTGCGCGTCCACATCCTCCCCGCCCTCGGCGATAGGACAGTCGCCTCCCTGCGACGCTCGGATGTGCAGGGACTCGTGAAGCGGGTCTCGGAGACACTCGCCGCTCGGACGGTTCGCAATGTCTACGACGTGCTCAACCGTGTGCTTGCGGCGGCAGTCGACGACCGCGTGATCGCGGTCTCCCCGGCCCGCAGGATCACGCTGCCGGCCGTCGAGGACTCCGAGGTCGTCCCGCCAACCGCGGCCGACGTTGCCGCCCTGGCGGCCGCTGTGGCCCCGCGCTACCGCGCCCTCGTCGTGCTCCTCGCGGGGTCGGGCGTGCGGATCGGTGAGGCCCTCGGGCTGGAGGTCTCGGACGTCGACTTCCTGCGGCGCACGGCGCGGGTCGAGCGGCAGCGCCTGCAGTCCAATGTGGTCGGGCCGACGAAGACGGCCAAGTCGACGCGGACCGTGCCCCTCGGCCAGGTCGTCGTCAATGAACTCGCCGCGCACCTGGCCGAATACCCGAGCGACGGGCAGCTGTTCACGACCGAACTCGGCACGCCGCTCACCTACCGGCAGTGGAAGCTCGTGTGGGAGCCTGCCCGGCTGGAGACTGGCGTGCGGGCGAAGACCCACGACCTGAGGCACTTCACCGCGTCGGCCCTCATCTCTGGCGGGGCGAGCGTGAAGCAAGTCCAGACGGTCCTCGGGCACTCGTCGGCCGCGATCACCCTGCGCGTCTACAGCCACCTGTGGCCGGGCGACGACGACCGCACGAGGGACGTCATGGATGCCGCCCTCAGCCCTCTTGCGGACTGTGTGCGGACTGAGGGGGCATCGCATGGGTAAAACGCCTGCTCAGAGGCACTTTCCTGCGGACTACGCCTGCTTGGTCTCCCAGAAGATGGCGGCGATCTCGTCGATCTTCGCGAGCAACTGGTCGGCCACGGCCACGTCGACCGTGCCCTTCGTGCCGCCCGCGCCGGCCAGCTTGGTGGCCTCGTTGAACAGGGTGTTCAGCTGCGGGTACTTCTCGAAGTGCGGGGCCTTGAAGTAGTCGGTCCACAGCACCCAGAGGTGCTCCTTGACCATGGTCGACCGCTCCTCCTTGATCGCGATGGCGCGCGCCTTGAAGTCGGGATCGTCGGACCCGTGGTACTTGGTCATGCAGGCCTTGACGGACTCGGCCTCGAGCCGGGCCTGGGCCGGGTCGTAGACGCCGCAGGGCAGGTCGCAATGGGCGTACGCGGTAGTGCGCGGGGCCAGCAGGGTGCGGAGGGAGGTGAGCATGGGACTCCTTCGTCGGCTCGGGCGTGGGCATCCCGTCACGGCCGGGACTGCATTCCCGACACTAGTGCCGGCGAGCGGGATGCGACAGGCAGGATGTGCGGGTGCTGCCGTACACCCGCGTGCGAATAGTCGGGCCATCCATGGAGCCGGCGCTGCGCAACGGGGACTGGGTGCTGGTCCGGCGCACCGGCCGGCTGCGCACGGGTGACATCGCCCTGCTGGCCCACCCCCGGCGGCCCGACCTGCTCGTGGTCAAGCGCGCGGCCCGACCGGAAGGCACGGGCTGGTGGGTGCTGGGAGACAACCCCGACTCGAGCGACGACAGCCGTGAGTTCGGCGTCGTCCCGTCCGCCAGCATCGTGGGGCGCGTCACATTCCGGTACTGGCGGCCCGGAGGGCGGGACTGACTGTGCCAGCATGGGCACCCTTGGAGGAGAGCCGCCCCGATGACCGAAGAGATGACCGGCCCCCTGGCCGATTCGCGCGACAGCAACCCCGTGTTCCCCTTCCACAAGGGCGGCAAGATCGAGGTCCGGCCGACCGTCCGTGTCCGCGACCGGGCGGGGCTGTCGCTGGCCTACACGCCCGGGGTGGCGCAGGTGAGCGAGGCCATTGCCGCCGACCCGGAGCTGGCCTACCGCTACACGTGGAAGGCCAACACGGTCCTCATCGTGACGGACGGCACCGCCGTCCTGGGCCTCGGCGACATCGGCCCGCTGGCCGCGCTGCCCGTGATGGAGGGCAAGTCGCTCCTGCTCAAGGAGTTCGGCGGAGTCGACGCGGTCCCCATGTGCCTGGATACCAAGGACGTGGACGAGATCGTCGACACGGTCGTCCGGATAGCGCCGGGCTTCGGAGGGATCCTGCTGGAGGACATCTCCGCGCCGCGCTGCTTCGAGGTGGAGTCCCGGCTGCAGGAACGGCTGGCGATCCCGGTCTTCCACGATGACCAGCACGGCACGGCGATCGTCGTCATGGCCGCCCTGCTCAACTCCGCCAAGGTCACCGGCCGTGCCATGGGCGATCTCCGGGTGGTCGTGTCGGGCGCTGGCGCGGCGGGCGTGGCGATCGCCAACATGCTCCTCGCCGCCGGCATCGGCGACATCGCCGTGGGCGACACGAGGGGCATCGTGTGGGCCGGACGTGACGACCTGACCGACGTGAAGGCAGACCTCGCCACCCGTACGAATCGGTCCGGCACCTCCGGGTCCATCGAGGCGGCCATGGCGGGAGCGGACGTATTCATCGGGGTGTCGTCGGGCCAGATCGCCGACGAGGCCGTGGCGTCCATGGCCCCGGGCGCGATCGTGTTCGCCCTCGCCAATCCGCGACCGGAGATCCACCCTGAAGTGGCCCGCCGTTCGGCCACCGTCGTCGCCACGGGCCGCAGCGACTACCCCAACCAGATCAACAACGTGCTTGCCTTTCCCGGGCTGTTCCGCGGGGCGCTTGACGTACGGGCCGCCAGCATCTCCGAGGGGATGAAGCTGGCCGCTGCCGCGGCGATCGCCGGAGTCGTCGGGGACGACCTGGCCCCGGACTACGTCGTGCCCAGCGTCTTCGACCCCCGGGTCGCGGCCGAGGTTTCCCGTGCCGTGGGCGCTGCCGCCCGGCGCGACGGCGTCGCACAGGCATGAGCCAGCAGCGGGTGGGCCATCGGCACCTCGCCCAGCTGAACGTCGCCGTGATGCTCGAACCGTTGGACACGCCGCGCATGGCCACCTTCACCGAGCGGCTCGCGGAGGTCAACGCGGCGGCGGATCGTGCAGAGGGTTTCGTCTGGCGGCTTCAGGACGAGGACGGGCCTGGGGCGACAAGCTTCCGCATGCTCGGAAACGACATGCTCATCGTCAACCTGTCGGTCTGGAAGGACCTCGCGTCCTTGCGCGAGTTCGTCTACCAGGAGGCTGGGCACCGCGATGCCTTGGCCGCGAGGCGCCAGTGGTTCGAGCGGGCCGCGGAGCCCATGACCGTGTGCTGGCACGTCGACGAGGGGCACCTGCCGTCATTGGCCGAGGCCGAGGCGATGCTGCTCCGACTGCGCACCGACGGGCCGGGCGCTGAGGTGTTCCCCTTCAGTGCCCGCTGACGGCCTGACTAGGTTGGCCCCATGCTGAGCGTCTACGCCGCGGCGATCGACCGCGAGGATCCCCTGTCCGGCCTGGTGATCGGTGACCTCGCCGAGCAGCCGACGCCCGATGACTGGGTCACGGTGCAGGTGCGGGCGGCCAGCCTGAACCATCACGACGTCTGGTCGCTCAAGGGGCAGGGACTGCCGGCCGAGCGCCTGCCCATGGTGCTCGGGACGGATGCTGCGGGGGTGACGCAGGACGGCCGCGAGGTGATCGTGCACTCGGTGATCGGCGACCCCGACGCGGGTGGCGGCGATGAGACCCTCGACCCGCGGCGCAGCCTGCTCAGCGAGGTCTATCCCGGGACCCTGGCCGAGCGCGTGCGGGTGCCCGCACGCAACCTGGTGGACAAGCCCGCCGGCCTGTCATTCGAGGAGGCGGCCTGCCTGCCGACGGCATGGCTGACGGCCTACCGGATGCTTGCCACGAAGTCGGCGACCAACCCTGGCGACACGATCCTCGTGCAGGGGGCCGGCGGCGGGGTCTCGTCCGCGCTGATCGCGCTGGGGCGCGCCCTAGGGCTGCGCGTATGGGCCACCTCGCGCGACGCTGCCAAGCGGGACTGGGCGCTGACGATCGGGGCCGACGCGGTCTTCGAGCCCGGCGCGCGGCTGCCCGAGCGAGTGGATGCGGTCATGGAGACCGTGGGAGAGGCCACGTGGAGCCACTCGTTGAAGGCGTTGCGGCCCGGCGGCCGCCTCGTGGTCTCCGGCGCCACCTCGGGGGCCAACCCGCCGGCCGACCTCAACCGGGTGTTCTTCCTGCAGTTGAGCGTCATCGGATCGACCATGGGGACCCGGGCTGAACTGGAGTCGCTGGCCGCGTTGCTCGTCGAGACGGGCCTGCGTCCGGTCATCGACAGGGTGCTCCCGCTGGCCGATGCGCGCGAGGCCGTTGCCGCCATCCACGACGGCAGCGTGCACGGCAAGATCGTCCTCGTGCCGTGGCGAGCGTGGCTCCCGTAGGTGCTGCCCGGTCGACTACTTGTCGAAGTAGCGCGTGTCGACCACGACGAGGTTGTTGTAGACCTCGAGGCCGGCCCAGTCGGGGACGTACATCCGCCCATGGTCCGGGTCGAGCACCGGGGCCTGGGGCCAGCCGGTGAACTCGATCGTGCCCAGTTGGCGGTACGTGCGGCTGTCCAGCACGGCCACGTGACCGTCGTACGTGGCCACGTACAGCCGCTTCGCATCCGCATCCACCACGGGCTCGGGCCACTTCCCGGTCGGGATGGCATCGATGACCGTGTTGCTGCGAGTGCTCACGACAGACAGCCCACCATTGCGGTCGGGGATATACAGCCGCTGCGCGGCGCTGTCGTACGCCATGGTCCCGTAGACCGGGACACTGATCGTGGCAACTACCCGGTTTGCCGATGTGTCGACGACGGACACGGTGTCCGACCTGGTGTTCGCCACGAACAACCGGCCGCGTTCGCGGTCCAGGGCAAGTTCCATGGGTGCCTTGCCCACAGGGATCGTCGCAACGAACTCGTGCGTGCGCGCGTCGATCACCCAGACCAGGCCCGGCTCCAGCACGCTGACCGGGCTCCCCGCCAGGTAGAGCAAGCCGCGACTGGCGTCGAACACGGGCGCCTCGCCGATCAGCGGGGGCTCGTCCGAGCTCGCGACACCGGGAGCGGCGGCCAGGTCGATCGTCGCCACCACGGTGCTGGTGCGCGTGTCAACGACAGACACGGTCCCGGACAGGGTGTTGGGCACGAACAACTGGTGACGAGGGGTGTCGATAACCAGGTGCTCGGGGAGCGTTCCGACCCTGATCGTTTCGAGGACCCTGTTGGCCTGTGTGTCGATGACGGCCACGCGACCGGCCTCGCTCATCGGTACGTAGAGGCGGTGGCCGCGCTCATCCAGGGCGCCGGCTCCGAGGTCGTCCCCGATTCTGATCGTGTCGAGCACTCGGTAGTCGTCCGTGTCGACGACCGACACCGAGTCCGAGTCAGCGTTGACGACGTACATCCGATCCCGTGCCGGGTCGAGCAGCGGACCGAGGGGAGCGATCCCGAGCCGGACGACCGCGACGACCGAGGCGCCGCCGGGCAGCCCCACGTCACCCATGGGGGACGCAGGCGCAGGCACCGCCAGCAGCCCCGATGCGATGAGCGTGGCGAGGATGCTGACCTGAATGGGCCTTGCTGACACCCTGACCATCGCCGCTCCCGCCATTCCGGCGCTGCGTCGCCGCTTGACGATCTCGAGGCTACGCCGAGATACGGCTGGTGGCAGGTTGGCTGAGTCTCAGCGCAGAGCCGCCGTCCGCGCGACTGCGGGGCTCGCTTCGCTCACTCCTCGTCGTCGCCGGGCCTATGTCGGCGCGACTGCGGGGCTCGCTTCGCTCACTCCTCGTCGTCGCCGAGGCGCGCGAGCCACGTCGCCAGCCGTTCCACCGGCGTCTCGAACTCGGGGTTGAGGTCGACGAACTCGCGCAGCCGCTCGGCCAGCCAGTCCAGGCTGACCTCCTCCTCGCCGCGGCGCGACTGCAACTCCTCGATCCCGCGATCGGTGAAGTACATGGCTAGGCGAACGCCTGCTCGACGAGTGCGCGCTGCTCCTGCTCGTGCCTCTGGTGCGTGCCGACGGCCGGCGACGATGAGGCCGGCCGCGTGACCGAGCGCAGTGGCCGGTCGATGATCCCGGGCAGGTTGAGTGCCACGAAGCTCCATGGCCCCTGGTTCGCCGGCTCCTCCTGGACCCACACCAGCTCGGCATCCGGGTAGGGCTCGAGGGCGGGCGGCAGCGTGCGGAACGGCAGCGGGTAGAGGCGCTCGAACCGCATGATCGCGACATCCGACCGCCCGTGCTTGGCCCGGTACGCGGCGAGGTCGTAGTAGACCTTCCCGCTGCACAGCAGGATCCGCCGTACCCCGGGCCCCGTGTGCTCCGGGTCGTTGATGAGCGGGTGGAAGTGCCCCGACGTGAACTCCGACTTCTTCGACACGGCCGCCTTGGACCGCAGCAACGACTTGGGCGTGAAGATGACGAGCGGGCGCACGATGCTGGCGTTCGCCTGCAGTCGCAGCAGGTGGAAGTAGGAGGCGGGAGTGGAGGGCATTGCGACGATCATGTTGTCCTGTGCGCACAGCTGCAGGTAGCGCTCGATGCGCGCCGATGAGTGGTCGGGGCCCTGCCCCTCGAAGCCGTGCGGCAGCAGGAGGGTGAGCGAGGAACGCTGCCCCCACTTCTGCTCGCCCGACGCGATGAACTCGTCGACGATGGTCTGGGCACCGTCGGCGAAGTCCCCGAACTGCGCCTCCCACATCACGAGGGCGTCAGGGCGGGCCACGGAGTAGCCGTACTCGAAGCCCATGGCGGCGAACTCGCTCAGCAGGGAGTCGTACACGTAGAGCTTGCCGCCGTCGCGATAGCACTGCTTGAGCGGCTTGTACTGCCAGCCAGTCTCCTTGTCGACGATGACCATGTGGCGATGGCCGAACGTCCCGCGTCGCACGTCCTGGCCGGCCAGCCGGATGGTGCGGCCCTCCATGAGCAGGCCGCCGATCGCGAGCGCCTCGGCCATGCCCCAGTCGATGACGTCCTCGCCGACCATGTCGGACCGACGCTGCAGCTGCGGGTGCAAGCGGGGGTGGACGGTGAAGTCCTCGGGCAGGGAGAGCTGGGACGCGATGACGGTATCGACCTGCTCCTGGCTGATGGCCGTGTCGATCTCGGCGGCGGGGCCTTGCGGCTCGAGGCGACGCTCGCCGTCCGCCACGATGTCGGCCTTGGAGTCGCTGAACGCGGCCTGGTCGCCCTCGCCCCGGGTCTCCTGGAAGATCAGCTCGAGCTGCTCCTGGAAGTGGCGGAGTGCGCCTTCCGCCTCCTCCAGGGTGATGTCGCCGCGTCCGATGAGGGATTCGGTGTAGTGCTTGCGGACTGACCGCTTCTGGTCGATCACCGCGTACATGAGCGGTTGGGTCAGCGACGGGTCGTCAGCCTCGTTGTGGCCGCGCCGGCGGTAGGACACCAGGTCGATGACGACGTCCTTGTGGAAGGTCTGGCGGAAGGAGAAGGCCAGCTCGGCCACCCGGACGACCGCCTCGGGGTCGTCGCCATTGACGTGGAAGATCGGTGCCTGGATCATCCGCGCGACGTCCGTGCTGTAGACCGACGAGCGGCTGTACTTCGGCGAGGTGGTGAAGCCCACCTGGTTGTTCACGACGACGTGGATCGTGCCGCCCGTGCGGTAGCCCTGGATCTGCGACATCTGCAGCGTCTCCGCGACGACGCCCTGCCCGGCGAAGGCGGCATCGCCGTGGATGAGGACCGGCAGCACGCTGAAGGCATCCTCCCGGGGCAACTGGTCCTGCTTGGCGCGCACGATGCCCTCGAGCACGGGATTGACCGCCTCGAGGTGCGAGGGATTGGCCGCGAGGTACACGCGGGTCTGGCCGCCGTCGGGCGCCGTGAAGATGCCGCTGGTGCCGAGGTGGTACTTGACGTCGCCGGACCCCTGCACGAGGTCGTCGCCGAAGTCGCCCTCGAACTCGCGGAAGACCTGGCCGTACGACTTGCCGGCGATGTTGGTGAGCACGTTGAGGCGGCCGCGGTGCGGCATGCCCAGCGCCACCTCGACGATGTTGTCGTCGGTGGACTCGATGAGAATCGCGTCGAGCAGCGGGATGAGTGACTCCGACCCCTCCAACGAGAAGCGCTTCTGCCCCACGTACTTCGTCTGCAGGAAGGACTCCAGCGCCTCTGCCTCGTTGAGCTTGTGCAGGATGCGCAGCTGCTCGTCGCGATCGGTGCGCTCATGCGGCACCTCGACGCGCTCCTGGATCCAGGCCCGCTGGTCGGGGTCCTGGATGTGCATGTACTCGATGCCGATGGTGCGGGTGTACGAGTCGCGGAGCACGCCGAGGATCTCGCGCAGCTTCATCAGCGGCCGCCCGCCGAACCCACCGGTGGCGAACTCGCGGTCGAGGTCCCACAGGGTGAGGCCGTGCTGCAAGACGTCGAGGTCGGGGTGCATGCGCTGCTCGTACTCGAGTGGGTTCGTGTCGGCCATCAGGTGGCCGCGCACCCGGTAGGCATGGATGATCTCCTGCACCCGCACGGTCTTGCTGAGGTCGGTCTCATGGCTGGCCGATACGTCCTGGGCCCAGCGGATCGGCTCGTACGGGATCCTCAGGGAGCGGAAGACCTCGCCGAAGAAGTCGTCCTCGCCGAGCAGGAGGGCGTGGATGCGTCGCAGGAACTCCCCGGACTGCGCGCCCTGGATGATCCGGTGGTCGTAGGTGGACGTGAGCGTGAGGATCTTCGACACCGCATTGCGAGCAATCGCCTCGGATGAGGCGCCCTGCCATTCGGCGGGGTACTCCATGGCGCCGACGCCCACGATGCAGCCCTGACCGGCCATGAGCCGGGCCACGGACAGGCTTGTCCCGATGGTGCCGGGGTTGGTCAGCGAGACGGTGGTGCCGGCGAAGTCGTCGACGGCCAGCTTGCCGCTACGGGCCTTGCGGACGAGGTCCTCGTACGAGGCCCAGAAGGAGGCGAAGTCCATGTCCTGGGCGCCCTTGATGCTCGGCACGAGGAGCTGGCGGGAGCCGTCGGGCTTGGCCAGGTCGATGGCCAGGCCCAGGTTGACCTGCCGGTGCTGCACCACGGCAGGCTTGCCGTCGACCTCGGTGAACGCGTAGTTCATGGCGATGTTCTCGCGGAGGGCGCGCACCACGGCGAAGCCGATGAGGTGGGTGAAGGAGACCTTGCCGCCACGCCCCCGGGCGAGGTGGTTGTTGATCACGACGCGGTTGTCCACGAGTAGCTTCGCCGGTACCGACCGAACGCTGGTCGCAGTGGGGACGGCCAGGCTGGCTTCCATGTTGGTCACGACCCGGGCGCTCGGGCCCTTCAGCCGTTGGACCTCCGATGGCTCCGGTGCAGGCTCGGGCTCCGGGCTCGCCGCGACGGGTGCGGGCGAGGGCGCGGCCGAGGGGGCAGGCGCCGGCGCGACGGTCGGGGACGGCGTGGGCGTGGGCAACTGGGCAGCCAGCGGCGAGTAGTCCGGCGGGGCGTAGCCCTCGAAGAACTCCCACCACGCCGGGTCGACGCTGGTCCGATCGGCCAGGAACTGCTCGTAGATCTCGTCGACGAGCCACTCATTGGGGCCGAACCCGGCCAACCGGCTGTCGGGCGACTCCGTGGCCACCGCAGGTCCTCTCGCGCTCGGGTCGCCCTCTGCTGGGGCGCGCTGTCCTGGCCCCAACAGTAGCCGCAGGGGCATGCGTGAGGGCTGCCCGTCGACGCCCTCGACGTGCGCGTGAGCCGCAATGGCGGCACAGTCGGTCCGGTGAGCGCACTACTGGACGGTCAGGTGGCCGTGGTCACCGGAGGCTCGCGGGGCATCGGGCTGGCCGCCGCCCGCGGACTTGGGGACCTGGGCGCCACCGTGGTGCTGGTCGGGCGAGACCACGAGCGCGCCGTTGCGTCGGCTGACCGCCTGGTGGCCGACGGCATCGACGCCGTCGGGCTCGGATGCGACGTCAGCGACCCGGCGGCCGTGGCAGCGCTGCCGGGCCGGCTGGGCCCGCTCGCGGCCGTGGACGTGCTCGTTCTCTCCGCCGGGGTCATGAGCGAGCGCACGGCCAAGACCCTGCGCACCTCGACGTCGGAGTGGCGCCGCGTGCTCGGCACCAACCTGGACGGGGCGTTCTGGGCGATCTCCGCGCTTGTCCCGGGCATGGTCGAGCGCCGAAGCGGACGGGTGATCGCCGTGTCGGCCTGCCTGGGTCGGTTCACCGGCCCCGGACTGGCGGGTGGCCTGGCCCCGTACCGGGTGAGCAAGGCCGGCCTGAACGCACTGGTGAAGAACCTGGCGGCGGAACTCCAGGAAGGCCGGCGGGGCGTCCTGGTCGACGCCATGTGCCCGAACCATTGCCGCACCGACATGGGCGGCGCGCAGGCTCCCCGATCGGCGGAGGAGGGGGCCGACACGATCCTGTGGCTCGCGACCCGCGCGCCGGTTCCGGGGCCTGACGGCGCCGTGCCCACGGGGCTGCTGTGGGAGGACCGCGCCGTCGTGCCGTGGTAGTGCCTGCCTAGGTGATGTCCCGCCGGACGGTCGTGAGCGATGCGACCGTCGCGAACACGACGGCGTAGGCCAGGAGGAGCACGGCTCCTCCCCAGACGGGCAGGACGTCGGCTGCTGTCAGGTCGGCCTGCGTCGTGACGTTCATGGCCGCGTTGAGGGCGCCGCCGGGCAGCCACTTGCCGATGCCCGAGACGAACACGCTGAGCAGCGGCTCCACGAGCATGACCCAGAGGATGGCGATGACGATCGCCGCCACCTGGTTCTTGATGAGGGCACCGACGCTGACCCCCACGACCGCGTAGATCGCCAGGCCCAGCGCCACCCCGAAGAGGATCGACCCGACCATCCCGGCGGTGATCGGGGCGTGCTCCCGGCCGATGAGGACGGCGAACGCCACAAGCGTGCACCAGGCCACCGAGACGACCGCGATGGCAGCGCCCAGGACGGCGTAGGTGACCCCCTTGGCGAGCACGACCCTTCCGCGGCGCGGGGCGGCGAGGAAGGTGGACGTGATCGTCATGTGCCGGTACTCGCCGGTCATCGCGATGATGCCGAGCAGGAGCACGAAGAGCGAGGCGCTGCTCGCCGATGCGAGCACGCTCGTGAGGTACTCGGGTGACTGCAGGGCGTCGATGTCGAGCAGCGCAGCGGAGGCTTCCGGCGCGACGAGGATGAGGGCCACCACGTTCAGCGCGGTGAAGCCGAGCGCACCGAGCACCATGATCCACAGCAGCTTGGTGGTCGAGGCCTTGAGCCACTCGGCGCGCACGAGGTGGAGCAGGTTGCCGGTCACAGCGCACCCCCGGGATTGCCGGAGGCGGTGAGTTCCAGGAACACCCGCTCGAGGTCGCCGGCCGAGCTGGAGAGCTCATGCACCTCGATGCCGCGGGTGAAGGCGACGTGGCCGACTTCGGCCGGGCTCAGCCCCAGCACGGACAAGGCCCCCTCGCCCGCCGGGTCGATGCTGGCGTGCGGCGCGGACTCGCGCAGCGCCGCAGCAAGCGCCTCGGTGGACGGTGAGCGGACCGTGGTGTGGCTGGTGGCGGTCTTCTCGAGGTCGGCGAGGGTGCCCGCGTGGACGAGCTCCCCGCGGCTGATGATGACGACGTCGTCGACCGTCTGGCGCACCTCGGAGAGCACGTGGCTGGACACCAGCACGGTGCGCCCCTCCGCCGCCAGCGCCCGCAGGAAGGTCCGCAGCCACGCGATGCCCTCAGGGTCGAGTCCGTTGGCGGGCTCGTCGAGCAGCAGGGCGCCGGGATCGCCGAGGAGGGCCGCGGCGAGGGCGAGTCGTTGGCGCATGCCGAGCGAGAAGCCGCCCACCTTGCGGCCGGCTGCCGTGGTGAGCCCGACGGTCTCGAGGGACGCGTCAACCCGGCGCGCGTCCAGCCCGGCCGCGGTCGCGATGACCCGGAGGTGGTTGCGCGCGGTGCGGGCCGGGTGGAAGCCGCTGGCTTCCAGCGCCGCCCCGACCATGCGGGTCGGGTCCGCCAGGGCGCGGTAGGGCGCCGAGCCGATGTGGGCTGAGCCCGACGTCGGTGTCACGAGGCCGAGCAGGCAGCGCAGTGTGGTGGTCTTTCCCGATCCGTTCGGGCCGAGGAAGCCGGTGACGCGACCGGGGCTGACCTCGAAGGAGAGGTCCTTGACGGCGGTGACGCTGCCGAACCGCTTCGTCAGCCCGACGACGTGGAGGGGTTCGCCGGTGGGGGGCACGGCGCCACGCTATCGGGCCGGTCGGCCCCAGACCCCCGGTGCGTCGTCAGTTGTGGCCAAATCCACTCGGTGTGTCGGGGCCACACGTGACGACGCATCGGAGGGCTAGGCGTGTGCCGGTTCCTTCTCTTCCTGGCTGATCTGCTCGAGTGACTTGCCGGTGGTCTCCGGGACCTTCATCTTCACGAAGAAGATCGACGCGAGCGCGAAGGCGGTGAAGATCCCGTACGCGATCGTCAGGCTCTGGGCAGCGATCGGCGGGAAGGCCGTCGAGACGATGAAGTTCGCGATCCACTGGGCTGACGCGGCAAGGGCCAGCGCTGCCGCCCGGATCCGGTTCGGGAACATCTCGCCCAGGAGCACCCACACCACAGGGCCCCACGACATGCCGAAGAAGAACACGTAGGCGTTGAAGGTGATCACGGCGATGGTGGACGCTGCCCCGGTGAGCGACGGCTCCATGCCGCCCGCGCCATTGGCGACCTGCGGGGCGGTCCCGAAGATGACAGTGAGGGCCGCGAGCGTGAGCGCCATCCCGGCAGAGCCGGTGAGCAGGAGTCGCTTGCGGCCGACCCGGTCGATGAGGGCGATCGCAATGAGCGTGGTGCCGACGTTGACCGCGTTGGTGATCATCGAGGTGAGGAACGCCTGGTCCTGGGTGAACCCGACGGACTCCCAGATCAGGTTGGAGTAGTAGAAGACGGCATTGATGCCGACGAACTGCTGGAAGGCGCTGAGCAGGATGCCGATCCAGACGATCGGCATGAGCCCGAAGCGCGAGCCGCGAAGGTCGGACACGCTCGACTTGTTCGAGCCGAGCATCGACAGCCGGATCTCCTCGACCTTGCTGCTCTGGTCCGTGGTGAACACGCTCTCGAGCACGGCCCGGGCCTCGTCAAGCTTGCCGCGCTCGACCAGGAAGCGCGGTGACTCGGGGATTCGCAGGGCCATGAGGAAGTAGACGGTCGCGGGGATGAGCATGATGAGGAACATCCACCGCCATGCCTCGATGCCGAGCAGCCACTCTGCCTCCGAGCTGCCCGCCCACGAGACGATGAGGTAGTTGGTCACGCCGGTCGCCAGGATGCCGAGCACGATGGCCAATTGCTGGAGCGAGCCCATCCGGCCCCGAAGCTGCGCCGGCGAGATCTCCGCGATGTACATCGGCGCCACGACGCTTGCGACGCCGATGCCGGCCCCGCCGATGAGCCGCCAGATCATCAAGACCTCGACGTTCGGGGGGAACGCGGTGCCGATGGCGCTGACGGCGAACAGCACCGCAGCAATGAGCATGACGCGGCGCCGGCCGAAGGCGTCCGCGAGCTGCCCGGCGAACCAGGCGCCCACGGCCGATCCGATGAGGGCAATCGACACGACGAGGGCCATGAGCCCCGAACTCAGCCCGAACTCGTTGGCGATGGCGGTGTTCGCCCCGTTGATGACCGCAGAGTCGAAGCCGAACAGGAACCCGCCCATGGCTGCCGTGCTGGCCAGGCGCACCACCCTGCCGGTTCGGTAGGTCTCCGCGGGGCCGTTCCCGGCCATGATCGGGGCTCCGTGCGCCATGGTGACCTCCGTGATCCTCGTCGCGTGATCCGGCCGGGCGATGCGGGTACTCGTCCGCTGGGGACGGCGAACGAGGCGACCGTAGCGTTATTGGCATCCCCGCGGGTGGCTTACCCTTATTGGGTGATCCCACGCCGCGCCACCGTTCTGTCCTGGGCCAGCGTCGCTGCCTGCGCCGGCCTGCTCGCCTCCGCGCTGCTTGCCCCGGGGTCTGCCAACGCCGCCGCCCGGCCCATGGCCGAGCCCGCCACCGTCCCCGGAGCCCCCACGATCACCACCGTCACCGCGGGGACCGCTAGCGGATCCCTCGTGGTGGGCTACCTGCCTCCGGCGTCGGACGGCGGCACGCCTGTCGTGCGATACGACGCGACGCTGGATGCCGGCATCACGTGGTGGCCGTGCGCGCCCACCCCGGGGTCGTGCTCGCTGACCAACCTCACCGACGGACGCACGTACACCTTCGCCCTGCGTGCCGTGAACGCCGTCGGACCGGGGCCGGCCAGCGCGGCCGCAATCGGCGTGCCAGCCATCCCCGCCGGATCCGACCCCGACAAGCCCGTGAAGCTGCCCAAGCCCCGCACCTGGGTGACGGCGAGCTTCAATGCCGCCAGCAACCACCTCGGCGTCGACGGCAGCAAGGTCAAGCTGGGCGTGGGCACGCTGCCCCAGCTGACGTTCAGCCGGGCGATCCCGGACAAGGCCGTGGTGGAACGCCACCTCGTCGTGCGGGCACGCCTCGCCGACGGCAGGGTGCGCACCGTCAAGGGGGCCTGGGGCTGGATGGACGACCGCACCGCGGTCTTCCGTCCGCAGAAGTTTTGGCCGGGCCACGCCACCATCACCATCACGTCGACCATCGACCGTGCGGTGCTGGGCAAGTCGGGCAAGCGCTACCTGATCGGCGCGGAGTCCCTCGGCACCACCTTCACGTTCCGCACGGCGCGGGCCCTCATCATCAAGGTCAACGGCGCCACGACCCGGATCAAGGTGTACATCGACGGCGAGAAGGTCAAGGACTTCCCCACGTCCCTGGGCAAGGACGGCTGGGAGACCCGCACCGGCGTCAAGGTCATCAGCACGGACAAGGAGCCAACGCACACGTACACCAGCACCTCACTCGGGCTCGACCCGAGCGAGGAGTCCTACGTGCTCGAGGACATCCCGTGGAACACGCGCCTCACCCCGACCGGTGAGTTCATGCACTCGGCGCCGTGGGCGTACGGCCGCCTCGGGCGATACAACGGATCGCACGGCTGCACCAACATGTTCGAGTCGGACGCCAAGTGGATCTACGACAAGACCATCCCGGGCGACGTGGCCATCTACACCGAGACCGGTGGCGAGCCGGTCCAGTCGTGGAACGGCCCCGGCGGGCTCTGGAACATCCCGTGGGAGTCCTGGCTGAAGAAGTCCGCCCTGGGGAACGTCACAGGCGCTCCGGACACGACGGATCCGTCCAAGCCGCAGCCCGGCGACGACACCGGTCCCGTGGGCGCCTAAGCGCTGTCGCCCCGGCGAACTAGCGTCCACAGCGTCCGGCTCCTCCACACCTCCGACTGGCACCTTGTCCGGGGACTATCTGGCCCCCGCTGCGCGACGAGCACGAGCGGGCCGTCGGCGTGATCGTTTCGCCGGCTATAGATCGCGAGGCTCACGTCGCCCTGGTCGCAGGCGACGTGTTCGACCGGGTGGTGCCACCCGTCGCGGCGGTCCGACTGCTCAACGATGCTCTCGTCCGTCTTGACGATGCGGGCATTGTCACGGTCCTGATCGCAGGCAACCGCGACAGCGGCGAGCGAGATCACTCCCACCACTCACCTGTCGGAGGAGAAGCGCGGGATCACCGAGCGGATCGACGTCCCGCCGTTCGGGCAACGCAAGGGGAGCGCCCTCGAGGACTTCCGGTAGCCCCGAGATGCGCGAACCCCGACGCGTCCACAGTGCGAGACTTCCGGAGTGGACAACTTCGAGACTGCCACCAGCTTGCGGCCAGGTCTGGCGGGCACCTTCACCTGGGAGGTTCCGGCCGGCTGGAACGTCGGCCGGGGTGCATGGGGCGGGCTGATCATCGGGGCGCTCGTGCAGGCGGTCACTGCGGCGGAGCCGGAGCCTGCTCGCACGGTGCGCTCGCTAACGGCCCAACTGGTGGCCCCCGTGCTGCCCGGCCGCGTCGTCATCGACGTGCGGCTCTTCCGGCGTGGCGCGGCGGTCTCCGTGTGGACGGCAACTGCTGTCGACGCCAAAGGTGAGCCGATCGGCACGGCCACCGCCGTGCTCGGGGAGCCACGGACTGCGGCCGCCGATGCGGACTACGGCCGCTGGGGGATGCCCTCGGCACCCGCCATCCCACCGGCGATCGAGGTGCCCTTGGTGGACATCACCCCTCCGCTCGGGCCGGAGGTCGCGCACCACCTGTGGTTCCGGCCCGTTGCGGGCCTGCCGCTGTCTGGACCGCCCGCGGAAACAGTCGGCTGGATCCATCTTCGGGAACCAGTAGCGCATTCGGCAGCAACCCTGCTGGCGATGGCTGACGCGTGGTGGCTGGTCACATTTACGATGCTCGATCGCATGCGGCCGCTGGCGACAGTCACCTTCTCGGCCAACCTCCTGGTCGACCCTGCGACCATCGCGGCCGACGAGCCGCTCATGCACCATGGCTGGGCGAGCGGGTCGCACCAGGGCTTCACCAGTGAGCAACGTCGCCTGTGGAGCGCCGACGGCCGTCTGGTGGTCGACAACCTTCAGTCCACAGTCGCGGTGGCGTGACAGGATGACGCCATGAGCGACGCCCCCGTGACGCCGTCCAGCCGACGCATCGCCAACGCCGCGCTGGGCGCGCTTGGGCCCGACCGAAACCTTGCCGAACGCGTGGCCCTATTCGCGGCGGCCGCATCCGTTGGCCCGTCGTTCGAGCCAGGCCTGCAGCCGCGCCGCACGATGGACCAGGCCATCGCGACCGGGCTCATCTCGGCCACGACCCTGTCCGCCGTCACCGTCGCGCAGAGCGCGATCGACTCCGTGGGCCGGCTCATCACGGGTCGCCGGAGCGACACGGCCTCCGTCGCCGCCCGCCTGGCCTTCACGATCGGCACGAACGTCGTGGTCGGTGCCGTCGCGGAGGGCCTGGCCAGGTCGATCCCTCCGCGCGAGGACGAGAAGCTCCGGCGCGGCCTCCTGCGGGTGGCGGCCAATCGCACGTCACGGGTAGCGGCCACGGGGGCCGCGGTCTCCGCGGTCATCGGCGCGGCCGACCTGCTGGCCGAGGCCAACCCGAGCCAGGCGTGGCTCACTCGGGTGCCGGTGGCCATCCCCGCCGGCGTCGCCGCCTCGGCCTTCCAGATCCACCGCACCCACCGGCGGGCCGCCGCGGCGGGCGACAAGACGATCGCCAACGTGTCCACCCGCAACTCCGCCCTCATCGCCGTCGGCGTGGGGGCGGGGGTCATTGCCCTGCAGGCGGGGGAGCGGCTCATCGCGCACGGCGTGGCCCGCGGGCTGGCCCGCGTCGCGCCTCGGTACGACGTCGTGTCCAACCCGATCGGACACGCGGCCGCCTTGACCATTCTCGGCGCCGGCATGTACGCGGGCTACGAGTACGTGGTGCGGCGGGTGGAGGCCGGCGGCGCCGCCGTCGAGCCGGCCTACGAGACCCCGGCAACCTCGCGCTTCGTCTCCGGGGGCCCCGAGAGCCTGGTCCCGTTCGCCACCCTGAGTCGCGAGGGCCGTCGCTTCGTCAACATGGCGCTGACCCGCGATGAGATCGAGTTGGTCATGGGCGAGCCCGCTGTCGCCGACCCCGTCCGGGCGTTCGTGGGGCTCGACACGGCCGCGGAACTCGAGGACCGCGTCGACATCCTCATGGACGAGCTCGTGCGCACGAAGGCGTTCGAGCGCAAGGTGCTGTGCTTCGCCTCGCCCACGGGTTCGGGCTACATCAACTACGTGGCTGCCGAGGCGCTGGAGTACATGACGCTCGGCGACTGCGCCACCTTCACGATGCAGTACTCGATGCTGCCGTCGTCGATGTCGCTCACCCGCACGGGTCTGGCGATCGAGCAGAACCGCGACATCATGCACGCGGTCACCGGCTACCTGCGGGGGATGGACCCCGACCAGCGCCCTCGCTACGTGCTGTTCGGCGAGAGCCTCGGCGCGCTGACCATGCAGGACATCTGGCGCCACCGAACCGTCGAGGCCATGGACCGCGACTTCGTGCACTCGGGGATCTACCTCGGCACTCCCTCCGGTACAGAGTTCGCGAAGGCCTGGCGCTTCAACCCGGCCAAGGTGGATCCGGCCGGCAAGGTCCTCGAGGTCGACAATTTCGGGCAGTACCTCGACCTGCCCGCGGAGCACCGGCAACGGGTCAGGCACGTGCTCATCAGCCACTACGACGACCCGATCCCCAAGTTCGGCACCAACATCCTGCTGCGCCGGCCCTGGTGGCTCGGTCCGGCTGAGGTGCGCCCCGACGGCCTGCCCAAGTCGACGACCTGGCGGCCCGGCACGACGTTCGTCCTCACGGGCGTGGACCTCATCAACGCCATGGAGGTCGTGCCCGGCACCTTCGGCCGGCGGGGCCACGACTACCGCGAGGACATTGCCCGGTTCGTGTCCGCGGCGTACGACCTGCCGGTCACCGGCGAGCAGTTGCTCGAGATCGAGCGGGCGCTGCGGCAACGCGAGCTCGAGTGGGCGCAGGCACGCGTCGTCACGGAGCAGATCGCCCGCGCCAAGGATGCCCTCATGCGCGAATTCAAGACGTGGGGGGTCAGCAGCGGCAGCGACCTGCAAGCCGACGCCGTGCTGCGCCAGGTGCTGGCATCGTCGTCTTCCGGCGGCGGGATCAAGGCCGAGGTGCGAGAACAGGCCGACCCACTCGACCCTGCCTAGCCGCACCGCGACCGCGGGGGTTACAGGACGATCGACTCGGCGTTCGCCAGGATCTTGCGGACGTACTCCTCGGTCTCCGGGTACGGCGGCACTCCGTCGTACCGCAGGACCGTCGAGAACCCGGCGTTGTAGGCAGCCAGGGTGTTGCGCAGACGGTTTCCGGACGCCTCGCGCACGAGCCGGCGGTTGACGCAGTTCAGCTCGGCTGCGGCGTGGATCGCGTCGACGGGATCCCACACGCTGGCCTTCCCGTCCGCGTTGGCATCGATGCCGTACTGCTTCCAGACCGCGGGCATGAACTGCGCGATGCCCCGCGCGCCGGCGGGCGAGACCGCTTCGGGGTCCCAGCCGCTCTCGGCCGCGATCTGCGCGGCGAGCACCTCGACCGGAACGGCATCGCATCGTGCGGCGGCCTCCCGGATGACGGTCCGGTACTCCTCCGGCACCACGATCGGCCCGCCCAGGTAGCCCTGGTCCCGGGCGCTGCCGACGGCGAGCACCGCGCCGCCCACCATGCCGGTCACCAGCACCGCGCAGGTGACGAGGGCTACGGCAACCCGCCCGCGGCGCGCGCGGCGCCGACGCCGAACCGGTGCCGGAGTGCCCGTCATGCTCATGCGTCCACGGTAACCCACGGTCCGCGGCCGGGGATCCAAGCGCACGGCGGCCGGCCAGGCGCGTACGGTGGTGCGGTGACGATCGAGCCCGCGGGCGGCACCCCCGCCCCCTTGCCACCGGGCGCCGCCGACATATCGGCCGGGCAGCTCGAGGGCATGTTCCAGCAGCGGCTGGCGGAGGCATTCGCCGCCCTGGGGTGCTTCAACCTCGCGGTCTTCGGCAAGACCGGGGTGGGCAAGTCCACGCTGGTCAACGCGATCTTCGGCCGCGATGTCGCCCTCACCGGCCTGGGCCGTCCCGTCACGAAGGGCCTGGTCTACTACCGCCATCCTGACGGCTTCCTGGGCCTGTACGACTCGGAGGGCTTCGAGACGGGCACGGCAGGCGATGCCATCGTCGATGGCCTGCGCAGGCTGGTGGGGGAGTACCGCCAGGGCTCGGTCGACCTGCAGATCCATGCCGCGTGGTACCTCGTGCGCTGGTCGGATCGCCGCTTCGAGTCGGCCCAGGAGCAGTTCGTCCGGGAACTGGCCGGGCTGGGCCTGCCGGTGATCGTGGTGATGACGCAGGTGCCCACGCGGGACGGGCAGGTGCACCCCGACGCGCGGGAGTTCGCGGAGTACATCGAGGGGCTGGGGCTGCCGATCCGCGCCGGCGGGCGCGTGGTGCTGACCAATGCACGGATGGACGAGTTCTCCGGCAGCCCGGTGAGCGGGCTGCAGGACCTGCTCGATGCGACATACGACGTGGTCCCGGAAGCAGTCGCCGGGGCGCTGACGGCCGCGCAGGTCCTGGACATAGGCCGAAAAAAAGCCCGCGTGGCGACGATCATCAACCAGGCCGTCGCCGTCGCCGCTGGTATCGGCGCAACCCCGATCCCCTTCGCTGACGCTGCCCTCCTGGTGCCCAACCAGGTCACGATGATCGCCCGGATCACCGCGGCCTACGGCCTGCCGCCCAACAGGTCCAAGGCCTTCGCGGCGGCCGGTGCCGTCGTCCTGACCGGCGGGGCCACCATGGCCGGGCGCTACGCGGTGACCAGCCTGCTCAAGTTCGTGCCCGGGGGGATGGTGGCCGGTTCGGCCATCTCCGCGGCGGTGGCGGGGACGCTCACGAAGGCCGTGGGCCTGGCCTGGTCACGGGTGTGCGAGCACGCCCTCGGGCTGACCCCGGAGGGTCGCGACCAGTTCTTCAACAGTCCGCAGGTCACCGAGCGCTTCCTGTCCTACCTCAAGGAGGCCAAGCGCTCGCGCTGACGCGAACGCGGCCGAGTGTTAGCGTCGCACCACTACTCGGGAGGACCCATGAAGAAGGCATTCATCGCCGTTGCCGCGCTGGCCGGAGCCGCCGCAGGCGTGGTCCTGTGGCGACGCCGCGGACGCACCGACGACGTGGACGCGACGGCGAGCCTGTGGGCGGACTCGGTCACGTCCGCCGCAGGGATGGCGGCGAGCAAGGTGTCGGCCGCCGCAGGCCGCGCGGCCGGCGCGACCGATGCTGCCGCGCAGAAGGTGGCTGACGCCGCGGCGAGCGTCGGGGTCTCCGCGGCCGAGGCTGCCGATGCGACGAGCAAGGCGGCGGAGCAACTCGCGGAGAAGACCGGCACCGCTGCCCACCAGCTGGCCGATGCCGCAGCCGACGCGGCAAGTGCCGCGGCCGAGGACGTCGCGGCAGACGATGCGGCGCACGAAGCCGTGCCGGCCGCCGTGCAGGATGCGACTGCCGAGGAGGAGCCGGCGGCGAAGAAGCCTGCCCGGGGACGTGCCAAGGCCCCCAAGGACGCGCCGGAACAATAGAGGGCCCCGCTGCGTTTGCTTGAGGGCCATCGATGGCGACCGGCATGAAGCGGAGATGACCATGCGTCCGGCCGAGGACCTGTTCACGATCCACAGCGAGGCGCAGTTCGACGAGCCTCCGGTCATGCTCTATGCGTTCTCGGGCTTCGTCGATGCCGGTGCCGGCGTGCGCATGGCTGCCGACCACCTCCTGCAGGCCCTCCCGCACCGCCTGCTGGCCTCATTCGACGCCGATGAACTGCTCGACTACCGCGCCCGCAGGCCGCGCATGACCTACGTCGTCGACCACTTCGCCTCGGTCGAGATCCCTCAGCTGGTCCTGCACGAGGTCACCGATGAGAGCGGCCAGGGCTTCCTGCTGCTGACCGGGCCGGAGCCGGACTACCAGTGGCAGCGGTTCATGGCCGCCGTCGACCTCGTCATCGCGCACTATCGGGTGCGCCTGGCCGTGGGCCTGTCGGCCATCCCCTGGCCCAGCCCGCACACCCGACCCCTGGGGCTCACGGTGCACGGCAGCGAGGCGGACCTGCTCGCCGGGCACGTGTCCGTGCTCGGCGAGATCGAGGTTCCCGGGCACGTCGGCGCCATGCTGGAGCTGCACATCGGCCAGCAGGGGCTGCCCTCGATGGGGATCACCGCCCAGGTGCCGCACTACCTCGTGCAGTACGAGTTCCCGCGCGCGGCCGCCACGCTGCTTCAGGGCGTCGCCGCGGCGACCGGGCTGGTCCTCCCGGTGGATGCGCTCCAGCCGGCCGCGATGCAGGCCGATGCGGATGTCGCGGCCCAGCTTTCCGGGAACGAGGAGTTCGCCGCTGTCGTCACCGCGCTGGAGCAGCAGTACGACCAGCTCGCGGCCGTCGCGGGCGGTGCGCCGACCGGCGCGTCCGACCTGACCGGCGGCCGGATCCCCACCGGCGAGGAGATCGCCGCGCAGGTCGAGCAGTTCCTGTCGACGCTCGAGGACCATGACGACCCCGAGAAGCAGACTGACGCCTGAGACGAACGCGCTGCGTGCCCTATCGGCAGACGGTCCCGCGGGCCGGCATCGTCCCGTCGAGCAGGTAGGTGTCGATAGCCCGGTCAATGCACGGTGAGCCGCCCCCGTACGCCGTATGCCCGTCACCGTCATAGGTCAGCAAGGTCGACGTGCTGAGCTGTCGGCTCAGGGCCTGCGACCACCAATAGGGCGTGGCAGGGTCGTACGTCGTGCCGACAACCAGGATGGGCGCGACGGTCGTCGTCGCGGCGGGACGCGGGGTGCGCGGGGAGTGGCCGAACCACGTTGTGCATGGGGCGTTGCCCCATGCCATGGCCTTGGCCAGTTCGGGCACGTCGGCGTCCTTGGACCAGGCGGCGGCCGCAGCCCTGAGGCCGGCGCTTCCCGGAGGGGCGGGCAGGTCCCAGCACGAGATGGCGTAGAACGCCGAGGTCATGTTGCTGCCGAAGGTGTCGGGGCCGGTGCGATCCGAGGCCATGTCCGAGATCGCGAGCATCCCACTGCCGTCGCCTTGCTCGGCCTGAGCGAGGGCGCGTCGGAGCGCGGGCCACAGGAGCGTCGTGTACATGGGGTAGAACACGGCCGTGATGGCCTCCGCCTGGTTCAATGGCCGGCCCCGGTCGGTGGGCATGGGCGAGCGGTCCAGGCCTGCGAGCAGCACGTTGATCCCGCGAAGCACTGCCTGGGCCGACCCGCGGTAGGGGCAGCTGGACCGTTTCGCGCAGTCCGCGGCGAAGCGCTTCAGGGCCTGCTGGAACCCGCGCGACTGCCCCTCGGAGATCTCCATCGCCCCCAGCGATGGGTCGAGCGCCCCGTCCAGGGCCATGCGGCCGACCCGGTCAGGGAAGACCTCGGCGTAGCGGGTGCCGAGGAAGGTCCCGTAGGAGAAGCCCAGCCAGTTCAGCTGGGTGTCACCGAGGGTCTGGCGCAGGATGTCCATGTCGCGGACGGTGTTCTCGGTGCCGACGTGCCGCGCCAGCGTGGGCGACTTGCTCAGGCACCCGCGGGCGACCTGCGCCGCCCGGCGCATGAGGGTGCGCTCCTGGGCCCGCGTGCTGGGCGAACCGTCGGTCGCCAGCCACACCGAGGTCTGCCGACCCGTGAGGCAGGTGATCGGGGCGGACTGCGCCACCCCGCGCGGGTCGAAGCCGACGATGTCGAACTCGGCGGCGACGGCCGGGGCGACGTACTCGGCCACGTACGACGTGAAGTCGACGCCGGAGCCGCCTGGCCCCCCGGGATTGATGATGAGCGAGCCCTGGCGCTGGGCGGGTGACCCGGTGGCGTGGTAGCGGGCCACCCTGATCCGGATCGTCGCGCCGGCCGGTGCGGAGTAGTCCAGCGGGACGGTCAGCCAGGCGCAGGACAGGCCCCCACTGCACGGCGCCCAGGCCAGTGCCTGCCCGTAGTAGGAGGCGAGGTCCGCCGGCGGCTGGTCGACCGCCGGCAGGAAGAGGCGGGGCTCGGCAACCGCGGCGGCCGGTGCCTGCGGAAGCACCCCGACCGACACGACGACCATTGCGGTGATGACGGCTGCGGCGGACAGGCGGGCCAGCGAGCCACGGGGGCGCCGGGGTGGTGTCACGGGGCCACGGTACGTCACGGCACCGTGGCGGCGAGCCCGGGTGCTCAGGCCCGAGTCGGCGGATCCGCCCGCCCGTGGCAGGCTTATCCGAGTGCCCCCGCCGCGGGGGAGCGAGAGGATCCCCATGAGTGGCAACGCCACGTTCCGGTTCACGGACACCGCCGTGCTGTCCGTCACCGTGGCCGAGGCGCCGATCGTGGTCACGTCGGACGAGTTCGACGCCCAGCTCGCGGATACCTACGCTCGCGTCGGCCTGCGCCCGGGCATGCTGGAGGCACTGGCAGGGATCGCGGAGCGCCGGTGGTGGCCCGAGGACGTGTCCTTCGCCGACGCGGCGGCCATGGCCGGGGCCAAGGCGATTGCCGAGGCGGGCATCGACCCTGCCGCCGTCGGCCTGCTCATCGACACGTCGGTGTGCCGCGACCACCTCGAGCCGTCCGCTGCGGTCGACGTGCACGAGCAGCTCGGGCTCGGCACCGCGTGCCTGAACTTCGACCTCTCCAATGCCTGCCTGGGCTTCGTCAACGGAATGCAGCTCGCCGGCATGATGATCGACACCGGGCAGGTCGACTACGCGCTCATCGTCGACGGCGAGGGTGCCCGTCGCACGCAGCTCGCCACCATCGCCCGGCTGCAGCGGCCCGAGACGACCCGCGACGACGTCTTGGACAACTTCGCCTCGCTGACGCTCGGGTCGGGGGGTGCGGCCATGGTCCTGGGACGGGCCTCGACCCATGCCGAGGGGCATCGGTTCGTGGGTGGCGTCGCGCGTGCCGCCACCCAGTACAACACCCTCTGCATCGGGGACCTCGACGAGATGCGCACCGATTCCCGGGCGTTGCTCGACGCTGGCGTTGAGCTGGCCCGCGACGCATGGGCTGATGCGCTGGTGGAGTTCGACTGGACCAACCTCGATGCCTACGTCATCCACCAGGTCTCCCAGGTGCACACGGCCGCCATCACCTCCGCCCTCGGCATCGATCCAGGCCGCACGCCGGTGATCTTCCGCACGCGGGGAAATGTCGGGCCCGCGTCGATCCCGTTCACCCTCGCCCTCCACTCGGCCGACTTCGAGTCCGGCCAGCGGATCGGCTGCATGGGCATCGGCTCCGGGCTGAATGCAGCGGTCGTCGAGATCGCCTGGTGACGGACCCCTCGCCGGCTGAGCTGCCCCCCGAGGGGCTGCCGGGACTGGACGCCCGATGGTCGCGGCTGGTCGCCGCCCGGGACGCCGACGGGGTCCGGCGCACCTGGCACGTTCTGGACACTCATGCGGGCGACGATCGGGGAACCCCTGCCCTGACGGTGCTGTGCGTGCACGGCAACCCCACCTGGTCCTACCTGTGGCGGGCCGTGCTGGCCAAGGCCCCGCACGACGTCCGAGTCGTCGCCGTGGACCAACTCGACATGGGGTACTCCGAGCGGACGGCGACGGTGCGGCGGCTCGCCGACCGGGTCGACGAC
>JAUXRN010000263.1 GCA_030681835.1 Actinomycetota bacterium
GCCGACGACGACGGGGACGCCGGCGATGCCTGCGTAGCCGAGGGACTGAGGGACTGCAAGCGCGGCCACGACGAGGCCGGCGAGGATGTCGCCCAGCAGGAGGCGGCTGCGGTAGCGCGGCAGCCACGCCGCGATGCGTACGTAGCGCTTCCAGCCCGCGGCCTGCATCGCGTGCGCCTGGCTCAGCCGGGGTCGCCGGGGAGGCCGCTGTCGGCGTCTCCGTCGAGCAACGACTGCGCGACCTCGCTGAACTGGTACATGGGCTGGCCGTCGCCGGGCAGCCGGCTGAGGATCCAGAAGAGGTCGTAGCGCTCGTCGGGCCACTCCGCCGGGACATCCTCGGGGTTGGCGAGCGGGAACGAGCGGGCCAGCTTGGGCATCACGCCGTGATGCCACACGACCACGACGCCCCCGTTGCCGTCGAGCACGCGGGCGACGAGCTCGTCCTCGTGCCCGTGCGCGACGGAGTCGTCGACCTGCAGGCCGAGCCGCTGCGCAGTCGGCCGAGCGGTGTCGCGCTCGCGGGTGCTGCGCGCCTGGTGCGACGACTTCGTTGCGTACAGGCGGGTGGGGCGGGTCGCCACGGGCGAGGCGGGGTGCGGGGCGTGCGCGAACACGACGGCGAGTGCGCCGGCCCGGGTCCAGCCGCGGACCGAGAGGGAGTGGTCGTCCTTCTCGCCATGGTGATTGACGCCGTGCGGCGGGCCGTCGTCGCCGGGCTTCTCGCCGTGGCGGATGAGGACGATCGTGTCGGGGGCGCTCACTCCCAGCCCTTCTCGTCCTCCTGCTCCTTGACGGACGTATTGAAGAACTTCAGGCCGAGCGCGATGGCGCCGATGATCACGACGGCGGCCACGGCGATGCCGATGACGACGTTCATGTGCCTCCCTTCCCGGAGCGGGCACCCGTCACGCGGGCACGAGCGGTGCCTGCAGACTAGTGCGCCGCGGCGGGCGACGAGGGATTGCGCATGCGCGATCGGGCCTGGGCAACGAGGACGTTCGTCCCCACGCCGAAGGCCGAGAATGCGGGGTTCGTCGTCTGGCCGAGCCGGTAGCGGAACCAGATCTGCTGGATGATGACGGCGAGCCGGAACATGCCGAACACCTCGTAGAACGGCCAGTCGTCGAGCGCGAACCCCGTCCTGGCGAGGTAGCGGGCGACGTACTCCTCGCGGGTCGGCATGCCGGGCAGGTGGGTGGGCTGGCGCCGCAGCAATTGGAGGTCGGGGTCGTCGTCGGACTGGATCCAGTAGGCGAGCGAGCAGCCTAGGTCCATCAGCGGATCGCCGACGGTGGCCATCTCCCAGTCCAGGACCCCGGCGATGCGCGGCTCGCCGCTGAGGTCCAGGACGAGGTTGTCGAAGCGCCAGTCGCCGTGCACGAGCCGTGCCGCGACGTCGGGCCGCTGCCGGGCGTCGAGCCACGCCATGACGTCCTCGGCGTCGGGGACGTCGTCCGTCCGCGCCTCGCGGTACCGGCGCGACCATCCCGAGACCTGGCGGCCGACGTACCCCGGCCCCCGGCCGAGCGAATCCAGGTCGACGGCGGCCGGATCGATGGCGTGCAGGTCGGCCTGGGCATCGATGATCGTCTCGGCCAGGCCGCGCGCCTGGTCCACGGTCAGGTGCATGCCGTCGGGCAGGTTGCTGCGCAGGATCGTGCCGGGGATGCGCTCCATGACGTAGAAGCCGTCGCCGATGATCGAGTGGTCCTCGCAGTAGCCGAGCACCTCCGGGACGAGGGGGTACCGCGGGCGCAGCCGGGTCTGCACCGTGACCTCGCGGCCCATATCGTGCGCCGACGCGGCCTTGTGCCCCCGGGGCGGGCGTCGCAGGACGAGGTCACGGTCCGGGTAGTGCAGGCAGTACGTGAGGTTGGATGCCCCGCCGGGGAACTGCTCGACGGTGGGCAGCGGGCTCCCCGGCGGGACCGCGGCCGGTGCCGCCCGTTGCAGCCAGGCGTGCACGGCGGGGACGTCGAAGGCATCCTCGTCGCGGACGGGGATGGTCGTGCCGGCCGTCACGTCAGGTGCCTGCGCAACTCCGCGCGGGCGATGTCGCGCAGGTGAACCTCGTCGGGTCCGTCGGCCAGGCGCAGGGTGCGGGCCAGCGCCCACATCTGGGCGAGGGGGACGTCGTCGCTGACCCCCATGCCGCCGAAGACCTGGATGGCCCGGTCGAGGACGTTGAGCGCGGCCCGGGGAGCGGCGACCTTGATCGCCGCGATCTCCACACGGGCGCCCTTGGCGCCGACGCGATCGATCATCCAGGCGGCCTTGAGGGTGAGCAGCCGGGCCTGCTCGATCTCCAGCCGTGATTCCGCGATCTGCTCGCGGACGACGCCCTGCTTGGCCAGCGGCTCGCCGAAGGCGACCCGGCTGAGGGCCCGCTCGGTCATGAGGTCCAAGGCCCGCTCGGCCATGCCAATGGCGCGCATGCAGTGGTGGATCCGGCCCGGGCCGAGCCGCGCCTGGGCGAGGGCGAAGCCGCTGCCCTCCTCGCCCAGGACGTTGGCAACCGGCACCCGCACGCCGGTGAAGGTGATCTCGGCGTGCCCGTGCTGGTCGTGGTAGCCGAACACCGGCAGGCCGCGCACGACCTCGACGCCAGGCGTGTCGAGCGGAACGAGGACCATCGACTGCTGGCGGTGCCGGTCGGCAGCCGGATCGGTCTTGCCCATCACGATGAGGATGCTGCAGCGCGGGTCGTTGGCACCGGTCGTCCACCACTTGCGCCCGTCGATCACGTACTCGTCCCCCTCGCGGCGGATCGAGGTCTCGATGTTCGTCGCGTCGCTGCTCGCCACGCCGGGCTCCGTCATCGCGAAGCCGGAGCGGATCGTCCCGGCCAGCAACGGCTCCAGCCAGCGCTGCTTCTGCTCGTCGGTGCCGAACATGTGGAGCAGCTCCATGTTGCCGGTGTCCGGCGCCGCGCAGTTGATGGCCTCGGGCGCGATCTCCACAGACCGGCCGGAGAGCTCGGCGATGGGCGCGTACTCGAGGACCGAGAGGCCGTGCGCGGGGTCGTGGGAGTCGGGCAGGAACAGGTTCCACAGCCCGCGCGACCGGGCGTCGGCCTTGAGCACCTCGACGATCGGGGGCAGCGTGTGGAGCTGTCCCGTTGCGGCCAGGGACCGTCGCTGCTCGGCATAGACGGGCTCGGCGGGGTAGACCGCCTCGTCCATGAAGTCCTGCATGCGGGCGAGGTACTCGGTTGCGCGTGCGCTGGGCTCGAAGTCCATGGCCGTCCTCTCGGTTCGCCGCATCGTCCCACGGCCGGCCACGTCCATGCAGGCCGGCGGGAGTGATACCCGTCTACAGTGGCGCCGTGCCGTCCACCGGGCTGTCCCGCAATGCGCGCGTCGCCTTCGGGATCACCGCGGGCCTCGGCTGGTTCGCGCTGGCTCTCAATCTCGTGCTCACGGCCTTCGCCGTCTATCCGAGCGCGGTGACCCTGCCGTCGGCATTCGGGTATGACAACGCGGCCGGTATCGCCGGTGCGCCGGGACGCGTGATCGACTACCTGTCCTACTTCACGATCCTCAGCAACATCCTCGTCGCGGTCATGCTGACCGCGCTGGCGCAGGGGCGCGTGCGCCCGACTCTGCTGTGGCGCACTATCCGCATGGATTCCCTGATCATGATCACCGTGACCGGGCTGGTCTTCGTGCTCATCCTCGCGAAGGATGCCGACCTGCAGGGGCTGCAGTACGTCACGAACACGATCGAGCACTACCTCGTGCCGGTCCTCACCGTCGTGACGTGGCTCGTGTGGGGGCCGAGGGCGTGGCTGCGGCTGGTGACGGTATTCACCGCACTGGTCATCCCGATCCTGTGGCTGGCCTACACGTTCGCGCGCGGCGCCGTCATCGGCGCCTACCCCTACGGGTTCCTCGACGTCGCGGTCCTCGGCTACGGGAAGTCACTGGTCAACGTCGCCGGCGTGCTCATCCTCGGCATCGTCCTCGGACTGGTGTTCCTCGGGCTGGACCGGCTGCTGTCGAGGGGCGTGGCGTCTCCTCCGAGCGAGTGACCCCCGCGTCGGCCGCACGCGGCCTGGCCCGGGCCTGCCATCCGCTCCCCGCGGTGGCCGTCACGTTCGTCATGTCCGCGTTCGCGTGGGCCCTGGGCTGGCGGGGCGGCGCCTTCGCCCTGCTCGTCGCCGCCATATTGGTGGGCCAGCTCTCGGTGGGCTGGAGCAACGACGCGCACGACGCCGCACTCGACCGTCGCGTGGACCGCGGAACGAAGCCGACCGTGGCCGGGCTGGTGTCTGCGGGCGCCCTGTGGGTGGCTGCCGCGGCCGCACTGGCGACGTCGTGCGCGCTCAGCTGGTGGGCCGCGGGCTGGCTCGGCGGCTCGTTCCACGTGCTGGCCCTGGCGATGGCGTGGCTGTACAACGTGCGGCTTTCGCGCACGGCGTGGTCGTGGCTGCCGTACGCGATCGCGTTCGGCGCGATGCCCGCCTTCCTCACCATCGGGCTCGACGGGTCCGCGCCGCCAGCATGGGCCGTGGCCGCGTTCGCCGTGGTCGGGGTCGCCGGACACCTGGCCAACGCCGTCCCCGACATCGACGCCGACCGGTCGGCCGGCGTCGACGGGCTCGCCGTGCGACTGGGCCCCGTGGCCGCGATCGCGGCATGCTGGGTGCTGCTGGCGGTGGGCACCGCGATCCTGGCTTTCGCCGTCGCGGGCAGCAGCCCCATCCTGGCGGCGGTCGTCGTGGCGGCATACGTCGTGGCGCTCGTGATCGCCGTCGTCGCGCGTGGCCGCTCGGTGTCGTACCACGCGCTCATGGCGGTCGTGGCGGTCGATGTCATCGCGCTCGTGGCGGCGGGGGCCGTGGCAGGGTGACCCGCGTGAACGTCGAGGAACTCGTCCTGCGGGACCGTGCCGCCTGGCGACGCTGGCTGGGGTCGCGCGGCCAGGAGTCCGCGGGGGAGTGGCTGGTCCTGGCCCGCAAGGGCAAGCACGCCCCCACGCGGCTGTCGTACGACGACGCGCTGGAGGAGGCGCTCTGCTTCGGCTGGATCGACGGGCAGAAGCGCAGCCGGGACGAGGCCAGCTTCGTGCAGCGGTTCACCCCGCGCAGGTCGCGAAGCGCGTGGTCGCAGCGGAACGTCGCGCTGGCCGAGGGGTTGATCGAGTCGGGCCGGATGACGCCGGCCGGACTGCGGGAGGTCGAGCGGGCCAGGGCTGACGGGCGGTGGGCCGCCGCGTACGCGGGCCAGGCGTCGATGCCCGTGCCGGGCGACCTCCGCGTTGCGCTGGACGCCCACCCGCCGGCGGCGCTGGCATTCGACCGGCTGTCCAGCCAGAACCGCTACGCCGTGCTGCTGCGGATCGACCAGGCCAAGCGCGCCGACACGCGGCTCCGCCGGATCGAGGTGTTCGCCGCCATGCTCGCCCGGGGCGAGGCACCGCACCCGCAGTCAAGCCCGATCCTGCCGGGCGATCCCGCCTAGGGGTTCGCGGTCAGGCCGCCGTCGAGCACGAGGTTCTGCCCGGTCATGAACGATGACGCATCGCTGGCCAGGAACAGAGCGCCTTGCGCGATCTCGTCCGCCTTGCCCCAGCGCTTCATGGGCACCCGGTCGATGACGGCGTGCTCGACGCCGTCATCCTCGCGCAGGAAGCCCGTGAGGTCGGTGTCGATCCAGCCTGGGATGAGCGCGTTGACCCGGACGCCTTCGGTGGCCAGCTCGACCGCGACGCTCCGGGTCAGCGAGATCAACGCAGCCTTGGCCGCGCCGTAGTGCGACATGAACGGCGATCCGTTCGTGCCAGCGACCGACGAGACGTTGATGACGGACGCGTGCCGGGTCTCGATCATCGCCGGCAGCGCGGCTTGAAGCAGCCGCACGATCGAGTCGAGGTTGAGGTTCATCGTCTTCTGCCAGCCCGAGTAGCGCATGGTGTGCAGCGGGGCCATGAAGCTGTTGCCGCCGGCGTTGTTGACCAGGATGTCCAGCCCGCCGAGCCCGGCGATCGCCTCATCGACGATCCGCTGAGGAGCGTCGTCGGCGGTGACGTCGGCCGGGATCACGACGCACACGGCGCCGGTCGCGCGCACCTCCGCCGCCACCTCGTCAAGGGCCTCGGCATTGCGCGCGACGATCGCGACGTCGGCCCCTTCCTGCGCGAACAGCACGGCAATGGCGCGACCGATGCCGCGTGATGCCCCGGTGACGAGCGCGCGCCGACCGGTCAGTGAGGTGCCGCGGGTGTCCATGGAAGTCCCTTCGATCGCTTGACGTCAGCCGGAGATGTCGAGCACGAGCTTGCCGAGGTTATCGCCGGAGAACAGGCGCATGAACGTCGGCAGGAAGTCGCTGACCGATCCGGCCACGATCGTCTCCGGTGCCGTGATCCGCCCGTCGGCCACCCAGCCGGCCAGCCGACGCCGCGCGACCGGGTACTCGGACGCGTAGTCGAAGACCAGGAAGCCGGACATCGTCGCCCGGCGGACGAGGAGGGCGAGGTAGTTCGACGGCCCCGGTGTCGGGGCGTCGGCGTTGTACTGGGCGACCGCGCCGCAGACGACGATGCGGGCATGCATCGCCAGCATCGTGAGCGCGGTGTTCAGGATGGTGCCGCCGACATTGTCGAAGTAGACGTCGATGCCGTCAGGGCAGGCCTCGGCCATGGCGCGCCGCATCCCGTCGGCCTTGTAGTCGATGGCGGCATGGAAGCCGAGTTCCTCGGTGAGGTAGCGGCACTTCTCCGGACCGCCGGCCAGGCCCACCACGCGGCACCCGTTGAGCAGCGCGAGTTGGCCGACGATCGACCCCACGGCGCCGGCAGCCGCCGACACCAGGACGGTCTCGCCGGCCCGGGGCTTGCCGAGGTCGAACAGGCCGAAGTAGGCGGTCAGGCCGGTCAGGCCCAGCACGCCGAGGTGCATCGCGGGCGTGCCCTGGGCCAGGTCGATCTTGGTGACGTCACGGCCGTCGGACAGGGCGTATTCCTGCACCCCGAACGTGCCGGACACGTAGCTGCCGACGGGGAAGCGGCGGTGCTGCGAGGCGACCACTTCGCCCACCGCTCCGGCCCGGACCACCTCGCCGATCCCGACGGGCGGCAGGTAGGAGGGGCGGTCGTCGAGCCAGCCCCGCATGGCGGGATCCAGGGAGATCATCGTGTTCTTGACGACGAACTCCTTGGGACCAGGCTCGGGCGCCGCCTCGGTCGTGATCGCGAAGTCGTCGGGTACCGGGGTGCCGGAGGGTCGCCGGGCCAGCCGGACGGAGGTGTTGGAGGGCATGGCTCAGGGTAGTGGCCCTCGCGGAGGGGGTTTGGCCGCATACTTGCCCGGTGCCAGAAGCCGAGCGCGCGGCGCCGCTGAGCCGCCGGACGGTGCTGGGCGCCACGGGAGTAGCTGTCGCCGGCACCGCCCTGGTCGTCGGGACGGTCGCCGGTCACCTCGCTCCCGCACGGGCGGCCACCGTACGGGCCCGCCGGGTGCCGGCGCCCACGGCAAGCATCGTCACCCGGTGGGACACCGATCCCTGGGCGCGCGGTTCGTACTCGGCGCTGCCGGCCGGGGTGCCGGCCAAGGTCCGCTGGGTCATCGCCGAGACCGTCATCGGCGGGCGGGTGGTGCTGGCCGGCGAATACGCCGACTGGGCGCACCCGGCCACCGTCCCGGGAGCCCTGCGCTCGGGCCGTGCGGCCGCGCGAGTGCTCGATGACGACGGGCCCGGGGTGTCCGGGCGCCGGGTCATCGTCGTCGGGGCGGGGATGGCCGGACTGGGGGCCGCCACCGAGCTTCAGCGACTCGGGGCAGACGTCCTCGTGCTGGAGGCCCGCGGCCGGGTGGGCGGGCGGGTGAGCACCGATCGCACGTGGGGGGTTCCCGTCGAACTCGGAGCGGCCTGGCTGGAGGGTGTCCGCAAGAACGCGATGGTCCCGCTGGTCCGGCGGGCAGGCCTGGGTCGGGTGCCGACGAACTACAACGACGAGGCGGTGCGCAGCGTGAAGACCGGGCGTCCGGACCCCGACGCGGCACGCCGCGCCGCCCAGCTGGTCGCGATGACCGACAGGCTCGAGGCAACGGACCCGCCGCTGGCCATGTCTGTCGGCACCTGGCTGGCCGGCCAGGGCTGGGTGTCGGACGGTCCCAACGACTGGGCGGAGAACACCGAGATCGTGCAGGAGTACGGGGTGGACCCCGGCCAGCTCGGGACGCGCGCCGTGACGGAGGGGGCGTGGGAGCGCGGCCGCGACGACTTCGTGTCCGGGGGCTACGACAAGGTCCCGCGGATGCTCGCCGCCGCGCTGGACGTCCGGGTCGGCACGCCGGTGGGCTCCGTCGTCGTGGAGGGCAGCAAGGTTCGCGTCACCGGCACAACCGGCGAGCAGGTCGTCGCCGACGCCGTGGTGGTCGCGGTCCCGCTGGCCCTGGTGCAAGCCGGTGTCCCGTCGATCTCCCCCATGCCGACCTCGGTGGCGGCGGGTCTGTCAGGGCTGACGACCGGCAACCTGGAGAAGGTCGTCCTGCGCTTCGAGCGGGACTGGTGGCGCAAGGACTTCGGGGACGACGTACGGGTGATCGGCATCGTCGGCGGCCGATGGTCGGAGTGGTACGACATCAGCGACGTCACGGGAGTGCCATCCCTCGTGGGGTTCTGCGGCGGCACCCAGGCGCGCGGCCGCCCGGCCAGTGACGAGGCATGCGTGGCGGAAGCGGTCGGCGAACTCACCGCCGCCTACGCCGGCTGACCCCCGCCGAGCGGCGAGCTCGACGGGCTCGGCAGCGCCGCGGTACGTACGCTGGTCTCCCCACGACCGGGAGGTGCCGTGACCAGCCCGCAGGACCAGCCAGCAGACGACCCGATCGACGCCGCGCTCGACGGCCTCGTGCTCGACGACGACTTCGTGTCCGGCGGCCCCAAGGAGGCGACGGCCGACGAGCGGATCGCGAAGGCAGCCCGCATTGCCCGGAGCAACGACCGGCTGCGCGCCGCGGGCGAGATCTCGGACGGGTCGGGCAAGCCGCGCTTCGCACGGACCCGGCGCTCGGCCCCGTGGATCGCGATCGGGGCGGCCGTGGCCATCGCGATCGTCGTGATCGTGCTCGTTGCGAGATAGCCCCAAACGCTCGTTACCTACGGCGGCGTAGGTTACGATTGCGTAGGTTACTCATCGGTACCGAGCATGGCCCGGGCCGACGGCGAAGGGGATCTCCGATGGCCGACGATCGCGCGCAGGTCAGGCTCAACGGGCGGGACATCGCCTACCGTGACCTTCCCGGTGCCGGCATTCCGATCCTCCTCGTGCACGGCATCGGTTCCAGCCGGCTCTCGTGGGGGGACGTGCCCGACCGCATCGCCGCATCCGGTCGTCGGGTCATCGCCATGGACCTGCCGGGCCACGGGGACTCCTCGCGGGGGCCCGGCGACTACAGCCTCGGCGCCATGGCCTGTGCCGTCCGCGACCTGCTCGATCATCTCGGCATCGCGCGCGTGCACCTGGTCGGGCATTCCCTCGGCGGGGGCATCTCCATGCAGTTCATCTACCAGTACCCCGAGCGAGTCGACGCGCTCGTGCTGGAATCCAGCGGTGGCCTGGGCGAGGAGGCCTTCAGCGGGCTGCGGGCGGCTGCGCTTCCCGGCGCCGACCTTGCACTGCGCGTGGCCATCAACGAGCGCACCCTGTCTGCCGCGGCCTGGGTCGGCGACAAGCTGGGCCGCGTCGGCATCCGTCCGCACGCGCTGAGCCCCCGGGCGCTGGAGACCGTGGCCTGGCTCGGCGAGGACGACCGCCGCGCCGCCTTCCTCGCCACTCTGCGCAGCGTGGTGGGGCCGGGCGGCCAGAGCGTGTCGGCCCTCGACAAGCTCCATCTCATGGCCGACCGCCCGGTGCTCATCATCTGGGGCGACCGCGACCCCATGATCCCGATGGCGCACGGCGAGGCCGCGCACGCGATGCTCCCGGGCAGCCGGTTCGTGGTCTTCCCCGGGGCCGGGCATGAGCCGCACGTCGACGACCCGGCCCGCTTCGCCGACCTCATCGTCGACCACATCGCGCGCATCGAGTCGCAGGAGGCGACCGCGACCGCCTGATGGCACAGTGGCCGCATGCACGCGGCTCACGACTCCTGGCCCGAGCCGGCCGAGCTCGTCCGCGACTCCATCGGGCTGTCCGACTTCGCGTCCTGGACGGACTGGTCCCTTGCCCGCGTGGGCTTCCGCCCGTCCAACTGCCTTGCCCTCGTGGACGTCTGCCGGGACGAGCTCATGTGGCCGTTCGAGGAGGAGATGGCCCGCACCTGGGGCCGGCCGTTCTCCGTCGGCGCCCTCGGGGCCATGGTCCTGGCCGGCCGCACCGGCCTGGCGGCTGCCCTGTCCCATGTGCCAGGCGAGGACCGCAGGCAGCGTTTCGTCGTGCTCGCCTTCCCGCACATCGGGATCGACGCGGACGGGGTGGCGGGCCGGGTCCAGCGACGAGGCCACACGCGGGCGTCGACGGCCTGCGGAGCCCTGGCCGCCTTGCGCGAGCAGCTTCTCGAGGGCGGGCCGCGGCCCGGCGCCCCCCGGCCAGGAGGTCCGGACGACATCGAGCAGGACTACCTTCGCGAGAGGGTCGGCGGACTGGTGGCGCCAGGCCCGGTCCCGTCGCTGACGGCGCTCACCGACCTTGCCCGCCGGGCAGCCGTCGAGGACATCGCCCGCTACATCGACCTCGCCCGGGGGAGCGAGCCGGTCGACGTGGCGTACATCAGTGGGATGGTCCTGCACCTCGCAGACGGCCAGGACCGGGTGAGTGGGGTCACGGCGGAGGTGTGCATCGACGACGACACGATCCCGTTGCCGACCTAGCCGACGGGCTACGCCAGCGTCTCGACGCGGTTGCGGCCGTTGGCCTTGGCTTGGTAGAGGGCGCGGTCGGCTCGGTTGAGGGTGTCGTAGGCGGTCTCGCCGGGGCGTTGCTGGGAGTAGCCGATGGAGACGGTGTGGGGGGCGGGGGTGGCGGTGCGGACGGCCTCGAGCAGTGCTGCCGCGTCGCCGTGGTGGTGGCCGGGGAGCAGGAGGGCGAACTCCTCGCCTCCGTAGCGGGCGAGGGTGGCGTCGGGGGGCAGGGCGGCGCGCCAGGCGCGGGTGCAGTGGGCCAGGGCGTGGTCGCCGGCCTGGTGGCCGTGCTGGTCGTTGTAGTCCTTGAACCGGTCGAGGTCGAGCATGGCGATGGTCAAGGGACCGGTGGTCAGCGGACCGGCGACGTCGAGGCGTTCGAGTTCGTGGTCCAGGGTGCGCCGGTTCGGCAGGCCGGTCAGGGCGTCGGTGCGGGCCAGGACCGCCAGCCGGGCGGACTGCCCCTCGACCACGTCCAGCAGCAACCGGAACCGCCACAACACCAACGCAACGACGATGACCGTCCCCATGGCGATCCGGCGGGCCGGCAACTCGCTGTCTGCCCGCGCGGCAATGACCAGCATCACGGGCACGAGCAGGGCGCCGATCGTGAGGCCGGCGAGGCGGTATCGCTGGTTACCGCCGTCCTCTTTCGGACGGATAGAGGCTGCCGACGGCCGCCATGCCGCCAGCGCCAGCATGATGAAGACGACCAGGTAGAGCGCGTCCAGCCACGCGGGCGCGCTGCCGCCGAGGCCCCCCACCTCGATGTAGCTGTAGAGCAGGTCGGCGACGAGGGTGACGGCGAACGCCGCTGCTACGAGCGCCACCGCACTGTTGACCGGCCCGCTGCCGACGAGCAGTCGGGCGACCCCCGCGAAGATCAGCAGGTCGAAGAGCGGGTAGCCAACCGCGATGCCGAGCTGCACGCTGCCGCCCTGGTTGGCAGCCAGGGTCGGCTGGACCACAAGCGTGCCGATGACGGCCGCCGCGGACACGGTCAGGATCGCCGTGTCGATCCAGCCCTCCCGGCTGTGGCCCGGCTGGACCCGCCGGATGAGGACGGCCAGGCCGTACAGCGCGAAGAGGTATCCGGCAAGGAAGATGACGTCGGATGGGCCGGGGGAGGGCTCGACCTGCAGCACCCACACCTGGACGTTGTAGACGAGGTCGCCGACGAAGGCGCAGGTGACGTAGCCCAGCACGCCCCACCACGGCGCGCGCGCCGGCCCGGGGATGCGGGCCACCCCCGCCACCAGGGCGACCAGCGCGGCAAGGGAGACGAGGCCGTACACGATCGGCGACCCAGCGGAGTCGGCTGGCATCGCCACGAAGACCAGGCATCCGATCGCGCCAGCACCCAGCGCCAGGGAACGCGGTGCCCGGGCGGCAACCATGCCGGGGCGAGCCGTCCCTGCCACGCGGTTACCACCCCTCGACCGTCTCGCCCCGTGGTGCAACCTTATGTGGCCGGGCCGACGACACCGTGACGCGACCGGTAGCGTCGGCCGGGTGTCCGACAGCCTCTACATCACGTCCACTACCATCCGCGCCGGCAAGGCGGTCGTGGCACTGGGCACGCTGGAGACGCTGGCCAGGAAGGTCGGCCGCGTCGGCGTGTTCCGGCCGGTCCTCGATGGTGACGGGGACCACGACGCGCTCATCGACCTGCTGACCGACCGCTACCAGCTCCGTCCCGATCATGCGTACGGCATGGGGTACGCAGAGGCTGCCCACCTCATGGCGGCCGGCGACACCAGCAGGCTCGTTGCCGCGTCGGTTGACGCCTTCCTGCGGATGAAGGGGCACTACGATTTCGTCCTCGTCATCGGCACCGATTTCACCGGTCCGTCGCCGTCGACCGAGCTCGCCCTCAACGCCGAGCTGGCGGCCAACATGGGCGCCCCCGTGCTCTCCGTCGTCAACGGGCACGAACTCGATGCGGCGGCGATCGAGTCGTCGATGGATGCGTCATCGGGAGTGCTGACGGGCCACGGCTGCACGGTCGTGGCCACCATCGTGAACCGGGTGGCGCCCGACCGGGTCGAGTCCGTGCGCTCCCGCATCGCGGCGCGCCGCCGCGGGGCGCCCGTGTACGTGCTCCGGGACCTGCCCGTGCTCTCGGCCCTGACCGTCGAGGAGGTCGCGGTGGGGCTGGGCGGCGAGGTGCTGGTCAGCGGCGGCGACGCTCTGCAGCGCGAGGTGGAGGCCTATGTCGCCGGATCGGGGCACCTGCAGACGATGCTGCCGATCCTCACCGATGGCGCGCTCGTCGTGGCGTCCGGCGACCGGGCCGACCTCGCCGTTGGCTCGGCTGCCTGCGCGCTCAGCCGGGACATGCCGACGCCGTCGGGCGTCCTGCTGACCAACGGGTACCGGCCCGATCCGATGACGAGGTCGCTGCTGGAGGCGTCGGGCATGCCCGTTGTGGCCGTCGAGACGGACACCTACACGACCCTGCACCTGCTCGAGGGACTGCGTGGCGAGATCCGGGCAACCAGCCGGCGCAAGATCGCGGCCGCCCTCGGGGAGTTCACCTCCGTCGTCGACGTCGAGGAGTTCACCTCGCTGATCCGGCTGTCGCACCCGGACGTGGTCACCCCGTTGATGTTCACCATCGGCCTGCTCGAGCGGGCCAGGGCCGTGCGCACCCGGATCGTCATGCCCGAAGGCACGGACGAGAGGATCCTGCGAGCGGCCGAGGAGCTCGTGAATGCCGGCGTCGTCGACATCACCCTCCTCGGCGACCCCGCCGACATCCTGGCCAAGTCGGTCAGCGTCGGCGTCGACCTGGCCGGGATCGAGCTGGTGGACCCTGCGACGTCGCCGCTGCGCGAGGAGTTCGCCCGCGAGTACGCCAGTCTCCGGGCGCACAAGGGCCTGACCTTCGAGCAGGCCTTCGACACGGTCGTCGACGCCACCTACTTCGGGACCATGCTCGTCCAGACCGGCCGGGTCGGCGGGATGGTGTCCGGTGCAGCGCACACCACCGCCCAGACGATCCGGCCGGCGCTGGAGATCATCCGGACCCGCCCGGATGCGCTGCTCGTGTCCAGCGCCTTCCTCATGTGCCTGCCTGACCGGGTGGTCGTCTTCGCGGACTGCGCCGTCAACCCGGACCCCACTGCCGAGGAGCTTGCCGACATCGCGATCAGCAGCGCCAACACGGCCGGGGCGTTCGGCATCGAGCCACGGATCGCGATGGTCTCGTACTCCACCGGAACGTCCGGCACTGGCAGCGACGTCGACAAGGTCCGTGCCGCGACGCAACTGGTGGCCGAACGGCGTCCGGACCTCCCGTTGGCGGGCCCGATCCAGTACGACGCCGCCGTCGACGAGGGCGTCGGCGCCGCGAAGCTGCCGGGCAATCCGGTCGCTGGCCACGCGACGGTCCTCGTGTTCCCCGACCTCAATACCGGCAACACCACGTACAAGGCGGTGCAGCGGTCGGCCGATGCCATCGCGATCGGCCCCGTGCTGCAGGGGCTGCGCCGGCCGATCAACGACCTTTCTCGCGGGTGCACGGTGCCTGACATCGTCAACACCGTCGCCATCACGGCGATCCAGGCCCAGTACGTCAACCCCTCGGAGAGCGGAGCGGGCTCATGAGCCTGGTCCTGGTCATCAACTCGGGATCGTCGAGCCTGAAGTACCAGGTCGTGGACCCGGTCGACGGGAGATGGCTCGCGCGCGGACTGGTCGAGCGGATCGGGCAGGAGGGATCGCTGATCAGGCACGAGGCCGCCGGCGCCGACCCGCTCGAGCGCGACGTTCCGCTGGCCGACCACGCGGAGGCGCTGGAGTCGGTGCTGGCACTCCTCGACGAGCACGGGCCTGGGCTCGACCGGCTGGTGGCGGTCGGCCATCGCGTCGTGCACGGAGGCAGTGAGTACCGCGAGCCCGCGATCGTCGACGACGAGGTCGAGGATGCCATCGCAAGGCTCGTGCCCCTGGCTCCCCTGCACAACCCGGCGGCGCTGGTGGGCCTGCGCGACATGCGGCGGCTGCTGCCGTCCGTCCCGCAGGTCGCCGTCTTCGACACGGCCTTCCACGCCGGAATGCCCGCCGAGGCCTACACGTACGCACTGCCCGTGGACGTTGCGCGCGCTCACCGGCTACGCAAGTACGGCTTCCACGGCACCAGTTATGCGTACGTCACGCGGCGGGCCGCGGGGTTCCTCGGGGTTGCTCCGGACCGCGTGCGGCTGATCATCTGCCACCTCGGCAACGGTGCTTCCATGGCCGCGGTGCGGGACGGCGTGGGCATCGACACCAGCATGGGGCTCACCCCGTTGCAGGGGCTGGTGATGGGAACGCGATCAGGGGACGTCGACCCGGCGGTCGTCTTCCACCTCATGCGCGCCGCCGGTCTCGGCCTCGATGACGTCGATGCGCTGCTGAACAAGCAGAGCGGGCTCAAGGGCCTGGCCGGAGATCAGGACATGCGCGAGGTGCGTCGTCGGGCGAACGACGGCGATCAGGCTGCCCGCCTCGCGCTTGATGTGTACGCCTACCGGGTGCGCGCCTACATCGGTGCGTACCTGGCGGTGCTGCCCGGCGTGCAGGCGCTCGTCTTCACCGCTGGGATCGGCGAGAACGACGCTGCCCTGCGCCAGGACGTGTGCGACCCGTTGCGGCATCTGGGCATCGCGCTGGACACGAAGCGGAACGCGGAGCCGTCCCGCGTCGAGCGGGCGGTCGACGACGGGACGGGGCCGATCCGGGTGCTGGTCATCCCGACCGACGAGGAGGCCGAGATCGCCCGTCAGGCGATGGTCGCCGTGGCGGGCGACACGCCGTAGCGCCATCCGTGAGGCGGAGACCTATCTCACGTCCGGTGCAGGCGTCCCCGCCGGGCCCTGTGGCCGAGGTCACCCCGAGAAGCGCTCCAATCGGGCAAATCGGGCAGCCGGAAGCCTACTGGCCGTCGCCGCCCCGACAATGAATTCCGTTGGTGTTATTAGCCTTTTCACTAGAACGGCATTCACGCTGCAGGCCGTTCGGTGTTGAATCACCATCGTGGTACCCGACCCGTGCAGGGGCCGGGGGACGTGCGTCCAGCTCCTGTCCGGGCAGCAGCCCGGGCGGCCGCACGACCGGTGAGCCAGGCGAGACGGACAGATGTCCCGCCTTCGGCAATGACCCGTACCGCGACCACGCACTCGGCCTGGATGGGCCGGGTGCCGTCAGTCGAGGCTGGATGTCCAGAACAACGCTCGTCCGCAGTGCCAAGCTCGCCGCCGTCGCGACCGCAGGGGCCTTCGTCCTCGGGTCCGTCGGTCCCGGGTCGTCGACCGCAGCCATCGCGGAGGTCAGCCCATACGCAACCGCATCGTTGGCGCGGGCCATGCTCGCCGTTCAGGCCGCCGCCCGACCCATCGTCGTGCGGCCCAGCGCCGCGGCCGTACGTCACACCGTGCAGGTTGCCCGGCACACCGCGTATACGCGGTTCACGCTGAGGTCGAAGGCGACCCGGGACATGCGCGGGGTGGAGCGCAGCCTCTACCGCGGCAGGTTCTACCGCCCCGCCACCGAGTCGCTGCGCCGCTGCATAGCCGACCGCGAGAGCGAGGGGCACTACGACGTCGTGTCGCCAAGCGGCAGCTACTTCGGTGCCTACCAGGTGTCACGGGACCTCGCGCGCGGTGCGACATGGATGATGCTGAAGGAGCACAAGCGGCTCATGGGCGCGCGGGCCGCCAAGCGGGTGCTTGCCGACCTGCGGGCCAAGCCGATGAATCGTTGGCCTCGCTACTGGCAGGACGCCGCCTTCTTCACGGTCCTGAACTGGGAAGGCCCACGCTCGGGTGCCGCCCACTGGGCCGGGGGCCGCTGGCGCTGCTGAGGGGGCGTCAGCGCGCGGCGCGGGCCAGCCGCTTGCGGCACTCCGACTTGGCGATCCTGACGAACTTCCCCGCGGCAGGAAGGGGAGTGGTCGCGTGCCGCAGGCCGATCATGATCGTCCGGGGGTCCAGGGGCGGGTCGAGCTGCTTGACGACGATGCCTGGGTCCGCCGTGTCCACGGCCAGCAGGGGCATGACTGCCGGGCCCATGCCCGCCCTGACCATCCCCTGCATCGCGCCATTGTCGTTGGAGCGGAACACGTAACGGGGGCGCACGCCGGATGAGCGCAGGCCGTCGTCGATTGCCGTCTGGCAGTCGCATTGGTGCTGGCCCACCATCGGGATGCCGTTGAGCTCCTTGGTGGGGAAGGAACGGCCCTTGTACGCACGGGCCAGGTCGCCGTCCTTGTCGAGGAGCACGACGAAGGGGTCGATGCCCAGGTCGATGATGTCGAGGCGGCTGTCCTCGTAGGGGCCGGTGAGAAAGGTGACGTCGAGCTCGCCGGCGAGCAGGTCGGAGATGAGGGTCTCGTTGTCGTCGCGTTCGACGAGGTGGATGTGGATGTCGGGCGCGGTCGCCCGCATCTCGCGCACGAGGTCGGGCAGCAATTGGACGGACACGCTCTGGTACGTGCCGATGACCAGCCGACCCGCCGTGCCGCTGGCTAGGTCGGCGAGTTCTCGCTCGGCGGTGCCCAGCCGTTCGATGACGGCGTCGGCATGCCGTAGGAACAGCCGTCCGGCCGGCGTGAGGGTCACCGGCTTGGGACCGCCCGGGCGGTCGAAGAGCGAGGTGCCGACTGCCTTCTCCAGGCCGGCGATCTGCTGGCTGATGGCGGCCTGGGAGAAGCCCAGGACATCGGCCGCGCCGACGAACGATCCCTCCTCGGCCACGGCGCGCAGGGCGCGCAGGTGGCGGAACTCAACTTCGTCGAATGACATGACATCAGTATATGCGATCGACTCGATCAGTTTCTATCGCTTTTCTTTATGTCGACGGCTCCCTACCATTCATGCATGGAGGTCAACATGAACACGTCAGCAAGCACCACCACCACCGGTGCCATCAAGGCCCTCGGCCACGCGATCGAGGATCACGGCATCGAGGCCGATCCGGTCTCGCTGCTGCTCCTGGCCCACGCTGCCCGCGACCTCGGCGTCAACGACGTGCTCGTCGGCGTGATGGTGGACGAGGACGAGCCCTCCGTCGCCCGCATCCGCGCCTTCGGCCGGGTCTCGACCCTCGTCTCGACGCAGCTCCAGTCCAGCGTCACCTCGCTCCGGGAGCTTCAGCCGGCGTGCTGAGCACGCTCAACAACCAGGAACGACGAAGGGGCGGGACCGGATGGTCCCGCCCCTTCGCATGTCCCGCGACTACTCGGCCTTGACCGCCTTGTGCCCGGCGAGGTTGAACACCGCGACGCCCAGCAGGACGAAGACGATGCCGACCCCGATCGCCATGATCGAGACACCAAAGGCGAGGACCGACGTGAACAGCGACGCCCGCAGGAACGAGCCGTTCATGGCAACCGCACGCAGCGGATCCTCACGGTCGAGCTCGGCGTAGGTCTTGCCGCCGGTCGCCTCGAGCGCGTGAAATGCGATGATGTCCGCCTGGCAGTAGGCGGCGAGGGGGCCGTTGACAGCGGCGCCGGCCTGGCAGCTGGCGTCGTCCGCGACGGTGATCCGCTCGGCCGACAGGGTGCTGCTGACCTGACCGTACGTGACTGCGCCGGACACGACCATCACTGCGCCGATGACCATCACGACGATGCTGATCCACTTTGCGACCCCGTGGGATTGCGACTGACCTGACATGTGCGTCCTCCTCGACATCTACCAGCAAACTGCTGATGGTCTGACTGTGTCGGATAGGGCTGCGGATAGAAAGGACAAACGTCCCTAAATCGGCCCTTTCTGGAGATGTCAGGACCTAGGTCACCTGCCGCGCCCCGGCGAAGGTCCCCCGATCGGGTCCTTGGGCGAGCGTGCGGCGGGAATGGTCAAGGTGATGGTGAACGTTGCGCCGCGGCCCGGTCCGTCGCTCGTGGCCGTGATGGTGCCCCCATGGTCGGTGATGATCGCCCGGGCAATCGTGAGCCCGAGGCCGCTGCCGCTGCCGTCTGCCGCGGTGCGCGACGCATCGACGCGGTGGAAGCGGGCGAAGATCGCGTCGAGCTGGTCCGGCGGGATCCCGTCGCCGTCGTCGGAGACCCGGATGACGGCACGCCGTCCCTCCGTGGCCAGGCTGACGACGACGTGCCCGCCGCCCGGCGTGTGCCGCAGCGCGTTGTCCAGCAAGTTGGCCAGCACCTGCTGCAGCCTGTCGGCGTCGGCACGCACGAGGACGGGTCGATCGGTGCCGGCCGTCGTGGCGTGCACGCCCTTGGCCCGGAAGCGTGGGACCACGGCCTCCACGGCGGCCGTCACGACGCGGGCAAGGTCGGTGGTCTGCAGCTGCAGGCCGAGCGCATGCTCCTCGGCCGCCGCCGTCTCGCGGAGGTCGGCTGTCAACCGGCGCAGGCGCAGCACCTGGTCGCGCATCGTGGACCACGCGGCCGGGTCCGCCGGGACCACGCCGTCCTCGAGCCCGTCGATGTAGGCCTCGAGGGTGGCCAGCGGCGTCCGTATCTCGTGCGCGAGGTCGGACAGCAGCCGGATCCGCGAGGCCTCGGTGTCCGAGAGCCGGGCAGACATGCGGGCGAATGCGTCCGAGAGGCGCTGCAGTTCCGCGCTCGACCTCGCTCGCGGCACCTGCACCCCGTACCGTCCATCGGCGATGGACTCGGCTGCGTCGGCCAGCTCGGCGATCGGCCGGGCGATTCGGCGGGCCAGGAACCACGACACGACTCCGGCGACCGTGAAGGAGACGGCCCCGCCTACGACCAGCGCGGTCCCGTAGGGCATGTCGAAGGGCGCACGGGGACCGACCTCCGCGATGGCCAGCCACGAGACCGTGGCGACGGCCAGGACCGCGAGAAGGACGAGGAAGATCCTCGTGGCGAGGCGGGCGGGCGACGGGTTCATCCAGGACCCAGGCCGTAGCCGATGCCACGCACCGTGCGGATGAAGCGCGGCTCGGCGGCGTCGTCGCCGAGCTTGCGGCGCAGGTGGCCGACATGCACGTCGACGACGTGCTCATCGCCGTACCAGTCGCTTCCCCAGACCTCGTCGATGAGCTGGCGTCGCGGCAAGGCAGCGCGCGGCCGGGAGGCCATGGCAGCGAGGATGTCGAACTCCGTGCGGGTCAGCTCCACCGGTTGCCCCGCGACCTCGACGGTCCTCGCCTCGAGGTCCACGACGAGGTCTCCGATCGTCACGGTCTCGGCGGCAGGAAGGTGGCTGTGCCGCGGGCGGCGCAGCATGGCCCGGATCCGCGCGATCAGCTCGCGCGGGGAGAACGGCTTGACGAGGTAGTCGTCGGCTCCGACCGACAGCCCGACGACCTTGTCGACCTCCTCGTCGCGCGCCGTGAGGATGATGACGTACGCGTCCGAGAACTGCCGGACCTGCCGGCACACCTCGATGCCGTCGATGCCGGGCAGCATGAGGTCGAGCAGCAGCAGGCCGGGGTCCTCTGTCCGGGCGATCTCGACCGCTGACGTCCCGTCGAATGCCTGAAGCACCTCGAAGCCCTCGCGCTCGAGGTAGCTGGTGATCACCCTGACGAGGGGCCGTTCGTCGTCGACGACCAGGACGCGCACGGGGTCGGGCATGGGGACATTCTCGCCTCACCCGGCTTTCTTCATGGAATCTTCATGGTTCGTGGCCCGAACCGTGACGAGGCGCCAGCCATGGTGGGTCCATGCGTATGAGGCGTCCGGTCCTGTCAACGGCCCTGGGGGTCACCCTGGTCGGGGCGATGGTGGTCACCCTCGGGCCGTTGTCCAGCGCCGCGCCGCGTGCCGACATCCAGCAGGTGCAGGCGCAGGTCCTCGACCTGGAAATGCAGGCGGCGGCCGCGCATGAGCGCGCAAACGCTGCCACGGCGCGACTTGCCCAGATCCAGGGCGAGCTGGGCACCATCCAGAACCGGCAGGCCCGCGAGCGCGACGACATGCGGATCCAGCAGGCCACGATCGAGGACATCGCGCGAGCCGCGTACACCAGCGGAGGTGTCGACCCCACCCTCGAGGTGCTTCTGGCCGAGAACCCGGTCGAGTTCCTGGCCCAGGCGGCCGTGCTCGGCCAGCTCGAGCAGGCGCAGGCCGACCAGTTGCGCCAGGCCCGCACCTCGCGGCTACGGCTGGCCCAGACCGAGGCCGAGATCAGCGACCGCGAGAACGACGCCGCGCAGGTGCGCGACGAGCTAGCCAGCGCACAGGCCGAGGCCGCCGCCCGGCTCGCGGCAGCGGAGGACGTCTTGGCGACCCTGCAGGAAGCGGAGCGGCAGCGGCTCTTGGAGCTGCAGCGCGAGCGCCAGCAGCAGGCACTGGAGGAGGCCCGTCAGGCCGCCGCCCTCGCCCAGCAGCAGCAAGAGCAACAGCAGCAAGAGCAACAGCAGCAGCAAGCCAGCCAGGGCGATGGCCAAGGTGACGTTGGTGGCGGGAATGCAGAATCCGGTGGAGGATTCGCCGGCGGCTCGCGGGCGCAGGCGGCCGTGCAGTACGCACTGTCCCAGGTGGGCGATCCCTACTCCTTCAGCGCGAACCCTCCGTCGTCATGGGACTGCTCGAAACTGACCGCAGCCGCATGGGCACAGGCCGGAGTCGGCCTGACGGCCCTCAGCTACACGCAGTGGGACCAGACGCAGCGGGTGCCCGTCAGCGACATCCAGCCGGGCGACCTGGTCTTCTACTTCGGGATGGGTGCCCACCACGTCGCCATGTACATCGGCAACGGCAAGATGGTCAGCGCCTCCAACCCCAGCGACGGCGTGGAGATCATCGACTTCTTGGGGCCTTGGTACGGGGAGCGCTTCAGCGGCGTCGGCCGCGTCGTCGGCTGATCGTCAGTCACTCCCTCCACTCGGGACCCGGTGCACCTTGTGCTGGGCCGCCTGCGCGACGGGGCGCATGACCATCAGGTCGATGTTCACGTGCGGCGGCAACGTCGCCACCCACGCGACCGCGTTCCCCACGTCGTCGGCAGTCAATGGCTCGGCGACCCCCTCGTAGACCTTGGCCGCGCGTACGGCGTCACCTGCGAAACGCGTCAGGGCGAACTCATCAGTCCGCACCATGCCGGGCGCCATCTCGGTGATCCGCACCGGCGCGCCGCACAGCTCTAGGCGCAGGGTGCCGGCGATGGCGGCCACGGCGTGCTTCGCCGCCGCGTAGCTGCCGCCAGTCTCGTAGGCCGTGCGCCCGGCCGTCGAGCCCATGAGCACGACCAGTCCCCGGCCGCAAGCAATCAGCGAGGGGAGCAGCGCGCGGACGGTACGCACGGTCCCCAGGACGTTGACATCGTGGGTCCGTTGCCAGATGTCGAGGTCGGCCTCGGCAACTGTCGCGGCGTCGAACGCCCCGCCCGCGTTCGCGACGAGCACCGTGACATCGCGGCCGGCGAGGTGCGCCGCCAACCCGTCCACGCTCGCCTGGCTCGTGACATCGAGCTCGACCGGCTCGATGGACGGATGGCTGGCGGCCAGCGCGGCCAAGCGGTCGGTACGCCGCGCGGCCGCGACGACGTGGAACCCCTGCTCGGCGAGAGCGATGGCGGTGGCCGCACCGATGCCGCTGCTCGCCCCTGTGACGACCGCCGTGCCACGTTCCATGTCTGCCTCCCGCCCCGACGGTAGCGCTCCGTGCCACCCCACCCCCGCCGACCTTGAGGTTGGCGGCGCTCCGGACGCCCAGAAACCCCGCCAACCTCAAG